>NZ_DASVUE010000124.1:0-9160 GCF_036387215.1 Allosphingosinicella sp. | reverse complement strand
AGATACAGATTGCCGACAGCAGCAACTTCAAAGCCTCGAAGACGGTCGCTGCGGCCCTCGTGACGGTCGAGCCCGGCGGCATGCGCGAGATGCATTGGCATCCGAACGCCGATGAATGGCAATATTATCTGCAGGGCAAAGGGCGGATGACGGTTTTCGACACAGGCCCCAAAGCGACAACCAACGACTTCCAAGCAGGCGACATCGGGCTCGTGAAGCGGAACCTCGGGCATTATGTTGAGAATGTGGGGGACACAGTTCTCAAGTTCGTCGAGATCTTCCGGGCGCCCCATTATGAGGAGATCTCGCTCGCCGAGTGGCTGTCGCGCACTCCGCCTTCGCTGGTGATGCAGCACTTCAACCTCACCGCGGATCAGGTGGCTCGACTGCCGAAAGGCCGGCGCGGAATCGTCCCGCTCTAAGGGCTTGTCCGTTCTTCCCTGGCCCGGTGCAGGGGCGCGGACAGTAGCGCTGAACTCAAGGCTGTGTGTTTTGGCACCGGCACCGGCGGCCGGGCTTCAGATAACGAGTCTGGAACGAACATGGACGACAGAGCCTCTCTTGATATCATTCGGACACTCTACACCGCTCTTGCTGCGGGTAATGCCTTAGCGGTCGCGGATTTGCTGGATCCCAACCTCACTTGGGTGGAGGCGGAAGGCTTCCCGCTCTCGGGCACTTACCGGGGACCCGAGGCAGTGATGAAGGGAGTGTTGGAGAGGCTCGCGACCGAGTGGACCGACTTCAGGACCGTTCCTCACGAATTTGTCGATGACGGTGCAACTGTAGTCGCGCTCGGCACCTACAGCGGGACGTTCAAGGCGACGGCGAGATCCTTTCGGGCACCCTTTGCCCATGTGTGGAAATTGGCCGCCGGGAAGGTCGTAAGTTACGTCCAGTATACCGATACCGCGCTGGTTTCCCGCGCGCTTGATCCATCCTGATAAACCGCTGGCGGTGGTCCGGATTGATATGGCCGCAGTATTCGTCTCATGCGGACTCGGAGCGCACGATTGGAGGCCACGAGCGAACTGCGCCGAGAGTGCCTATTTGTGGATCATCCCGATCTGCTGGAGGAATGTAAGATTATCCTCCAGATGCCAATTGTCCGTGATCCGGCCGCCGCGAACACGGACGATGTCCGTAGCAATGAAGTCGACGCGCTGGCCGGTACCGGCTTTGCCCAGGAACGTGCCGGTGAAATGGCCGGTGAAACGAAGGTGTGAGACCACCCGGTCCCCAACGACCAGGCGCTGGACCACTGTGACCCTCAAGTCCGGTATCGCCTTCAGGAACGTCCTCGAGGCCGCCGCCGGGCCTTGCGGACCCTGCGGCCGCCCCGGCGGGAGCGTGTGATCCTTGAAATCTGCCGCAATGGCCCTGGAGAGGAGCCGCAGGCTGCCGTTGGCCCAGAAGCCGTAAAAGGCGTCCACGGGTCTCAGTAGAGCTCCAAGCTGCCTTGGCTTGATGTCGCCGGCGACGATCTGCTCGCCGGGCCGAGTCATGGCGATGGCTGCGGCGTCGCCGATCGGGTCGGCTCGCGCACTCCAGGCACTCACAAGAAGGAGGGCTGCCGCCATGAAGCGCATCGAAGATCCTTTCTGAGATGTCGGCGCGTTCCGCCGGGACTTCGAGAATTGCAGACTTGCAGGTGAAGAGGGGCAAGCGCCTGAATTGGCCGCAGAGGTCAGCGGAAGGCCGGCGAGTGGGCGGGTGCGAACCAGGCTTTCGCCTTGCGTCGCTACCAGCGCCTCAACTGCAGTGCGAAGCATCGGCAACCATCCTGCGCTGCTATGCTGGAGCGCTAGGAGTACAGGCGATCGACGCTAACCGATTCCAAAGTTCAAACCGCATTTCTGCTGCGCACGGCGGAATGCGGATCTCGGGTGAGATGCGGCCGAGAACCCGCATACTCTTCTTCTTGCAGGATCGGCGGCCTGCTATCCTCCTTCCATGAGTAAGCCTCGCGGGAGAAGGAGAGGGGGAGGCATCTCGCATCCACTATTCGTGATCTTCCTGCTGCTCTTCCTTTCGCTGTCGGCCGCCTCTTTCGCCATCATGGACTGGCGTCGCGCCACGCTCATCGGCTTCGATGGCGCGGCAGCCGCTTTCCTCGCCTTATCTGTGTTGCAGATGGGGAGAGCTCGAGCCGACGATATTCGGCGCCTGTCGGCGCGGAACGATGCAGGTAGGACGTTGCTGCTCGCGATCGTCGCCATTCTCTCCTTCGTGATCCTGGTCGTCGTCGGATTAGAGGTCGAAGCGGCAGGTCGTGCATCCGGAGTGGAGGTGGCGCTGGCCGCGACGACGCTGACGCTCGCATGGTTCTTCGCGAACCTCATCTACGCCGTTCATTATGCGCACCTCTTCTATGATCCCGGGCCGGCCGGCGGTGATCATGCCGGCTTGCAATTTCCAGGTACCGATCAGCCGACCTTCGGCGACTTCTGCTATTTTGCGTTCGTGCTCGGGATGACGTTTCAGGTGTCGGACGTGGCGATCGTCAGCCAGAAGCTCCGGCGCACGGCGACCATTCACGGCCTGCTGGCCTTCTTCTTCAACATCGGCGTGCTCGCCGTCACCGTGAACGTCGTTGCAAGCACCCTCGCATTGCACTGAAATCGGCTCCCGGCTTGGCTTCGTCGACTCCCCGGGGACCAGCCCCACTCAGGTTGATGCTCGGGAAGCTTCGTGGAGGAACCACGCCCGCCGCTCGCCTTCATCGATGAACACCTCGAGGAGGCTCTGCGTCGCGACGTCACCATCCCTAGCACAAAGCGCGTGCGTCTCGCGCAAATCGCCGAGGAGGGCACGATTGTCCTCGAGCAGCTCGGCCAGCATCGCCGTAGGCGGCACGTGAGGCGAATCATTGTCGGCAATCCGCTGCAGTCGGTGGACCTCGCCGATCGACCTCAGCGTTGCCGATCCGATCTTCCGCACGCGCTCTGCGACGACGTCGGTCATCTCGAAAATCTGGGCCGCCTGCTCGTCGAGGAGCAGGTGGTAATCGCGAAAATGCGGTCCCGACATGTGCCAGTGGAAGGACTTGGTCTTGAAGTAGAGGGCGAAGATGTCGGCGAGCAGCAGGTTCAGGCTCCGCGGCAGGTCCACGACCTCGTTCCGCGCCACCTCGCGGCTTTCGGAAAGCGTCGGCGCCCTGCTCATCGTCGGTTCCATGCTGCGGACTCCTTTGCACCGATAGGAGCCCCGACTTGTACAGCCGGAGGTCCCGGACCACTTTCGAATTCGCACGAGAATAGGGGGCTTCATCACGGCGGCCGCACCGAACGGTGCGCGCGCGTCGCGGGGGCGCTTCAGTCGATGCAGATTGCCGGCTGCGCCCGTCCGCCCTCAACCTTCGCCCAGCATCCGAACCGGTCGCTCGTCGCCTGACAGACGCCGGCGACGGGCTGGCCCGGACGAGCGTCATCGCCGGCTGGCACGCGGCAGTCTCCGCGACATTGGGTGCTGGAATGGCAGCTCCGGCCCGCGTCGGGGTAAGCAACGACGCATTGGATCGACTGGAGCTTGCCGACCGGGCGAAGGCTGCCGCCCGACTTCCGGCAAGCGGCTTCCGGACTCCTATCAAGGGCCTGGCTATCCTCGCCTGGGGCACAGCCTGCGCTGAGCCCCGCCGCAACGACCGCTGACAGGAACGTGTGCACCCACGGCAACACGCTCTGCTTGCCGAGTAGCACTACCGGCGCTCGCCCCATCCTTTCGCCTCCTCGAGTGCTACAGTGCCGTTGCGGCGATTGTAGAGGCACAATTTCGTAACCGGAATGCCGCCGGCACCGGCGCGTCCTTCGGTGCCGCTGACGAGAAGCGCGACGGCACCCGTGCGGTCATCGAAGATGACGGGGTTCGACACGCGCGGGCGCCCGAGCCCGCTGGCCTGGATGCAGGCGCGCTCGGTTCGCCGTTGCAGTTCGGCCCAGGCCTTGGGCGAGGATGCCTGCGCCGCGGCGGAGACTTGGAGGAGAAGGAGACTGGCCACTATCATCCGCATTTGTTTTCCCCGTTTAGAGAAGCAGGCCGGCATTGGCCCTGGTGATCGGTGCTCGCGCTACCCGACATGTCATCGACGGATTTCTCTCGGCCCGGATCCGAAGATCAGGCGGCTGGCGCCGCAAGCTCATCCTCGGCGGCCGCTGATTCATGGGTTTCTACCGATTCAGCCTCGCTTCCCGCAAGCAGCTCCCGCGCCCGCTCGACCTCGGCATTGTCGCCCTGGACGAGCAGAAGGAACTTATCGGCCTTTACCTGCACGTCGTAGCGGATGGCGCTGTCACGCGGCACGCCGATGGCGGTGAGCCCTCCGATGACCGCACCGGCGCCGGCGCCAACGAGAGCGCCCTGCGCGCCGCTGACGATGGTGGCGGCAAGAGGACCGAGGATCACGAGGTGCCCGAAGACGGGGATGAACAGCACGAAGCTGCCGAAAAGGATGCCTGCGAGGGTGCCCCAGAAGGCGCCATATTTGCCGAAGAAGCGAACTCGCTCGCCCAAGTTGAAAAAGCCGAGCGGGTGCTCTTCGGAATGATAGTCGCGGCCGATGATGGAGATCCGGCGCAGGTCGATCCCGCCGCGCTCCAGCGTTTTCAGCGCATCTTCCGCAGCCGTATGCGAGCCAAAGACGGCTACCGTTACTCCGTTCCCAGTCATATTCTCTCCTCCTTCGGATGAAATTTCCGGTGGCTCACGAGCTGCCGTCCCGGTCCTGCACCTGAACGGGCGGGCCCGGGGCGTCCGGAGATCCGGGGGCGACGACAAGATAGCGCCGCTCGTCTTTCGAGCTGCTCCTGACGATCTGCCGGATGGGTCCAATGGCATTGACGATCGCCGATCCGGCAGGGTTGGTTTTGAAGGCCGCGAGCGGCTCGAGCACGCCTCCGCCATCCGGCCTCTCTGAAAGCGCCAGGACGTACGGCATGCCTGGCGAAAGTCCCGCAACCGCCGCCTGCAAGGTCTGGATCTGCCCCTGATCGAACAGCGTGATCTGGGACCGTCCGGTCCCGCTCGTCGTCAGCAGAACCTTCGATCCCGCGAGGCCGAGAGGCGAAAGGTTGGCGAGCCCATCCCCCTTGGGCACTGCCCCGGGAACGTAGGCAACACCTTGCGGTCCCTGGCCGATCGGGATGGACGCGAGCACCTTGTTCGCAAGCGTATCGATTGCAACTGCGGCATCGCCGTTCTCGAGGCCAACGTAGATCCGGGTGCCGTCGCCCGATGGCCACAGCCCGTGCGGCAGCGAGCCGACCGGGATCGTCGCGACCTGCGCGAAGTTGTCGGTCCGGTAGACCTTCACCGCATTCTCGGTGCCGCCGGTCACGTAAGCGAATTGCCCGTTCGCGTTGCTGACGATGTTCACGTGATTGGTGATCGGCCCCGTCGCGATCGAGGTCAGGACCCTGAACGGCGGCCGCGCCTCGAAGACCATCACGCGCCCGATGTCCTTCAAGGTGAGCCACACCTGCTCGCCATCGGGGCTGGCGGCGATGTCCGGGCAGAAGGGGCTCTCCTGCTTGACCCGGCCGACAATCTTCTTGGTCCGGGTCGCGATCACCACCGTTTCAGGGGAGAAGCTGGAACAGACGTAGCCATATCGGCCGTCGGGGGAGAAGATCGTCATTCCCGGGCCGTTCGGCACCGGAATGCGGCGGGTCTCCTTGTAGGTCCTGGCGTCCAGCACCGCCACATAGTCTTCGCCGCGGATGCTGACCCAGACCTCCCGCCCGTCCGGCGTGAAGAAGGCTTCGTGCGGCGATCGGCCGACATAAGCCGTGTGCTTCACCTTGTTGGTCGCCGTATCGATGAAGGTGACTGAGTTGGAACCGATCGAGACTGCGAGAAGCGTGCGCCGGTCAGGCGAGAAGCCCATGCCGTGGACGAGGAGTTGGCCGCGGTAGAGCGGGCTGAGGTTAGCGGGGGTCGTGTCGCCCAGTCTGATGACCCCGAGAAGCTTGTTAGCCGACGGATCAATCACCGAAACCGTGTTGGAAAATTGATCGGAGGTATAGAATCGATCGCGGCTGCTGATGGGGATATCGGCTGCCTTCTTTCCGAACGGAGGCTGACCGGCCTGGGCGGGGCAGGCAAGGGCGATCGCTGCGGCCGCTGCGGTGAAATACTTGGTCACCGGGCTCCTCCCGAATGTGCCGAATGCCTGTGAGGCGGCTCGCCGGGGCCGCGTCGGTCATCTTGCGGCCGGCTCGCCAGCACGTGCCGCATCAGCTCGATTTCTTGCCCCTGCTCGACGATGATGCCGTGCGCCAGGCGGCGCAGCCGTTCGTCCTTGCCGTGGAGCAGCTCCAGCCTGGCCATCTCGATCGCACCCTCGTGGTGGGGGATCATCATCGCCGCGAAATCGCGGTCCGGATCTCCGCTTGGTGCGGTCGCCATTGCGGCGTGCATCCGGCTCATCGCGTCGGCCATGCTCTCATGAAAACTCTGGCCCGACGCACCGGCCAGGGCGGCCGTCGAGACGGTCAGGATGGCAATCGCCACGCCGATCCTGAAGCTTTGCCTTGAGGCCGGCGACCGGCAGGGGAGGGGCTCGACCATCTGAATCTCCAACCATCGGCATTCTAACTCACCGGAGCTGTCGACCGGCCGCTGCCGTCCCGGAATAAAGGCAAGCACGACGCCGATATTTCGATTCCGCACCGCCCCTCCCCGAACGCACGGTGCTCCTCGAACGGCATCAGGCGGAGCGCGGTCCGGACGCCAGATCCTGAAGCTGCCGCCACCGGCCGGGCGTCTCGTCGAGAAACCGGCGAAACACGGTTGTGAAGTGCGCCTGGGTCTGGAAGCCGACGCTGAGCGCGACCTCAACGAGCGGAATGGCGGAATTCCGAAGCATGTCCTGCGCGCGATCGATGCGCCTGCGGATGAGGTACTCGTGAGGCCGCAGGCCCGTCGCCGCTCGGAATTGCGAAGCGAAATGCATCCGGCTGAGGCCAGCGCATCTGGCGAGATCCTGAAGCGATATTGGTTCGGCCAGATTGCTTTCGATATAATCCTGGACACGATTCAGGCGCCACTTGACGAGCCCCTGTCCTTCGGGCGCGGAACCCGCCTGAGACGCGTTGAGGAAATGGGCGACGATCGCGATCGTCAGGCCGTCGAGATAGAGATCCGCGGCCATTTCCTCGAAATCAGATGCTCTCAGGAGCAGCAGCGCGAGCCTTTCTATTGCGGGATCGGAGATCGGCGCTCCGCTTCCGTCGATCCTTGCCAGAGGTGCGGCCTCTCCTAGATCATCCGAGAATTCTTCGAGGAGGGGCGCTGGGACGAACAGGTGGAGGATGTCGCAAGGTGCTCGGAACTCGGCGGTGGCGCTTCGGCCGAGGCCGGTCGCGGTCGCAAGGCCCGCACGCACTTTGCCGTCGTGGACGCGCCGACCGTCGACCAAGAGGGTTGCTTCGCTCGGCCGGAGCGCCACTGCGATAGTGAGCCAATCCGGATCGGCGGGGGCGGTGTGCTCAACGACCTCCTTGCCCTGATCCTTCCAGCGGCCGATCAGGATGCGGGATCGTTCATCGCCGATGGCGGCAGGCGGGCGCTGCCGCCACCGTGCCTCGTTAACGATCCGGCTGCGACCGGTAGTGAGGGTGCGAGAGGCATTCTCGGGTTCGGCGGGGGGAGTGGTTCGGGCCCTCCCGGGCACGGGCGCCGGACGGGAGGCCATGGCGGCACGGGATAAGGAATAGGGCATTTGCCGATCCTCTCTTCTGATTGTGGCGAGGGACCGCAGCGGCGGCCGACGGCGCATGATCCGTCGGATCGACCTCGGCTCCGAATATATCGTTGTTAAACGTTGTTCTCGCCTCAGGCGGTCAGCGGGGCAGGCCGTGCAACCCGATAATTCAAGGTCGAACGAGGAAGATAGCCGGCGTCGGATCCGGCAGGAGAGCACTCATTCTGCAGGCGGCGCAGAGAATTGAGGGGAGTGACGCAATGGCTGTTCCGTCGGACTATGATGAACATGCTGGAGCCCGCCCTGCCCAAGGCCAGCCGGGGATGCGTGCGGCAAACGGTCGCAACCTGGCTCATGATTTCCGGAACATGCTCCAATGCGCGACCAGCGCCTTGAGAGTAGCGCGACGCCGCATTGCCGGCCCCGCAGAAGGCGACCTTGCGGCCGGGCTGGACGATGCACTTGGCGCCCTCGAGCGCGCCAACCTCCTGGCCCACCGGATGGTCGCTGCGGACGGAAAGGAGGAAACGCCGGAGCCGGTCTCGGTGTCAGCCGTACTGCTCTCGATGAGAGGATTGCTTCGGCACGCGCTGGGCGACGACATCAGACTCGAGACCCTGGTCTTTGAAGACCTCCGTCCGGTGCTCTGCGACTCGTCTCAGCTCGAAAACGTGCTCCTGAACCTCGCCATGAATTCCCGGGATGCAATGCCGGACGGCGGCGCTCTGATTATAGAGGCACGCAGGTGCCGCGCCGCCGCCCATGGCGCCGGCTGCGTCACCTTGAGCGTCATCGACAGCGGAAGCGGTATGCCGCCCGAGATTGCAAGAGAGGCATTTCGTCCGTTCTTCACCACTAAGGCTTCGGGCGGCGGCACGGGTCTGGGTCTTCATAACGTCTGGACCTTTGTCGACAAGCTCGGCGGTGAGGTCGAGATTCATAGCTCGAACGGCGCCGGCACCCGGGTGGACCTGCACCTCCCGGCTTGCTCGGCTGGCCGCAGGGCGTAGCACGGATATCTAGCAGCTCCGGCTGCTGGCCTGGCTATCAGCTTCGCGGCGTCATCCTTGCCAGCGAGGCAATTATTTGGTCCGAAAGCTCTTTTTGGGATGAGGTGAGCGTCGGGATGTGCGTCAAGGGCGGCATGGAGAAGTGCGCGACCGCCCGGTCTGGTTATTGCAGCCGCTCTGCCGCATTGTGGCTGGATGCCCGGGCCCGATGATGGCAGCGACGGAAGAGACGAACTCGCCCGCGAGGCGAAGCCGCTTCGGCGCCTGCTCGTCCGCTATTTCTCCCGGCGGGTTCCAGCCGGTTTCGAGGTCGACGACCTTGTGCAGGAAGTCTTCCTTCGGATCGTCGCGCGGGACAGCACGAGCCGTATCGAGCATCTCGGGCGCTATGTTCATCAGACCGCGGCCAGTGTGGTGGCTGACCTGTCGAGGCGTCGCCGGGCGCGGCGAG
>NZ_DASVUE010000123.1:0-14109 GCF_036387215.1 Allosphingosinicella sp. | reverse complement strand
CGCTGGTTGCGGCGTGGGACGGGAATGGATAGGATCGGCTGGACCATGTCGATAACGATCGCGCTCGTCGACGACGACCGGAACATCCTCACCTCCGTCTCGATCGCGCTCCAGGCAGAGGGCTTCATCACCCGCGTCTATTCGGACGGCGAGGCCGCATTGAAGGCATTGATCGACAATCCGCCCGACCTTGCCGTGCTGGACGTCAAGATGCCGAAGATGGACGGAATGGAGCTTCTGAGGCGCCTCCGGGAGCGCAGCTCCATCCCCGTCATATTCCTCACCTCCAAGGACGATGAGCTCGACGAAGCGCTCGGCCTCGCAATGGGTGCGGACGATTATATCGCCAAGCCCTTCTCGCAGCGGCTCCTGATCGCGCGGATTCGGGCCGTCATTCGCCGGGCCGAGATGCGGGCGACGCCGCTGGCGGAGAGCAGCCCGGAGCAGGAGGCGGCGCAAATCGTTCGCGGGCGGCTCAGCATGGATCCGGCGCGCCACCGGGTCACCTGGGGCGAAAAGGACGTGACGCTCACCGTGACGGAATTCCTGATCCTGGAAGCGCTGGCGCAGCGGCCGGGCGTGGTGAAATCGCGCAACCAGCTGATGGACGTCGCCTATCAGGACGACATCTATGTCGACGATCGTACCATCGACAGCCACATCAAGCGGCTTCGGCGGAAGTTCAGGGCCGTGGACGGCGAGTTCAAGGCGATCGAGACGCTCTATGGCGTGGGCTACCGTTTTGGCGAGGAGTGACGACGAGCAGGGGCTGGCGCTGCGCTGGTCCGGGCGGATGTCGCTCACGGCGCGAATCCTCGCGATCAACATCTTCGCGCTGGCGATCCTTGCCGGCAGCCTCCTCTATCTCGACAGCTACCGGAAGCGGATCACCGAAGCGCGCGTCGAACAGGCGCAGAGCGAAGTCACGATCATCGCCGAAGCGCTTGCCGCCGCGCCGCCGGAATCGCGTGAAGCCTTGCTGATCCGGCTTGGGCAGGAATCGAGCTCCCGGCTACGCGTCTATTCGGCCGAGGGTCCGAAGTTCCTCGACAGCTGGGACGGAGGCGCCCCGACCTATCGCCTGAGGGACCCGGCCGACGAGCCCTGGCGGAAGAATGTCGCGAGGATGCTCGACAACGTCTTCGACGCGATCGTCGGCGAAAGCCGGCCGCCCCCTTACATCCCGGCCGAAGAGCGGCAGCTCGGCGACTGGCCGGAGGCGCGCGCAGCGCTCGCCGAGCGGCGGCCGGCGACGATGGTACGGCGGACGCCCGAGGGAACTCCGTTCATCTCCGCGGCGCAGGTGGTGCCGGGGAGCGACAGCGTGCTGCTTCTCACCCGCAACGCGCGCGGGATCCGGGCCGGCGTCCGGCGCGAGCGGCTGACGCTTGGCTTCATCCTCGGCGGGACGATCCTGCTCTCGGCCCTGCTGTCGCTTTTCCTCGCGCGCACGATCGCCCTGCCGCTCCGCCGGCTGGCGCGAGCGGCGCAGCGGGTGAAGCTCGGCCGGGCGCGCGAGGTCAACGTGCCGCTCCTCCCGGCGCGAAAGGACGAGATCGGCCTCCTCGCCCGGGCCCTCCACGACATGACACAGTCGCTGCGCTACCGGATCGATGCAACCGAAGCCTTCGCGGCCGACGTGACGCACGAGCTGAAGAACCCCCTCGCCTCCCTTCGCTCGGCGATCGAGGGGCTCGAGCGGGTGGAGGATCCTGCCCTTCGGGGCAAGCTGCTCGACGTGATCAAGGACGACGTGGTGCGGCTCGACCGGCTGGTCGTGGATATCGCCGAAGTGTCGCGGCTCGATGCCGAGCTCTCCCGCGCCCGCTTCGAGCAGGTGGATCTCGGCCGGATGATCGAATCGCTGCTCGGCCTCTGGGAAGGACGTGCCGCCGAGCGGGAGGTAAAGCTCGCCTTTGCCCGCCCCCGCGCCGGAACGGCAGTGATCATGGGCGAGGAAGCGCGGCTTGCGCGCGTGGTGGATAATATCGTCGATAATGCGATCTCCTTTTCGCCGCCGGGCGGCCTCGTCGAAATCGCTGCCGCGGACACAGGGGAAGACGTGATCGTCAGCGTCGAGGACGAGGGACCCGGCGTTCCCGCAGGCTCGCGTGAGGCGATCTTTAACCGCTTCCACAGCATCAGGCCTGAAGGTGAGGCGTTCGGCCGTCATTCGGGCCTCGGCCTGGCTATCGCGAGAGCTATCGTCGAGGGCCATGACGGCGCGATCAGGGTCGAGGACCGTCATGGCGGCCGCGGCGGCGCCCGCTTCGTGATCCGCTTTCCAGGAGTAACGGCATGAGCACTTCCTCCCTCTCCTCCGAAACCCTGCATTGCTCATGCGTCGCGAAGGAGGGACGAGCGATCCTGATCAGCGGGCGCTCGGGCAGCGGCAAATCGGATCTCGCGCTTCGGCTCATCGACCGCGGCGCCGATCTCGTCAGCGACGATTACACGATCGTCCGGCGCGTCGGCGGCAGGCTGCTCGCCTCCGCGCCCGGGAATATAAGGAACAAGCTCGAGATCAGGGGCCTCGGCATCCTGGAGTTCGAAACGGCGGCCGATGCGCCCGTGTGCCTGATGGTCGAGCTCACGACCGAGGTGGAACGGATGCCGGAAATGCCCGGCTCGATCGCCATCGCCGGCGTTCAGGTGCCTTCGGTTCGCCTCAGCAGCCTTGAGGCCTCGGCTACGGTAAAGGTAGAAGTGGCGCTGGCCCAGTTCGGACTCGACCCAGAAGCGTGAACCTTAGCCCCGCCCCAAAACGCATCCTGCTGGTGACGGGGCTCTCCGGCGCGGGCAAGTCGACGGCGCTCCGCACGCTCGAGGATTCCGGCTGGGAGGTGGTCGACAATCTGCCGCTGTCGCTGCTCGAGCATCTGCTCTCGACCCCGATCGCAAAGGGCAGCGCCAAGGGTCGCCGTCCACTCGCGATCGGAATCGACAGCCGCACCCGCGACTTCGATGCCGAGCGCATCGTGCAGCAGATCAAGGCCCTCACCACCGATCACAGCTTCCCGGTCGAGACCGTGTTCTTCGACTGCGCCGGTTCGGAGCTCCTCCGGCGCTATTCAGAGACCCGCCGCCGCCACCCCCTCGCGCCGGACCGGCCCGCCACCGACGGCATCGCCGCGGAGCGCGAACTGATGGAGCCGCTGCGGCGCTGGGCGGATTATGTGATCGACACCACCGACACCGATTCGCCGGCGCTCCAGCGGCAGATCCGGGAAAGGTTCGGAAGCGGCGGCCAGTCACCAGTCTTCCACATCATGTCGTTCGGCTTTGCGCGCGGGCTTCCGCGCAACGCCGACAATGTGTTCGACATGCGCTTCCTGAGGAACCCGCACTGGGTGGACGAGCTTCGGCCGCTCACGGGGCGCGACCAAGCGGTCAGCGACTATGTCGCCGGGGACGAAGCCTATGAAGCGGCGATGTCGCGGATCGAGGACCTGCTCCTGATCCTCCTCCCGCGCTATGCGGCCGAAGGAAAATCCTATGTTACGGTGGCTTTTGGATGTACGGGAGGCCGCCATCGCTCGGTCCATGTGGCCGAGCGGATCGCCGCGCGGTTGCGCGAGGAGGGATTTTCGCCCACGGTTGAGCATCGCGACCTCGGTTCCCTGCCGCGCGACGTGATCGAGGGTGCCCAGCGCGCAGAGGCCGTGAGTTAGCCAAGGTGTACGAATGATCGGTTTGGTGCTTGTGACCCACGGCCGTCTCGCGGCCGAGTTCATCACTGCGATGGAACATGTGGTCGGGCCGCAGCAGCGGATCGAGGCGATCTGCATCGGCCCCGACGACGACATGGAGGGGCGCCGCAACGACATCGCCGAAGCGATCGCCCGCGTGGACGAGGGGGCGGGAGTGATCATCCTCACCGACCTGTTCGGCGGCACTCCGTCCAACCTTGCCATCTCGCTGATGAAATCGGCCAGCATCGAAGTGATCGCCGGCGTGAACCTGCCGATGCTGATCCGGCTTGAGGGCGCGCGCAAGACGATGGACGTCAAGGCCGCGGTGGGCGCGGCGCGCGAGGCAGGCCGCAAATATATCTCGGTCGCATCGGAGATACTGGGAGAAGCGGCGGCGTGAGCGAAGTCCGGCGCACCGTCGAGGTCCCCAACAAGCGCGGCCTCCATGCCCGCGCCAGCGCCAAGTTCGTCACCCTCGCCTCCGGGCTTCCAGCCGAAGTGCAGGTGGAAAAGGACGGCTCGAGCGTCTGCGGCACATCGATCATGGGCCTGATGATGCTGGGCGCCGCCAAGGGCGACACGATCACGATCAGCGCCAGCGGCGACGGGGCCGAGGAAGCGGTGACGGCGCTTGCGGAGCTGGTCGAGGGCAAGTTCGGCGAGGAATAGCCCCTGCCCCGCCAGATCACCGCCTTTTCCAACCCGCTGGTAAAGCAGGTCCGCGGACTTCGCGAGAAGAAGAACCGCCGCGCCGAGGGACTGTTCATGGCCGAAGGGCTGCGGATCCTGACGGAAGCGCTGGAGGCGGGGCACGTTCCCCGCATCCTGTTCTTCGGGGCAGGCACCCGGCACCCGCTCCTCGACGCGCTGATCGCTGCGACCGAAGGCGCGGGCGGCGAAGCGATCGAGACCAACGCCGACATCCTCCACAAGCTTTCAGGCAAGGAGAATCCGCAGGTCGTGCTCGGAGTCTACGAAGCCTTTCCGACCGATCTCGAGGCTCTGGACCGCTCCTCCGCCGACCTCTGGATCGTAGCGCAGGCGCTTCGCGACCCCGGGAATCTCGGCACGATCCTCCGCACCGGCGACGCCGTCGGCGCGGGCGGGCTGATCCTGGTCGACGACTGCGTCGATCCTTTCTCCGTTGAGGCGGTTCGTGCATCGATGGGCGCGCTCTTCACGCAGCGCATCGCAGCTGCCGGATGGGAGAGCTTCGTCCGCTGGCTCCGTTCTGGGGAGGGCGAGCTGATCGGGACCAGCCTCCATACGGACCAGGACTACCAGCAGCCGCGCTACCGCAAGCCGGCCTTCATCCTCGTCGGCAACGAGGCGCAGGGGCTGCCCGAAGCCTATGAGCGGGAATGCGATACGCTGGTGAAGATCCCCATGCTGGGAAAGGCCGACAGCCTCAACGCCGCCGTCGCGACCGCCGTGACGGCCTATGAAGTGATCAACCAATGGAGACGAGGATGAGGTGGAACGGCTTGATTGCCCTCGCAATGCTCGGTGCCTGCACGCCGACGCCGCCCGCCCCCGCGGTCCCCGCTCCGGCGCAGGAGCGCTACACCGCCCGCGGGCAGGAGCCCGGCTGGGCGCTGACCATCGCTAACGGCCGCATCGATTATGTCGGCAATTACGGAGAGAAGAAGATCAACGTCGCGCGGCCGGATCCGCGCACCACGTTCAACGGCCACCGCTACGAGACGCAGCGGCTGATCGTCGATGTAACCCACGGCCGCTGCAACGACGCCATGAGCGGGCACGGCTATGCGGACCAGGTGATGGTGATCGCCGACGGCGAGACCTATCGCGGCTGCGGCGGCGAGCGCCGAGCCGACTGGGACAACTAGGCCGCCTTCGGGAGCGGCCGAGCGCCTTCCGCGGCTTCGAGCAGATCCTCAAGCGAAGCGCCGGTGACGTCGCGGCGGACGAGCAGGCCGAGCACCCCGTCCCACCAGCGGTAGAATTCGTCCAGATCCGCCTGGTCGCGCACGAACGGCGTATGGCCGGGCTCCACCGACGGCGAATGGTAGGAGATGGAGATGAGCTGGAACTCCTCGTCCAGCAGTCGCTCTACCGCCTCCAGCGCTTCGGCCAGCGGGGTCCCTTCCGGGGTGAGTGGAACGCGGTTGAGGAGCCGGGAACGGGCAAGCACTCCGCGCGCCAGCGGGATCCTGGCGGTTGCACGGAAAAGCCGTGGCCCGAGGCCGCGAAGGGGCCCGAGATAGGCGGCGGAAAGCGGAGCCTCCAGCAGGCCGCCGGCGACCCAGTAAGGGAGCGGCCTGATGCCCGAGAAGTTCGGCCCCTTCTCGTCGCTATAGTCGAACATCGCCCGCACGGAGGTGTCGATCTTGTAGCCGAGCTCCCGCAGGAAACCCGCCGTATTGGGTCCGACGCCGTAGCGGCCGGCGCGGTAGATGACCGGGCGGCGGCCGAACGCCTCCTCGATCGTTTCCGTCAGGCATCTGAGCTTCGCGCGTTCGAGCTCTGCCGGAAGATTGCCGGCGAAGCTGTTGGTGCGGTTCACTTCCTCCAAGAACGGAGGATTGACCCATGGGTGGAGCTGGGTCCCGATCGAGCACTCGCCGCTATCCAGGTACGGCCGCAGCACCTCGACCGAGCGAGGATCCGTGGCGATCGGGTGATCGACCAGGTAGACGGGCCTGGCGCCATAGGCCGCCATCCGCTCCTGCGCCTCCGGAATCGTCTTCATGTGCGTGGTGGCGCGCGAACCCCGGTTATGGGGCTTTCCCCAGTCGAACTCCTCCTCCGTGTCGCAGAAGACCATGAAGCGGCGCCCGAACGTCTCAGGCAGCCGCACGTAATGGTTTTCAGGCGGCGGGAGATCCAGCCGCGGGTTCGGCGATGTCTGCTGCACTGTACCTCAACTGCCTTGGCCGCTTGAAAGCTCGTTCGCTTCGAGCGGAGGCAGGTACAGGTAAAAGCGTTGAGGACCAATGTGCAAACCGCCGCCGACGGCTTCCGCGAGGTTCCTGACCAGCCGGAGGGCGAAGCCGAGGCCGAGCGCAGGGGCGCCTGGCCAATCCCCCTCGGGGCTGTAGCCGGGATCGAGCAGGGCGGCTTCGTTCAGTCCTTCGATCGCCTTCGGGCGGTCGATGGCGAGGCAGAGCATCTTCTTCCGGCCGAGATTGCCGAGCGCCATGCTTGCGGCGATGACTTCTCCGTCGCCGGCCAGGCCGATGGTCGCGGCGAGCATCCGTGCGAACATGCGCTCGGCGGCGCCGAGCTCCGCCTTGGCGGGCGGGAGACCCTGCATGATCTCGACCGAAATCCGTGCACCGCGCTGGATCGCCACCCGCTCATAGGCGTCATGGAGCCGGCAGAGCAGAGCCACTGCGTCCACCGAGCTCTGATCGAGCGTCAGTCGCTGCGTCTCGATGCGCGCCGCGGTGTCGAGATCGTCGACCGCAGACAGGAGCCGGGTCGCCTGCTCCATGATCTCGGCCGCGCGCGACCGGTAATTGGCGCCGGCAGGGCCCATATACTGGCCGTCGATCATCTCGGCGAAGCCGACGATCGCGTTCAGCGGCGTCCTGAGCTCGTGGATCAGCTGGCGGAGCGAATCGGCGGGAAGGTCGGTGCCGAACAGTCCTGCAGACGCCGCCGCTTCGGGCTGCGCGCGAGCGACTTCGTCGAGCCGCGGGCGCCGGGCGCTGCCGCGATAGCCGAGGAACACGCCCGACTGCGGGTCGAAGAAGGGCACCCCGGAAATGCGCCAGTCGCCCGAGGCGGGGCCGCTGCCGGCGACGCTGAAGCGGGCATCGCGGAACGGCGCGCGCTTCTCGAAGGCGCCTGCCGCCTGCCCGTCCACTCCGAACTGGCCGTGCTCCGCGATGCTGGCGATGGTCTGCCCGACGAGCGGGCCGCGCGGTGCATCGGCAACCCAGAGGATCACCCCGTCCCCGCCCGTCTCCCACCTGAAGGCTTCGATGGGGGCGAGACCGTCCGCATCCGGCTCGGCCTCGCCTACGGAACGCTGTTTGCGGAAGGTTTCGATGCGGGCGACGAGTTCGCGGATCTGCGCCTCGCCGGCCTCAGCGGCCGGATTGAGCGGCTCCCGCACCTTCGTCGCGGCTTCGGTGTCCACCGCACCGGGAATGCCGAGATCGCTCGAGCCGAAGCTCGCAAGCGCTTGCACCACCGCCGGCGCGAGATCGCGGCGGTTCCGGAGGAGCGACCTCGCAGTCTGGCTCATCGTCGGAAGGATCTCGACCCATTCGGCCGCGCTGAGGCGCACTCCGGCGATCAGCGGCGCCGCGACGGCGGGGGAATCCTCGGCGAAATAGGTGAACAGCAATGGCGAAATATGGCGCCCGGCGAGCGATTGAGCGACTTCCTGCCGGGTCCGCGCCGCCATTTCCGAGCGGTGCTCGCGAAGCCAGGCAAGCGCCTGCTCGGCCTCGTCCGAAGGGTCTTCGCCGCGGCGCTGGGCGAGCAGATCGACGAGCTGGCGCCATTTGGCGGCACGGCCGGACGAATGCGTCGCGGGCTGCGCCATGACCGTTGCGATCCTGTCGTCGAAACGCACCCTGCTGCCCTCGATCCATGCCGCGGAGTGCCGCCGAAAAGCTCCGCCGCCTCAATCGTTAACGCCGCTTCGAAGCTGGCGGAAGAGCTTATTGGGCGCCGTTGCAAATTGGGACGGCAGCCGCCTCCGATCCGGGCACGAAAAAGGGCGCCGGCATAACCGACGCCCTCCTTCACGTCGATCGTGGATCAGGCCCGCTGGGAGAGCCAGAGCTGCCAATAGGAAGCAAGCGCCGCCCGATTGCCGGTCACGGCCTTGAACGCCGCTTCCGCCGCCGGCCGCTGCCCCGCAAGCGCCAGCGCAATGCCGAGCCGCGTGTTGACGAGGTTCGCGTCGACCCCGCCCTTCTGCAGCGCGAGCCGGTACATTTCGGCCGCCTTGGCGTAGTTGCCGTGCCCGTAATAGCCCTCGCCCAGCCGCAGCGCGAGCTCGCCATTGGCGCCGGAACGCGCGCGCGGCTCGAGACCGGGCAGCGCCGCAAGATCGCCCGAGATGCGGCCGTTCACATCGCTCAGGATCGCAACCGCATCGGGGTTCGTGCGGGGGAGCTTGCCCGATGCGAAGCCTTCCTGGAGGACGTCCCTTGCTTCGGCATAGAAGCGGCCGCGCGCAAGCAGATCGCCGAGCGCAAGATATTCGTCGCGCTCGCTGAGAGCCTTCGCTGCCCGCATCAGACGCAGCGTATCGAGCTGGTACGCGGACTCGCCGCCGCCATATTGCCGCGCGAGGATGAGGGCGTTGCGCCAGTTCTTCGGCGTGGGATATTTGGAAACGACCGTGCGGGAGAGCGCCAGAGCCTGGGGGGTCACCTTGGCGTTCACTGCCGATTGCAGGGCGAATAGATAGAGCGCCTCCGGCACCGGCTGCCCCGCCGCTTCGCGCGCCGCAATCGCCTGCTGGAAGAGCGACAGGGCCTCGGCGGGCTTGTTCTGGCGGAACTTCAGCTCAGCGTTCAGGATCGGGACGTCGGGCTCGTTCGGGGCCAGTTGGCCCCAGCGTGCCAAGGCCGCCTCGGCCTTGGCATAATCCTTCGCCTGCAACGCAAGCTGGCCCTGAAGCTTGTAGACGGGAGCCAGCTTGGCGGGATCGCCGCCGCCGCTCGCGGCCATCGCATCGACGCCCTGAGTCTGGAGCTGCGAGTTGTTGGTGCCTCCGCCGATTATGTATTGGTACTGTCCGACGATGAAGCGGGCGTCGGCGCTGGTCGCAACCGGCTGGGCGGCCGCGAGCGCGGTGGCGGCCGTCGCCCAATCCTTGGCGACGACTGCCTTTTCAACCGGTTGAAGCGCTGCGACTTCCTCCTTGCTGAGCTTGGGCGCCCACTGCGCCGGCTGGGCGGGAGCGGCCGCGGCCGCGGCTTTGCCCTTCTTCTGGGCGACGGCCGGCGCAGAAACCATTGCGCCGCCGGCGGCGAGCGAAAGCGCGATCGCGAAGCTTGATGCCGTTTTCATCAGTCTCTCCTTTGAGAATTCGTTCGAATTTATGTTCAGCCGCGCTGCCCGAGCCACGCCAGCCAGAGCGCTGCAAGCTCGGCGCGTGGGCCGGTGACGGCGCGAAGGGCGCTTTCCGCCTCCGCGCGCTGCCCCGCCATTGCAAGCGCAATGCCCAGCCGGCTGTTCACCGTCGCAGCGTCGACGGATCCCTTCTGAAGCGCTGCACGATAGAGCGTCGCCGCTCCGGAATAATTGCCCTGCGCAAGCAAAGCATCCCCGACGGCGAGCGCCGCGCTTCCGGTCGCGGCTGCCATGGCGGCCGTTTCCTTGGCCTTCAGCCCTGCCCGGTCGGCAACGGCCCGCTTCGCGGAACTGGCGATCAGCTCCTTGGTCGCGGCATCGGTTGCGCTCACCATCTTGGCGGCCACGCCTTCGTCGAGCACCGCCTTGCTTTCCGCAGCCAGGTTCTTGGCGAGCAAAGCCTTGGCGAAGGCTTCATAGTCGCGCTCGCCGGCAAGCGCCTTCGCGGCGCGCTGCAGGCGCCAGGAATCGAGCGAGGCTTCCGGATCCGCAGCTGCGACGTCCCGGTAGATGAAGAGCGCGTCGCGCCAATTCTGCGGCGACGGGTAGGCGGAGGCGAGCTCGCGGCTGAAGCGCAGGCTCTGCGGCTGCATCCGGTTCATCATCGCCAGGTGAACC
Organism: Allosphingosinicella sp.; assembly: GCF_036387215.1. Taxonomy (GTDB): domain Bacteria; phylum Pseudomonadota; class Alphaproteobacteria; order Sphingomonadales; family Sphingomonadaceae; genus Allosphingosinicella. The sequence continues at coordinate 3,736 of NZ_DASVUE010000123.1, read as the reverse complement.
GCGCGCTTGTACCAGCTCTCCGGAACCGGTTGGCCGCTCGCCTTTCGCACTTCGATGGCGCGCTCCATCAGCGTCACCGCCTCTTGCGGCTTCTTCCGGATCTCCTTCACCTGCGACAGCGCAAGCAGCGCCTCGGGATCGTTCGGAACGAGCTCCAGCGACCGCGCGAAGGCGGCTTCGGCGCGGTCGTATTTCGCGGCCTGCTGGGCAAGCGCAGCCTGGTTCCGGTAAAGCTGCGGCAGCTCCGATGCCGGAGCGGCGCCGCTCGAGATCATTGCGTCGATCGCGCTCGACTGGAGCCCCAGATTGCCGGTCTCGATGCCGAGGCGGAGCTGCATTGCCGAAGCGAGATAGCGCGACTGCCCGCTCCGCGCCTGCGACTGCGCCGCAGCGAGGGCAGCTGTGGCGGCGGGGTAATTCCTCGTCTCGAGCGCCGTCTGCAGCGCGAGCAGTGCAGCCCGCTCCTCCCTGCTGAATTCCGACACTTGCGCGGGAGCGCGCTGGGCAGCGGCCGGAGCAGCTGCGAACACGGCGCCGGCGCCGAGCGCAAGCGCCACGCGGAGCGCGATTGTCGAAACGGACCTCATCAGAAAGCCTCCTCCTGACACGGCCTTACTCCGGCGTGCCTGTTCTCATGGGCGGGAACCACGCGGGGTTACCGAAGCCGGGGCTTCTATCGCCAATCGCCCGGCCTTGCTAGCGCCGCCGCGCTGAATGTTCGTTGAACCGCAAGTGCCCGGACGGAAAGGGAAAATATTCACGGCTGCAGGCGGTTTGACGGGCTTTCCAGTGCTGGCTAACCGCTCCCGATGCTCGCCGTCATTTCGCCCGCCAAGACGCTAGACTACAAGCGCCCGCTCCCGCCCCTGCCGCTCACCGAACCGGTGTTCGCGGAGGAGGCGCTGGCTCTGGCGAGGGCGGCGGCGAAGCTTTCATCGAAGAAGCTCCAGCAGCTGATGCACATCTCGCCGAACCTGGCTGACCTCAATGCAAGCCGCTTCCGGACCTTCGAGGAGCTTCCGCAGCGCCAGGCGATCTACGCCTTTGCCGGCGACGTCTATGCCGGCTTCGAGGTCCATAGCTTGGACGAAGACGCACTGCTGTTCGCGCAGGACCATCTGCGCATCCTCTCCGGCCTCTACGGCCTGCTTCGGCCGCTCGACGCGATCCGGCCCTACCGGCTGGAGATGGGCACCCGATGGGCGCCGCGCCGCACCAGCCTCTATTCCTACTGGAAGAGCCGTATCGCCGAACAGCTGGCGAGCGACCTCGATGCCGCCGGCGGTCCGGTCATCAACCTCGCCAGCAAGGAATATTGGAGCGCGGTCGAGGGACATCTGCCGCCGAACGCGCGAGTGATCGAGATCGACTTCCGCGAAGAGGGCCCGAACGGCCTCCGCTTCAACACCTTCGCCGCCAAGCGTGCCCGAGGGATGATGGCGCGCTACATTTGCGAACACCGCCTCAGCGACCCGGCAGCGCTCAAGAGCTTCGACAGCGACGGCTATTCGTTCGATCCGAAGCAGAGCGACGAGGGCCGCTGGCGCTTCAGCCGATCATGACCACCTGAGCCGCCTCGCGCGTACGCGTATACGCGCGCGCGGGGTGGCGTTGGCTGAGACGATCCGCTAAGCTCGCTCATTCACGTCAGCGCAACTCCGCGCTTCCTTCACGACCAGCCCCGGGAACACACATTGGCCAGCGTACCGCCGACCATCGAAAACAGCGATATCTCCCCGATCTCCATCGTCGACGAAATGAAGTCGTCGTACCTCGACTATGCGATGTCGGTGATCGTCAGCCGCGCACTGCCCGATGTGCGCGACGGTCTGAAGCCGGTGCATCGGCGCATCCTCTTCGCCTGCCAGGAAGGCGGCTTCGTTCCGGGCCGCCCGTACCGCAAATCGGCGAAGATCGTTGGCGACGTCATGGGCAATTACCACCCGCACGGCGACAGCGCGATCTACGACGCGCTCGCCCGGCTTGCGCAGGATTGGTCGATGCGGGTGATGCTGATCGATGGTCAGGGCAATTTCGGATCGATGGATCCCGATCCCCCCGCCTCGATGCGCTACACCGAGGCCCGGCTCGCCAAAGTGGCGATGACCCTGCTCGACGATCTCGACAAGGACACTGTCGATTTCACGCCCAATTATGACGGCTCCCGCATGGAGCCGCAGGTGCTCCCTGCCCGCTTCCCGAACCTGCTGGTGAACGGCGCCGGCGGAATCGCAGTCGGCATGGCGACCAATATCCCGCCGCACAATCTCGGCGAGGTGATCGCCGCGTGCAAAGCCTATATGGACAATCCGGGGATCACGATCGACGAGCTCATCCAGATCATCCCCGGGCCGGATTTCCCAACCGCACCGCTGATCCTCGGTCAGGCCGGCGCACGCAGCGCCTATCATACGGGGCGCGGCTCCATCATCATGCGTGCACGCCACAAGGTCGAGGAAGGCCGCGGCGATCGCCGTTCGATCGTGCTGACCTCGATCCCCTATCAGGTCGGCAAGAATGGCCTCGTCGAGAAGATCGCGGAAGCCGCCAAGGAGAAGCGCATCGAAGGCGTCTCCGACATCCGCGACGAATCGAACCGCGAGGGCGTCCGTGTCGTCATCGACCTGAAGCGCGACGCAACGCCGGACGTGGTCCTCAACCAGCTCTGGCGGCATACGCCGGCGCAGGCGAGCTTCCCGGCCAACATGCTGGCCATCCGCGGCGGCCGGCCGGAGACGCTGAACCTCCGCGACATCATTGAGGCGTTCGTCAAGTTCCGCGAGGAAGTGATCACCCGTCGGGCGAAGTTCGAGCTCGCCAAGGCGCGCGAGCGGGCGCACCTGTTGCTCGGCCTCGTCATCGCCGTCACCAACCTAGACGAGGTGGTGCGCATAATCCGCGGCTCCGCCTCGCCCGCCGAAGCGCGCGCAGCCCTCCTCGCCCGCGAATGGCCGGTCGCCGAGATCGCGCCCTACATAGCGCTCGTCGAAGCGGTGGAGCATGAGGTGGACGGCGACACCTACCGGCTGTCGGAAGCGCAGGTCCGCGCGATCCTCGAGCTCCGCCTGCATCGCCTGACGGCGCTCGGCCGGGACGAGATCGCAGGCGAGCTTCGCGAGCTTGCCACCTCGATCGGCGAGCTGCTCGAGATCCTTGGCAACCGCGCCCGCCTTTATGAGGTGATGCGCGAGGAATTCGACGAGATCGCAACCAATTTCGCGACCCCGCGCCTCACCGAGATCGCTCCCGCCTGGGACGGGATCGAGGACGAGGACCTGATCGAGCGCGAGGAGATGGTCGTGACCGTCACCATGGGCGGCTACATCAAGCGCACCCCGCTCGACGCCTTCCGCGCCCAGCGCCGCGGCGGCAAGGGCCGCGCCGGCATGGGCACCAAGGACGAGGATGCGGTGACGAACCTCTTCGTCACCTCCACCCATACGCCGGTCCTGTTCTTCTCCAATCACGGCAAGGTTTATCGCCTCAAGGTCTGGCGCCTTCCCGAAGGCCTTCCGCAAGCGCGCGGCCGCCCCATGGTGAACCTTCTCCCGCTGGCGGAGGGTGAAGTGATTTCGACTGTCCTTCCGCTCCCCGAGAATGAGGATGAGTGGAAGAACCTCCACGTCATCTTCGCCACCGCCCATGGCGGCGTCCGGCGCAATTCCATGGATTCGTTCGCCAACGTGCCGTCCAACGGCAAGTTCGCCATGCGCTTCGACGAGGATGCCACCGACCG
>NZ_DASVUE010000122.1:0-3009 GCF_036387215.1 Allosphingosinicella sp. | reverse complement strand
CTCCTGGAGCCCCAGAGTCACCGCGTGGACGCCCCCCTTGGGGCCGATATCCTCGCCGAACAGAACGACGCGCTTGTTGATCTCGAGTTCACGGTCGAGGGTTCGGCGGATCGCAGTCACCATGTTGATCCGCTGGCCTTCTGGACGCGGCTCCTCGTGGCTCGGCGGCGCCTTGTAGCCGTGCGTCCATTGGCCGCCGACCTGCTGCATCTCGCCTTCGTAGAAGACGTTCGCCATCACCGTCTCCGGATCGGCGATACCGCGCGCTTCCGCTGCGGCACGGGCTTGCTCCACGGCCTCCGCGGCCTCGCTTTCGATCTGTCCCCACTCCTCTTCGGAGAGGAGAGCAGGGACGAGGTATGATCGGAGCTTGGGCAGCGGATCGCGCGCCCATTCGGATGCGACGAAATCCTCCGACTTATAGGCCTGCGTGTCCTGGAAACTGTGCCCCTGGAGGCGCGGCACGGTGAGCCGGAGCAGCGCCGGGCCCTTGCGCCCGCGCACATGCGCCACCGCCTGGCTCAGCAGCCGCGCCGCCTCCGCGGGCTCGGTGCCGTCGCCGGAGATCACTTCGAGGTTCGCGAAGCTGGCCAGATTGCGGGCGATGTTCCCGCCCGGCGTCTGGTAGGTGGAAGGAACCGAGATGCCGTATTCATTGTCCTCGATGTAGAAGAGCATCGGCAGCTTCTGGGTGGTGGCGATGGTGAGCGCCGCCCAGAAGCCGTTCGCCGCCACCGATCCATCGCCGCCGAGCACTACCGCGATCGCATTCTCGTGGCTCTCGCTCTTCAGCACGTTCCGATAATATTCGATCGCCTGCGCCCAGCCGGCGGTCGGCGTATATTGCGCCCCGACCCCGCCCGACATCGGCATCGCCGGTGGTCCGCCCAGATTGGGGAAGTTGAAGACGACGCCGATGTCGCGCCCGTCCGAATAGCCCCCTGCCCGTCCCATGGCGGAGCCGAGCGCATCCTCGATCGGAACGCCCAGCGCCAGCAGCAAGGGCCTCGAACGATAATAGCCGCAGGTGCCGTCCTTGCCGCCGAGGCGCGAGCCCAGCATGATCTGCGCCATGTCGTGCCCGCGCGCGGAGAATTGGTAGGCGATCTTGCGCTCGGGGACGAGCCGCTCTTCCTCCAACTTGTCCAAGGCCCGGCTGACGTTCACGAGATAGGCGATCTTGCGCCAATCGTAATCCGGATCGGGCGAGTTGAGCGCCGGGCGTGCGCCGACCGCAAAGTCGGTCTCAGCCATCCAGTTTCTCCACCACCGCGGCGGCGAAGCGATCGACATTCTCGTCCGACAAGCCGACCACGTTGAAGCGCCCGGAATCGGCCATGTAGATGCCGTGACTCTCCCGAAGCTCCAGCACCGCATCCCGCGACAGCGGAAGCATCGAGAACATGCCGTTCTGCCGGTCGATGAAGGCGAGCCGCTCGTCATAGGCCGAGAGCCGGGCGCGGAGGCTTCGGATGCGCGCGCACATCTCCTTCAGCTCCGCATTCCAATCGGCGCGAAGTTCCGGATCGTCGAGGATCGTGTGAACGATCGCCGCGCCGTGATCGGGCGGCATCGACCACATGGTCCGGGCAAGCTGGAGGAGGTTTCCGAACACCGTCTCCGCTCCGGCCTTGCTCGACGCCTTCACGAACAGCGAGCCGGTGCGCTCGCGGTAGACTCCGAAATTCTTGTCGCAGCTCTGCGCCACCAGCGCTTGCTCCGCAGCCTCGACGACCAGCCGCGTTCCCTGGGCGTCCGCCTCGAGGCCGTTGCCGAGCCCCTGATAGGCAAGATCGACATAGGGAACGAGCCCGCGCCTCGCGATGAAGTCCGCGACCTCCCGCCATTGGTCCAGGCTGAGGTCGGCGCCCGTTGGATTATGGCAGCAGCCGTGGAGAAGCACGAGATCGCCCGGCCGCGCTTCCTTCAGCGCCTCCATCATCTCGTCGAACAGGATTCGGCGGCTCCTTGTGTCGTAATACGGCACCTTCACCATCTCGACGCCGGCGCATTCGATCAGCGGACCGTGGTTGGGCCAGGTCGGCTGCCCGACGAAGATCCGCGCGTCCGAATTGGCCTTGTCGATGAGGTCGGCGCCGAGCCGAAGCGCACCGCAGCCGCCGGGCGTCTGCACACCCACGATCCGCTCGTCGCGCGCGCCCTTTTCGCCGAACACGATCGGCCTGATCAGGTCTACGAAGCGGGTATCGCCGGCCGAGCCGAGATAGGCCTTCGTCTCCTGCGTCTCGACGAGGATCCGCTCCGCCGCCTTGACGGCGCGCAGGATCGGGGTTCCTCCCGCAGCGTCGCGATAGACGCCGACGCCGACGTCGATCTTGTCGGGCCGGGGATCGGCCTTCGCCAGGGCGATCAGTTGCAGCAGCGCGTCCGTGGGCTCGCTTTCGAGCCGGTCGAACAACATCGGCTCGTCCGCCACCGTCAAAGCTTCGGCCACTCGGCTCTCCCTGTCTCAGCGCTTAGCGCCGCACCGATACATCTACTCCGCACCCACGCAAAATGCGCATCAGAATTGACGCTTCATGCACTGGAAATGAGGCGTTTGTTTCAATATAGGGGTCTCTCATGAGTGGAACTGATCGTCTGGACGGCGTCGATCGCCGAATCATCCGCGAGCTACAGCGCGATGCGAGCCTCAGCCACGCCGCCTTAGCCGAGAAAGTGGGCGCCTCTTCCGCTTCGGTCTGGCGGCGCGTCCGCAACCTCGAGAAGTCGGGCGTGCTCGGCCGGAGCGTCCGCTTGGCGGATCCGACGGCGCTCGGCCGCGACGTCAACGTGCTCTGCCAGGTGCGGATGACACGCCAGACCGTCGAGGCGCGCTCGGAATTTGAGGATTTCATTCAGTCCCGCGAGGAGATCGTCGAATGCTACGCCATGTCGGGCGAATGGGACTACCTGCTCCGCATCTCCGTCCGCGACGTTGCCGACTATGATCGGTTCGTCATGCGCGGGGTCCTCGCCCACCCGAGCGTCGCCCATGCCGCTTCGAAC
>NZ_DASVUE010000121.1:0-2046 GCF_036387215.1 Allosphingosinicella sp. | reverse complement strand
GCGAAGGTGCTGAAGGCAAACAAATCCTCTTCCGAAGCGCAGGGATCCGGGCGGCTCAGGAACATCCTGGTCGTCTCCCAATTCGCCGTGTCGATCGGGCTCATCATCTGCACCGGAGTGATCTACGCGCAGACGATCTACGCGCGGACGGCGGATGCAGGCTACAAGCGCGAGGGCCTGCTTCAGGTTCAGAACCTCGGCGCCGACGAGATCAAGCCGGTGCTCGACACGCTGAAGCGCGAGATCGGCCAGGTGCCCGGAGTCCAATCGGTTGCGCGCACCGGGATTGGGGTCAATCCCGGCAACAATTCGGTCACCCAGGTCTATCTCCCCGGCAATCCGAAATCGATCGACCTCGGCACCTACGGGATTGAGCCGAACTTCTTCCCGACGATGGGCATCAAGGTTCTCGCGGGACGGAATTTCAACGAAAGCATCGCGATGGACGACGCAACGACGCCGTTCCCGGTGGTCCCGGAGGCGGAGCGGGCGATCGTGAAGCGGGGGATCAACGCGATCGTCACGAAGCTGGCGGCGGAGCGGCTCGGCTTCAACAACCCGGCCGATGCGATCGGAAAGCGGGTCAACACGGCGCTGACCTATCCTGAGTTCGGGCTCGTGCCGACGACGATCGTCGGAGTCGTCCAGGACACCCGGTTCCGTTCCGTCCGCGATCCGCTTCAGCCGATCATCTATTACTACGCCACCACCGGCCACAACACGCTGATGATGCGCTACCAGAGCCCGGATCCCAAAGCCGTGATGACGGGCATCGAAAACGCCTGGAAACGGGTGGTGCCCGATGTCCCGTTCCGGGCGGAGTTCGTCGACGACCGCGTCCGCAAGCTCTACGAGCAGGAGGAGGCGCGGGGCCAGCTGTTCGCCGCCTTCGCATTGCTCGCGGTGGTGATCGGATGCCTTGGCCTCTTCGGCCTTGCCGCCTTCACCGCCGAGCGGCGCACCAAGGAGATCGGCATCCGCAAGGTGCTCGGCGCGCGCGCCCGCGACATCGTTCGGCTGCTCGCCTGGCAGTTCTCGAAGCCGGTGCTGGTCGCGAACCTCATCGCCTGGCCGGTCGCCTGGTGGGTGATGCGCGACTGGCTCAACAATTTCGACGCCCGGATCGGGCTTGGGCCCACGCCCTTCGTCTTCGCCGGCGGGCTCGCTCTGGCGATCGCGCTGGGCACGATCGCGGGACACGCGCTGAAGGTCGCGCGGGCCAATCCGATCCACGCGCTGCGCTACGAATAAGGGGGAAGAGATGATCATGACTGCTTTGGTGTGGCCTGCCGCGGCGCTTGCTATGACCGCATTGGTTGCCGCGGCCGCGCTCAAGGGCTGGCGTGGCTGGCTCGACCTCAAACGCTACGAGATCGCCGCCGACCGCTCGGCGCCCGAAGCTCCCGACGGTGCCTCCGGAGTCCGGATCGAGATGGCAGCGCTCAAGGAACGCCTCCGCAAGCTGGAGGAAATCGCAACCGGGGTGGACCTCTAACGCCCCGCTGGCGGGAGGAGCGATCCCAAGCCGCCCCTCCCGCACTTCTTGCCGCTCGTGCCGCGGATGGAACGAGCCTCCCGCGCTGAGGTTGTGCCTTCGCACCCGCGGGAGAAGGTGATTTGCGCATATTGCTGATCGGCGCGACCGGCTTCATCGGATCGGCCGTTGCCGCGCGGCTGGCGGGCGAGGGCCATGAGGTGATCGGCGTCGCGCGCTCCATCGATGCCGCCGCACGCCGCCTGCCGGTGAGCCGATGGGTGAGCCTTGACCTCCGGAGCGCCGAAGGCGCCGAGGCATGGCTGCCGCACCTCGCGGGGGTGGAGGCGGTGGTGAATTGCGCAGGCACGCTGCAGGACAGCGCCCGCGATTCCACCGCCGGCGTTCACGATGCCGCGCCTTCTGCTTTGTGGCAGGCGTGCGAGCATGCGGGGGTGAGGCGCGTCATCCACTTCTCTGCGATGGGCGTCGATCGCGGCGGGCTGACCGATTTCTCCCGCACCAAGCTCAAAGGCGACGAGGCGCTGGAGCGGAGCGGCCTCGACTGGGTG
>NZ_DASVUE010000120.1:0-1539 GCF_036387215.1 Allosphingosinicella sp. | reverse complement strand
TCCGAACGTCAAGGCGACTTATGCAAGAAGCCCCTCGAGCTTCGACCGGACCGTCGAGCCGCCTTATGGCGAGAAGCCTGCGGTCGTCATTCCCGCCGTCTGGCAGGCCTCGCTCCCGAACGGCCTCAAGGCCTACGGGATCGAGGACGACGAGGTCCCCGTCGCCCGGTTCCAGCTGGCGATCGCGGGCGGGAGGCTGCTCGACGACATGGCCAAGCCCGGAGCGGCGAACCTCCTTGCCGAGATGCTGATGCGCGGCACTGCGCGGCGGACGCCGGCTGAGCTCGAGGACGCGCTGAAGTCATTGGGCGCGGCGATCCAGATCAGTGCCGAGGACGAGCATTTCGTGGTGAACGGCATCACGCTTGCCCGGAATTTCGAGAAGACGATCGACCTTCTCGAGGAGATATTGCTGGAGCCGCGCTGGGATCCGGAGGAGCTTTCACTCGAGAAGGCGGCCGTGGTGAGCGAGATCCAGAGCCAAAAGGTGGAGCCGAACGCGATCGCCGCCCGCGCCTTTGAGGTGGTGACGTTCGGCGACCAGCATATCTACTCCCGGAACGGCCTCGGCACCGAGCGCTCGGTGAACGCAATGACGATGGAGGATCTCAAGCGCTTTCACGCGGCGAACCTCGCCCCGAACATCGCCAGCTTCCGCATCGTCGGAGCGGTGGACCAGGCGCGGGTGAACGAGGCGCTGCGGGATCTCGGCGCCAGATGGCAGCGGCGGGAGGTGAACATCCCCTCCTATCCGGCCCCGCAGCCGCCCGCTGCATCGAAAGTCTATTTCTACGACCTTCCCGGCTCCAAGCAGTCGGTGTTCGCCTTCGGCTATCCCGCCGTCACCCGCGCGGACCCCAATTACTATCCGGCCGTGGTGATGAACTACATCCTCGGCGGCGGCGGCTTCGCATCACGGCTGACCCAGCAGCTTCGCGAGGGCAAGGGCTATACCTACGGCATCCGCGCCGGCTTCTCGGGCGGCGTGCGGCATGGCACCTTCGAGGTGACGAGCGGCGTCCGGTCGAACGTGACGCTCGAGGCGGCGGACCTCACCAAATCGATCCTGGGCGATTTCGGAAACACCTTTACCGATGCCGATCTCGATGTGACGAAGAGCTTCCTCACCAAGAGCCGCTCGCGTTCGTTCGAGACCGCGGACGCCAAGCTCCGCTACCTTGGTGCGATCAGCGACTACGGCCTTCCCGTCGATTATCCGCAGCGGGAGCAGGCGATCGTCGATGCGATGACCGTCCCGCAGATCCGGGATCTGGCGAGCCGCTACGTACGCCCTGGCGCGATGAATTACGTGATCGTGGGCGATGCGGCGACGCAGGCGAAGCGGCTGGAAGCGCTCGGCTTCGGGCCGCCAGTGATGCTGAATGAGACACTGGCGCGGTTCGACAAGTAGCGGGTTGACAGCGCCGGCAGCCTAAACTCTTCTCAAGGCATGCGGATAATTCTCTTCCTGCTCAGCCTGTTCGCGGCCGCCGGCACCGCCAACGCCGCCTATGTGATCGACACCGGCCCCGGAACGAG
>NZ_DASVUE010000119.1:0-3998 GCF_036387215.1 Allosphingosinicella sp. | reverse complement strand
GTTGATGATGAGACCCTTCTCGCCGTCCTCGAGCGGCTCCAGATCGGCCATCCCGGCGGCGGAGGCGGCGAGGACGCGGAAGGTGCCGATCAGGTTGATCTGGATTGCGAGCTCGAACTGGTGGATCGGGTAGCGCTTCACGGCTCCCGTTTCCTTGTCGCGGCCGACCGTCTTCACGGCATTGGCGACGCCGGCGCAATTGACGCAGATCCGCTCCTGCCCGTGCGCCTCGCGGGCGCGGGCGAAGCCGGCGTCGACGGCTTCGTTGGACGTCACGTCGACGAGCGCGAACACGCCGCCGATCTCGGAGGCGATGCGCTCGCCCTTCTCCTGGTCGCGGTCGAAAATGGCGACGCGGACGCCGCGGGCGGCGAGCGCCCGTGCGGTCGCCTCGCCGAGGCCCGAAGCGCCGCCGGTGACGACGGCCGCGACTGATTGATCGAGTTTCATGCCGGTCCCTTTCCTGTTGCCGCCGCTCCTAGGGGCAAGGACGGGGATCGGACAAGGGCAAGGTGCGGCGCTTCAGGGGATCGGGGAGACCGCCAGGATTTCGATCGCGTCGGCCTTGCCGCCGAAATCGGCGAAGTCGCCGGGCTCGGCACCCATTATGGCGCGCGCGATCGGAGCGGAGAAGGCGATGCGGTGCTGTGCGGGATCGGCTTCGTCGTCGCCGACGATGTCGATCGTCCGCTCGGCGCCATTGAGGCGGAAGCGGACCCGGGAGCCGAACGCGACCTCTTCGCCGTCGGGCGGAGGCATCAACTGCGCCGTGGCGATGCGGGTGCGCCAGTAGCGAAGCTCGCGCCTGGCGGCTTCGGCGGCGGCTTCGTCGGGGGCGGCGGAGACGCGCGCTTCGAGCTCCGCCGCCTTTTCATGGAGGTGAGCGAGGCCGCGCTCGGTGACGAGGTTCGGACCCACGGGGAGCGGGATCTCGAACTTCGGCTCCTTATGCTCTTCGTCACTTTCGCGGCGGAAGGCGACGCTCACCTCTAGCCTCGCGTCAGAGCTTGTTGATGACGCCCTTCACCTTGCCCTTCACTTCCTGGAGGTCGCCCTTGGCTTCCTGAGCGGCGCCTTCCTCGCGCACGCGCTCGTTGCTGCTGTGCTGTTTCGCTTCGCCCGCCGCCTGGTTGGCCGCGCCTTTGATCTTGTCGGTGAACTCACCCATTTCACTTCTCCTGATTGTGCGGGCGTAACGAAAGCTGCGCCTGGGTCGTTCCTTTTCAGGAGAGGCGGATCCAGACCGGGGCGTGATCGCTGGTCTTCTCCCAGCCGCGGACATGGGTCTCCACCCTGGCCTCCCGGAGGCGCGGCGAGACTTCGGGGCTGAGCAGGAAATGATCGATGCGGAGGCCGGCGTTGCGGGGATAAGCATTCCGGAAATAGTCCCAGAAAGTGTAGATCGTCTCGTCCGGGTGAAGGGCGCGGACGGCGTCGGTCCAGCCCTGTTCGAGGAGGCTCGCGTAGGCGGCGCGCACTTCCGGCGCGAACAGGGCGTCGTCGAGCCAGCGCTCCGGCTTGTAGACGTCCTTGCCGGTCGGCATCACGTTGAAATCGCCGGCGAGGATCACGGGCATCTTGCTGGCGATGAGCTCGGATGCGTGGGCATGGAGACGGTCGTACCAGGCGAGCTTGTAGTCGAACTTGGGGCCGGGCCGTGGATTGCCGTTGGGCACGTAGAGGCAGGCGATCAGGATGCCGTTGACCGCCGCCTCGATGTAGCGGCTCTGGACGTCGGCGGGGTCGCCGGGAAGGCCGCGGCGGGTCTCCACCGGATCGCAGCCGCGGGCGAGGATGGCGACTCCGTTCCAGCTTTTCTGGCCGTGCCAGACGGCGCCGTAGCCGGCCTCGCGGATCGCCTGCTCGGGGAACTTCTCGTCCGGCGCCTTCAGCTCCTGGAGGCAGACGACGTCCGGCTGCGCTTCCTCGAGCCAGCGAAGCAGAACGGCAAGGCGACCGTTGACGCCGTTCACATTGTAGGTCGCGATCTTCATCGCGTGGTGAATTCGCGGAGCGGCGCAGTCGTTCCGAGGTTCAGACGCTCGCCTTGGGCGGCAGCTCGAAAATCGAGATGAACCGCTCAGCGGCCGCTATGTCCCCTTCGACGGCCAGGGCTCCGGAAGCGGCGAGGTCCGGAAGCGGCTGCTTGCCGTAGACGGCGGCGGCGAGTGCGGTCGGCTCACCAACGAAGACGGCATCGGCGCCGGCGGGATCGCCTCGGACAACCTTGAGCTCGTCCTCCCCGGCCGTTGCCAGGAAGCTGTCGGTGGCGAAGCGGAAGCCGATGGTTGCACCGAGCCCCCTCGCCCGCTCCCGATCGTACATGGTCCGGAAGCTCAGCATGATCGAGCTCGCGCTGATCGGAAGCGTCGGATCGTGCGCGGGCGAGCGGGCGGCCCAGCGGCCGAGCGTCTGGACGATCGGCTCGGCCTCATAGCCCCAGGGCGTGAGCTCGTAGACCTGGGCGTTGGCCGGCGGCGGCAGGCGCCTCCTGACGAGAAGCCGCGATTCCTCCAGCCCCTCGAGCCGCTGCGTCAGCACGTTGGCGCTGATGCCGGGCAAATCCGCGCGCAGGTCGCTGAAGCGCTTGGGGCCAAGCATCAGCTCCCGCATCACCAGCAAGGCCCAACGCTCGCCGACCAGATCGAGGGCATGCGCGGTGCCGCAGGCATCGTCGTAACGGCGCTTGGGAGCGGCCGGAGCCGAGTCGGTTACTTTTTGTAACTTCATAGTTGCTTTTTATAACTCAGGCGCGCATCAACGTCAAACAGCGATTCGAAAGCACCAAGGAGAAGAGAGATGTCGAAGCTGATTTTCGTGAACCTGCCGGCGGCAGACCTGCAGCGTTCCGTCGCCTTCTATGAGGCGATTGGGGGCGTGAAGAACCCGCAGTTCAGCGACGACACGGCCGCGTGCATCGTCCTTTCCGAGACGATCCACGTGATGCTGCTTACCCACGACAAATTCCGCCAGTTCACGCCCAAGCGGATCGCCGACGCGCACGAGACGAGCGAGGTCCTGATCTGCATCTCCGCCGAAAGCCGCGAGGCGGTGGACGAGATCACCGAGAATGCGCTGGCGGCGGGCGGGCGCGAACCGCGCGAGCCGCAGGACTATGGTTTCATGTACGGCCGCAGCTTCGAGGATCTGGACGGCCATATCTGGGAGCCGATGTTCATGGATCTCGCCGCCGCCAGCCAAGCCATGGCGCAGCCCCAGCCGGCGGACGCCTGACGCACGACGGAGCGAGGAGAGAGATCATGGCCCATAGCTTCATCTGGTACGAGCTGATGACCAGCGATCCGCAGGCGGCGAAGACCTTCTACGAGAAGGTCGTCGGCTGGGAGACGAAGGCCTTCGAAGGCGGCGCCGACTACACCATCTTCGAGGCCGATGGCCGAGGTGTCGGCGGGATGATGGAGATTCCCGAGGATGCGCGCCAGGCCGGTGCACGACCGGTTTGGTTCGGATACGTCGCCGTCGACGATGTCGATGCCGCCGTCCGGCAGGTCGTCGAGGCAGGAGGCAAGCTCCACAAGGACATCATGAACGTGCCGACTGTCGGGCGGATTGCGATGGTCGCCGATCCGCAGGGCGCAACCTTCTTCCTGGTCGCGCCTGAGGGCGAAGACCAGTCGCCGGCGCCTGAAATGTCGCCGGGCCATGCCGCCTGGCACGAGCTCCACACCAGCGATTGGGAAGCCGCGTTCGACTTCTATTCGCGTCAGTTCGGATGGGCCAAGGCGGAGGCGATGGATATGGGCCCCATGGGCACCTACCAGATCTTCATGACGAACAGCCCGAACTGGGCGGGCGGCATGTTCAATGCCGATACGCTCGGCCGGCCTGCATGGCTGTTCTACTTCGTGGTCGGCAATATCGACGAGGCGGTGGAGCGGGTGCGCGCGGCGGGCGGCGAAGTCGTCCAAGGGCCGATGGAGGTGCCTGGAAGCGCCTGGGTCATCCAGGGCCGCGATCCGCAGGGCGCGATGTTCGCG
>NZ_DASVUE010000118.1:0-1736 GCF_036387215.1 Allosphingosinicella sp. | reverse complement strand
ATCCTTCTCTTCGCTCATGGCACGCCCTGGGTACAATCCGGCCCGTTTAATAAGGGTAAAGCTCCGAAAATGCGAGCGGTGGCGAACCGCGCCCCATCCCGTTAAGAGACAGGTCCATGGGGCCGAACCGGATCGTGCGCGCGCTCGCTGGGATTGGTTCGGCCGCTTTGGGCCTCCTCCTTGCGATCGTTGCGGGGGCTCCCATCGCCGCCGCCTTGCTCGCCTTTTTCGGAGGCGCCGCGGCTTTTGCGCTGTTGCGGCCGCGCCCGGAGCCCGATCCTTTGCCTGCGCCCGCCGCGGAAGCGCCTCCGCCGCCGCTTGCCGACCCCGCCCAGCTCCTCGAAGCGATGGCCGAGCCGCTGCTCCTCGTCCGCAACCGCCGGGTGCTGCTCGCCAATTCCGCCGCCCGCTCCGTCCTCGGCGAGCATATCGAGGGCGTCGACGTCCGCCTCGCGATCCGCCACCCCGCCGCCGCCGACCGGCTCATCGACCGCGACGGGGACGAGCCGGCACAGGATGTGACCCGCACCGACCTTGCCGGCCTCGGCGACCCCGACCGCCGCTGGGAGATGGTCACCACCCTGCTCGCCGACGGCAACCGGCTCGTCCACCTCGCCGATCGAAGCCAGGCGCATGCCTCCGAGCAGATGCGAACCGATTTCGTCGCCAACGCCAGCCATGAGCTGCGGACCCCGCTCGCCACCATCCTCGGCTTCCTGGAGACGCTTCAGGATGATGACGCAGCGGCGGACCAAGCGCTCCGCAGCCGCTTCGTCCGGATCATGTTCGATGAAGCGACGCGCATGCACCGGCTGGTGGACGATCTCATCTCCCTCTCCCGGATCGAAGGCGAGCGCTTCAGCCCGCCTCGGCAGCGGGTGGAGCTGCTTCCGCTGGTCGAGCAGGTCCGCGAAAGCTGCGCGGCGATGATCGAGCAAAGCGGCGGCGCCTTGCTGGTCGACGTGCGCGGGCCCGAACCCGCGGCGCTCGGCGACGAATCGCAGCTCCTGCAGCTCCTCCAGAACCTCGTCGTGAACGCCCTCAAATACGGGCGCCCCGGCGAGCCGATCACCGTCCGCTTTGAGGAAGCTGGCCAGGACATGCTCCGGATGAGCGTCATCGACCGCGGCGAAGGCATCGCCCAGGAGCATCTCCCCCGCCTCACCGAGCGCTTCTACCGGGTGGAGGCGAGCCGCAGCCGGGCGATGGGCGGCACCGGGCTTGGCCTCGCCATCGTCAAGCACATCGTCGGACGCCATCGCGGGCGGCTCGATATCCGGAGCAGGCTCGGCGAAGGCACGAGCGTGATCGTCGACCTGCCGAGCGCGCCGCCGCTGTCATCAAAGAGTCACGGAAGCGTCACAGAAGTCACGCCGAAGCTCGATAGCTAGGCCGCGAAGCCCGAACGAGCGGGCCGATGGAGGGCAATTTGAAGAACAAGTTTGTGGCGGCTGCGCTCGCGGCGCTGGCGCTTTCGGCCTGCGGCAAGGGCAACGACGGCGGGGGCGCTTCGGGCCAGCAGATCCAGATCGTCGGGTCCTCGACCGTCTACCCGTTCACGACCGCGGTCGCCGAGCGGTTCGCGCAGACCAATGCGGGTTTCAAGGCGCCGATCGTCGAATCGACCGGCACCGGCGCTGGCATGAAGCTCTTCTGCGGCGGCGTCGGCGACAATTTCCCCGACATGACCAACGCCTCGCGCCGGATCAAGAAGTCCGAGCTCGAGACCTGCGCCA
>NZ_DASVUE010000117.1:0-4282 GCF_036387215.1 Allosphingosinicella sp. | reverse complement strand
GCCTCCAGATAGCCGATGATTGCGAGGCTCTGGGTGATCCTGAGCCCGTCCACCTCCAGCATCGGCACCATCGCCTGCGGGTTGCGCGCGCGATGCTCCGGCTCCCGCTGCTCGCCCTTGAGGAGGTTCACCGGCACGGTCTCATAGGCGATCCCCTTGAGGTTCAGCGCGATCCGGACCCGGTAGCTGGCGGAGGAGCGGTAATAGTCGAACAGGATCGGCTTGGTCATCAGTTCAGGATTCCCATGACGGCTCCGTTACGATAGAGAGCAGCCTTACAAAAAGAAACGGAGGGGGCGATGGCGAAGCTACTTGGGAACCTCAACCTGGCGCTGCTGCTCGGCGTTGCGCTGCTGGCGCTTGCGATGTTCGGGCTCCACGGCGGCGAGATCGGCGCCGACGGCTATATCAACTACTGGCTCCGCTTCTTCCACGTGATCTCGGGCGTGCTCTGGATCGGCCTCCTTTATTATTTCAACTTCGTCCAGATCCCGACCATGCCGAAGGTACCCGCCGAACTCAAAGGCGGCGTCTCCAAATATATCGCTCCCGAAGCCCTGTTCTGGTTCCGCTGGGCGGCGCTCGTCACCCTAATTTCCGGGATTGCGGTCGCCGAGACCAACGTCACCGGCCGCTACCTGATGCAGGCGCTCACCTTCCAGGAGAATTACCGGGTGATCGGCACCGGAATGTGGCTCGGCATCATCATGGCGGCCAACGTCTGGTTCATCATCTGGCCGAACCAGCAGCGTGCGCTCGGCATCAAGCCGGCCGAGGACGACGTGAAGGCGCGCTCGGCAAAGACGGCGATGCTGGCGTCGCGCACGAACCTCGTGCTCTCGATCCCGATGCTCTACTGCATGGTGACGCAATTCTATTTGCCGCAATAGCGGGCGATGGGGGATGGTCACCGGCGCCAATGAAACGACGCTAGCGACGCGTGCCTAGGGGGAGCCTGTTCTCCGCCTCAGCGCCATCCTGCGTCTTTCAGTGCAGAGGCATAGCTTCGGCTCACCGGCGCCGATATCCCTCCCGTCAACCGTGCCTCGCCCGTTCCCCGGTTCCACCGCACGTCCTGGATCGCGTCGGCCGCGGCCCACCATGACCGGTGCAGCCGGTGGCCATAAGCCTGGGCAAGTTCTTCGACAGCCTCGGAAAACCGCACCGACACGAGCTCGGAACCGCTGTCGGTGTGGACGCGGACATAATGATCCTCGGCTTCAAGCGCGATCAGCTTCGCTGCCCGGCGCCTGGCCGAAAGCCGCATACGAAAGGTGCGCTCGGCGCCCGGAAGCGGAGCCATCACGACCGTTCGGGTCTCCACCACCCGGCGCCACAGCAGCGCCCGCAAAGTCATGATCAGAAGCATCACGATCAGCACCTGCCAGGCAAGCTGCGGAAGCAGCCACGGGCGCCTCGGAAGATCGAGCATCGCTGCGTTGAGTGCGTAGATGAACAGGGTGACCGGCGGGGTGCTGGCGAGCGAAACCAGGGCTATCCGCGCCCAGAACCCGCGGATGCGCCGCTCCAGAGCCTTGTCGGCCAGAATGGCGGTGAGGCCAGCGCCGAGCACCGCCACCAGCCAATAGGCCCTCCGCAGCCCGTCCGGCGCATCGGCCGTCCGGTACGGCCCCAGTTCCCCCATCAGAAGCCCGAATGCCGCAAGCAGCAGCAGATCGACCGAAAGACGCTGCCACCGCTGCCCCGACACCGTTCGCGAACGAGATGCACCGTTCACGCAAAAGCCCCTTTCCCCTCCCCGGCGGCGCCGCGACCACTGCGCTCACACCGCATTGGAGCTTATCATGACGCGAACGCTTCCTCGAATCTACTGGGCTGCCTGGTGGGGCGCCATCATGCTGCTGACCGTCCAGATCTCAGTCGAATCCGCTCTGCGCTACATCACCGGCAGCCACCCGGCGCCCGAGCCGATCGTGGCGAACGCATTCGCGAAGCCCTTCCTCGTCCTGCACGTCATCGGGGCCATGGCCGCGTTCGTTGTGGGGCCGCTCCAGTTCATGCCTGCGATCCGGAGACGCCTGCCCGCCTTCCACCGCGCAACCGGCCGCGTCCATGTCCTCGGCTGCGCATTGGGCGCCCCTTCCGGTTTCATTCTCGCTTTGGGGACGAGCGCGGGGCCGATCGCAGGCGCGCCGTTCGCCCTTTCGGCCCTGTTGTGGTCGGTCTTCACCTGGCGCGGACTGCGCGCAGCTGTCGAAGGGAGACTGAACGAACATCGCGAATGGATGCTGCGTGGTTATGCGGTGCTCACCGGCGCGATCACGCTACGGCTGATGCTCCCTGCCGCGTTGATGTCCGGATACGAATTCTACCCCGCCTATCGGGTGATCTCCTGGCTGAACTGGACCATCAACCTGGCCGGTGTCGAATACTGGATCCGCCGCAAGCGCGATCCCTCCGCAGCCCGCGCCGGCCTGGCTGCCCCTGACACCGGCTTTGCCGCGCGAAGGTAGCCGGCGACCGAGACAGTGGCAGCGAGCGCAATGCGGAGGGTGGCTCGCACGGCGAAGCTTCGCAAAGATCACCAATGTCGGCGATGGGTGGGAAACGGATATTCGCCGCAGCCTGCAAAGGACCCTACTGCCAGCGAGGGGCAGACAGTCCGCATCTGATTAGCTGACGCGACTGAGGCCACTTGCAAGCCACTGCTCAATTGCCAGAATGAAAACCATGTGGAAGTCCATCGTGCGCCTGCTGGCGCTGCTCGTGTCGCTCAGTTTCGTCTCGCCAGCACATGCGGCTCGACTGCATGACGGAGAACGCCGGATCGTGCTGAACGGCGTCGAACACTGGGTCAGGATCGCTGGTGCCAGAGCTGGCACGACGCCGCTGATCATCGTGCATGGTGGCCCCGGCGGAAACGTCTACACTTACGAGCGAACAATCGGACCGCAACTGGAGAAGTTCACCACTGTCGTCTACTACGACCAGCGGGGCAGCGGCCGTTCCGCTGCACCGGCAAATCCTTCAGATTACACGATGCCGACGATCGTTGCCGATTTGGAGTCGCTGAGAGTCGCGCTCGGTGCCGAGCGCATAAACCTCCTCGGCTTTTCGTTCGGCGGGCTCGTCGCGATGGAATATGCAGTCCGCCATCCCGAACGAGTTGATCGCCTCATCCTGCAATCTGCTCCCGACGGCGATTACCGCCGCCTCGCGGCCATTCAGACCTGGGGTTTCGAGGCTCTGGCCACAGGCAAGCAGCGGGAACAGATCCGTGTGCTTGCCGCCCAGCCGGTGGACTCGCCCATGCAACGCATGAACGCGGTGTGGGCCCTGGCTGATCGGCAGGCGGTAGACCGCTTCCTTTTTCACAATCAGAACGCGGCCGAACTCAACCGCCGCCTGTGGGAGCAAAGTGGGCTGTCGAACAGCGGCAGGATGGCCGCGGTCGTGTTTGCGGATGAAAATGCGCGGGCAACTCCGCTGGTTGATGAACTGAACCGCATCACGGCACGCACCCTGGTTCTGGTGGGCCGGCATGACCGGAATGTCGGCCTCGACATGGAGCGGGATCTCGCCGACCGCATACCGAACGCAACCCTCTCAATCCTGGAGGACAGCGCGCATTTCCCCGAGATGGAGGAGCCGCAGGCTTATGCCGCCGCCGTCCGCGCTTTTCTCAAACGACGCTCAGCTCGTTCGAAAGTTGAGCCGACGTCGGCGCAGCCGCAAGTTCTGGCGGTTTCGATGAGAGGCATTGCGGAGCAGCGGCGGTACACCGATCAGCGGAAGGGAGACCTTGCGCATCAGAGTTGGCGAATGGCCGCAACGGGCGGAAAACGGCCATTCAGCACCGGCAAGGACGCAGCAGCCGTTCAATCCGCTCCTTCACGAAGCGGACCACCGCGTTTGAAGCGAGCGTGTCCGGCCTCTTGCCGAACGGTACGAGGCGGTCCGATTAGCTGGCGCTGATCTCATCTGCTATCGAGGTCGTGAAGTGGCGCCAGGAGGGGGAATGGCTACAGCTCATCTTGTGTTCGGCTTCTTGGGATCGGGAAAGACGACGCTGGCCAAGAGGCTAGAGCTTCAACACAGCGCCGTCCGCTTCACGCCTGACGAATGGATGGCGCGCCTGTTCGGCGAAGACCCACCCGCCGACACATTCCAGGATCGAGCGGCGGCAATCCTGGAGATCATGGAGCCTATCTGGGTTCGCTGCCTGTCATTGGGCCTCGACGTCGTTCTCGACTACGGCTTTTGGTCTCGAGCTGAACGGGATTGCGTCCGAGCTGCGGTCGCGAACATAGGGGCCGACTCC
>NZ_DASVUE010000116.1:0-7925 GCF_036387215.1 Allosphingosinicella sp. | reverse complement strand
CGAGCACGTTCAGGATCCCCGCGATACCCGCAAGCAGGAAGACCGGCGCGATCGACAGCTGGATGAGATGCGCGATCGTCGAGACGGGGATGGTCTTGTCGATCATCGGCAGCTGCATCCTTCTGCTCCAGGCCGGAGGAGGCATGCCATAGCTGCAAAGCCGCGCCGGCCAAAGAGGCTTGCATGATATACTGTCACATGAGATGTTCCACTCAGGCGCCCGCTGGAGTGGCGACCAAGGAGAGTGCGATGCGTAGCTTGCCGGTGATCGTCCCGATGTTCCTGTCCCTGGCTGCCTGCGGCCATTCCGCGCCCGATCCGCGGGGGGTGGAGCGCGGGGAAGTGCTGCTGCAGGTGGTCGCGACCGGGCGCGCCGACACGCGGCCGGATCAGGCGCGCTTCACTGCCGGCGTCGAGACCATCGCTGCCACCGCGGCGGCGGCGAGCGGCGGCAATGCCGATGTCATGAACCGCGTCGCGGCGGCGCTCGAGCGGCTTGGGGTGAAGGCGGATGATATCCAGACGCGGCAGATCACCTTGTCGCGGATCGGCTACGGGCCGCAGCGCGGACGCTTTCAGGCCAACAACATGGTCGAGGTGCGGCTGCGGGACCTGAAGCGAGTCGGCGAGGCGGTTGCCGCCACCACGGAGGCGGGAGCGAACGTCGTCTCCGGCCCGAATCTGAGCTTGGCCGACCCCGAGGCCGCGAGCCGCTCCGCATACGCACAAGCCTATAAGGCGGCGCGGCAGCGGGCGGAGGCCTATGCCGCGGCGGCGGGGCTGAAGGTGGCCCGGGTGCTCGCAATCCGCGACGGCGGCGACGGCGGCCCCATCGCCCATTACGGCGATGCGACGGCCGCCTACGAGGTCGCGTCCCCTGCGCAGGAGTCCGCGCCGCCCTTCCGACCCGGCATGAACGCAAGCGAGGTGCGGGTGCGCGCAGACTTCGCACTGGCCGACTGACGGGGCGGTACGGCCTTTGCGGGGAACAGCGGGAGCGGCCGGCGCAACGGCTTGGCCGCTCGTTCGTTGAGGGTGCGAAGCGGAGGGGCTTTGTGGAGTATCTGTAATGAAAAAGCTTCTCACCTTGATGATCGCGGGCTCGGCGCTCGCAGTGGCGGCGCCCGCAGCGGCGCAAAATTACGGCACCCAGGGCTATGGCAATCAGGGCTATGGCAATCAGGGCTACGTGAACGCCGGCGGCGGCGTCGCCATCGGCAATCGCATCGCCCAGCTAGACGCCCGCCTCCGGGCCGGCATCGAGTCCGGCGCGATCGACCGTCAGGAAGCGCAGAGCATCCGCTCCCAATTGCGCCAGCTGCGGCAGCTCGAGCGGCAATATAGCTATAACGGCCTCTCCCAGCAGGAGCGGCAGGACCTGCAGCAGCGGCTCCGCTCCGTTCGCCAGCAGCTCCGCGTTGCCGACGGCGGCCGCTATAATGACGACAACCGCTACGGCAGCTGGGACGACGGCTACGACAATGGCGGCTACGCCCAGGGCGGGTACAATAACGGCGGCTACAACAATGGCGGCTACAATAACGGCGGCTATTACGGGCAGGGCGGCCCCTACCAGGATGCCGACGAAGTGTGCGAGAGCCGCAGCGGGCTCGGCGGCGTCATCGATCGGGTGATCGGCCGCGACGATTGCGGCGGCTTCCGCGTCGGCCAGCGCGTCTCGGGCAACCTCTATTCAGTGCCGAGCGAATATCGCTATCAGTATCGCGACGGCAACGGCGTCTATTACCGCTCGGACGGGCGCCAGATCTACCAGATCGACGCCCGCACCAACACGGTGATCCGCGTCTACGGCATGGGCCGCTAACGGCACCATCACCGGAATGAGGGAAGGCGCTCCGGCCGGTCCGGAGCGCCTTTCTTCTTGGCCGCAGGATTCGCCGCCCTCGTCGCGGCGCCATCGACCCGCGAAGCCGGGCCTCCAAAGGGAAGCCGTGCAGCAGGAGGGCTGGTGATATGAAGACGATATTGATGCTTGCCGCCGGGGCGGCTCTCGCGGCCGGCCCCGCAGAAGCGGCGCCCTCGAGAAAGGCGCCCCCGAAGCCGGAATGGGTGCGGGTCGGCTCCTATGTCGACGGCGGGCCGGTGGAGGTGGACAAGAGCTCGATCTTCACGTCGCAAGGGCTGACGCGCGCCTGGTGGCGTACCTCGTTCGCCGAGCCCCGGCAGGACGGGACGGTGCAGGAGAAGCAGCTGCTCGCAATCGATTGCGGCGAAGGGCTTTCGACGGTGCTCGCCGCGGTGACGGTCGATGCCGGAGGCGCGGTGATCGACGATATCCGGGAGGCGGAGAGCGCGGCCCTGTCGCGGCTCGGGCCGGCCACGCCCGGCACGACCGGCGAAATGGTTGCCAGAGCCGCCTGCGACCTCCGGCCGCGGACGAAGCCCGGCCGCCGCTAGCGCGGGGCTGGACCGGCGGCCCCCGAGGGCGCATTCTCACCTGCAGCGGCCGGGACGAGCCGCGGGACAGGGGAGAGCAATATGGGCATGGTCGAGCTTTTCGTGCCGATAGCGGCCTTCATGATGATCGTGCTGGTGGTGAGCCTCACCACCCGCCTCATCGCCACCGGGATGCTGAACCGCACCATCCGGGAGGCGATGCGAAGCGATCCGGGGAGCATCCCGCTGCTCGCCGAGCGGCTCGATTCGCGCCAGCCCTGGGGCGATGCCCTGCTCGGCTGGATCTTCATCGCCTTTGCCGTTGCATTGCTCCTGCTCGGCGCGCTGGAGACGGATCCGGAGCGGCAGAGCGATATGATGCGGGCGAGCGTCGTGCCGATCATCGTCGGGATCACGATCCTGCTCTACACCCGCTTCGCGCGGCCGAAGAGCGGCTGAAGCCGGTCGCGCGTGAGCGGACGGCGCGATTGGCGCCGCCCGCTCGTGCGCCTCAGCTGCCCTGCGCCTCGCTGTTGGCGGCGGTCTCCACTTGCGGTTCCGGATCGGCGAGCGCTTCGGCGCCCGGCACGTCCCAGCGGTCCATGTTGATCGCCGAGCAGGCATAGGTGGCCCGGTTGCGAAGCACCGCCGGCTTCAGCGCAGCGGCGAGCGCCGCCTGCTTGCCCGCGAGCGCCGAGCGCGCATCCTCGGCATGGAACGAATAAGCGAGACCGAAGAATTTATCACCGGTCGACAGCTTCTGGCCCATATAGGGCAGGAAGTCGCCGAGATAGACGACCTCGCCCTCGCCGACGTGGAAGGTCGGCGCGCCGAAGCAGTTGGACGTCGTGATCGGCACATTCGGCCCAACCGACGTGCCCATGATCACATAGTCGCCGGGCGTCACCTTCAGCACCTGCACCTCGTAGGCCGCCTTTCGGTCGGCGCTCGCCGCGTTGAGCAGGTAGGTGGTCTTGTCGCCCTTCTTCTTCCAGTCCCTCGGCTGATAGACGAGGTCGCGCTTCTCGACGTCGTAGCGCGAAAGCGAGACCGCTCCCGAACGGCCGGCGCTCTCGCCGCCGGGGCGGCGATAGCCGAGCACGATTGCGGCTTCGCCCGGCGCCAGCTTCAGCGGCACCGACGCGTCGGCCTTCTTGCCGAGGAAGACGGTGCTCGGGCCGGTCACCGGCGCATCGAGCTTCAGCTCGGGATCCGCTTCCATGGCGAAGCTGGTGCGCTCGGTGATCTCCCCGTTCACGCTCGCCGCTCCGACGATTGTGTCGAAATAGGCGCTCCGCTGATCGTCGGTCATCGCCGCCACCTTAGCCTGCTCGGCGTCCGAAACCTCGACGAGGCGCCAGCCCTTGATCAGCAGGCAGTTGCGGCGGTTGGCGCGGCGCTGCTGACCCTCGATGATCGCGCTCGCGATAAGTCCGCCCAGGGCGCCTCCCGCGTCGGCGGCGACCGGCGAGATCACGGCCGGGTTGTAGAAATATGGCACCGTGCCCGAGGGGGTCCGCGACCCCCGCGCAATCAGCCGGCATTCCTGCCAATCCGCATCATATTGGGCGCGGGTGGCGCCCGGCTTGTTGTAGAAGCGGCTGTCTTTAAGGTCGCGGGCGGCGTCCTCCGCAATCTCTTCCGGCGAATCCTTCGGACCGGGCACCGGCTTCTGAGGCACCGGCTTCGGATTGGCGCCGCCATACGGCACCATCATGGTCGCCTGCGCAAGAACAGGCTGCAACGGCAAAGCGCCGGCCAGAAGGCCGGCGACGAGAATACGCAAACTCATGATTTCCCTCGCTTTAATCCCCGCGCTCTGTGTAGCGGCCAAGGACTGCATCCGCCAAGCATTTTCTTTTGTGCCCTATCCAAGCTTGTCCGGACGCCGAGTGACAGGATAGAGATTCGTCGAAAGGAGCGGGCGCGATGGCGGTACCGGACGAAGACTCTCCCTCCCGGTTGATCGATGCCCGGATCGCGGCGATCGGCGGCTGGCGGGGCGAGACGCTTGCGCGGGTGCGGGCGCTGATCCGGGAGGCGGACCCCGAGATCGTCGAGGCGGTGAAATGGCGGAAGCCGTCAAACCCCGACGGAGTGCCGGTGTGGGAGCATGACGGCATCATCTGCACAGGCGAGGCATACAAGGACAAAGTGAAGCTCACCTTCGCCAAGGGCGCTTCGCTCGAGGATCCTTCACGCCTGTTCAACGCCAGCCTGGAGGGCAACGCCACCCGCGCGATCGACATCCGCGATGGAGAGGAGATTGACGGCGAGGCGCTGAAGGCGCTGATCCGCGAGGCGGCGGCGCTGAACCGGGCCCGCCGGGCCGCCAAGGCCTAGGCAGCGGCGTGAAAGCCGTCGCCGCTGCGGCTTATTGCTGCGGCGTGGAAGGCACGGGCGCGCCGGGCGCCGGTGGGGCCAGGAGAAGGTCGCGCATGGGGAGAAGGGCCTTCTCGATCGTCTCGGCCATGGCACCGCGCAGTTTCTCAGGCGCCGTCCGCTCGGATTCCTCTGCAACAATCGCTTCCAGAGCTGCACAGGGGACGAAGGATCTTCTTGTGACCTCGCTCGGAGGCAGGGCGCCGGGCACGTGCCTTGCGGCTTCCCCCATCACGCACATGCTCCAGAGCGTGAACGCCGCGTCCAAGCGCGGGCGGGGCTCGCGTTTGGGGAGCCTCCACGTGATGCGCGCCGATACCTGATCGGGGATTGCGTTCCCGCGGGCGTCGCGAGCGGGCTGGAAGCGAGGGCGACTCACCATCAGACGGCAGGTGGCGGCATCCAGCGAAGATGAGCCGCTGGAGCTGGTGATCGAGCAGCCGGTGGGCCTGCCGTCGCTTCCGACCTGAAGCAGAAATCCGACGGTACCCTGCTCCTGATTGCGGATGGCTTCGGCCGGGTAGTCGGCGTCCGACAAATAGGTGGCGAGATTGGCGAGAGCGCGCGTCGGCGTCGCCTTCGGCTTTTGCGGATCGGCGGCGGAAGCGGGAGCGGAGAGAGCCAGAAGGAGTGCCGCCGCCAGAGGAATGATCTTCGTCATATCAGCGGGTTACGGCGGGCGCGCAGGAGCCGCAAGCGCTCCGCTTGCTGCGTCACCGGCCGCCGGGCAGGCGCGCCCCTGCCGGGCGGCGGATCAAGCGGCGCGTCCGGCCGCGATCGGGTCCGGAGCGGTGAAGCCCGGTCTTATTCGCCGCCGCCCTTCTGCGACTTGTCGAGCTCCTTCGTCATCAGCCGCTGCATCTCGTTGCGCTGCTGGTTCGCGTAGCGCCCCTCGCCGCTGCCGTAGAGCGCTTTCAGGAAGCCGAAGTCCCAGCTCGTCAGAGTCAGCGGCACCGAGCTGTCCATCGGCGCATCGAGGATCTGGAGGATCGTGGGCGCGGCCGAACTGGCGAGCCGCGACGGATCGGTTCGGGCAAGCAGCCGCATGGCCGCATAGTCCGCCAGCTGAGTCGTCGTCAGGCCCTCGATCGCGGCGGGCTCCACCACCAGGATCGAGCCCAGGAAGTGCGGGCGCGAAGACGGCCGGATGCGCGAGGAACCGTCCGCCACCTCGTTGATATAGTAGCCCGATCGGCCGTCGCCGGTTTCCTGCTGGACGGCGGACGGGATGCCGTTGGCGTCGAGCCGGCCCTCGAGGTGCAAGGCGACCGCCTTGCCGCCGTCGTTCGGCACCTTGACCCGGTCGCCGAGCGGGTCGGTCCACTTGGCGCGGATCGACTTCACCATCGCGTCCCTGTCCTGGGCGACGATGATCGAGACGTTCGGCGAGCAGCCCTCCTTCGCGACGCGGATGCCGACCGCCGCGGCGACGGCGCGCATACGGGCGGCGACCTTGAGGTTCTGGGCGGGGGAAAGGCCGATCGCGGCGGGGCAGACCTCCTCCTCGAAGCGGCTGATCTGGCCGCCGATCGGCGCCTTGGCGAGCGCGTCGACGAAGTCGCGGACCTGCCGGTCGCGGTCCTTCATTCCGCGAACGACGATTTCCTGGCCTTCGGCCTCCTGCGGAGGGCGCCTGTCCTGCGCGGCGGCGGGAGCGGCAAGGGCGAGGATTGCTGCAGTCAGACAGGTGCCGAAGATATGGCGCATCGAAATTCCCCCAATCGATGGGCACGGGCCGCAGAGCTGATTGACCGCCCCCGATCCGCGCCGGCTTCACGCAATCGACTACACATGTAATCCGACGCGTTCGATGAACTATCCCTGAATGCCCGATGTGCAGCCATCATGGACGGCGGGAGGTGTTTGCGTGTAGCACGGAGGAGCGGTGATGCTTCAGCCCTCCCTCACGCGGCCGCGAAGAACATCAGCTGCACCAGCCGCCCGTTCTCCGGCCCATCGCCGAAGCCGGGGCCCGAATTGTGGAACATCCAGGGGCTGAACAGGATCAGCCGGTTGAAGCGCATCGGGGCGGTGAAGGTCTTTTCCCATTTGGCGGGCTTCAGCGTGTCCTTGTTGACCACCTCCTCAATCAGATCGTTGACGTCGCCATAGCCGCTGCCGACGATGCCGCCCGCGTCCGCCGGAACCCGGTCGAGGCCGGTGCGGCGGTGGCGGAAGAAGTCGGTGCCGCCGCGGCAATGCTCGGGCAGGCTGAGGTAGAGGATGCCCGAATAGAAAGCCGGATCGACATGGACGCCGCTCGCGCCTCGGTCGGAGCGGAGGGTGAGGCGGCAATGGCCGTGGAGCGTGCCCGGCGCGGGGCGGACGTTGCGGCCGATGAGGCGGGAGACATGCTCGTCGAGCCCCGGCACCGGCAGCGGCGCATCCGAGACGAGGCCCGGATAATTGCCGTCCTTGAAGGCCGGATCGTAGCGAAGCGCGAGCGCCTGGCGCCGCGCCACGTGCGGATCGGCGAAGAAATCGTCGATCATGATGAAGGACGGAAGCATTGCCCCTCCTTGAAGACGGTTGCGGCCCGGGCGGCAAGCCGTTTCCGGCGGCTCCCGCGGCGCTAAGTTCACACTCGGTTCTCACCTATAGAGCTTTCGCGGCCGTTCGGAGCGGCCGGCGGGGTCGAGGAAGCGGCACATGTCGGCGAACTCCTCCTGGCTGAGTTCGCCGCCCTGCTGCGACTTGTCCCACGCCGCCTCGCCGCGTCTCTCCTGCTCGGCCCGCGCCTCCGCCTCCAGCCGCTTGGGCGACTTGGCCGGACGCTGCTCGGAGTAGAAGTGGGGCAGCTTGCCGTCGGCGATGTCGGCGACCTGCAGAGCGCAGTCGAGCTCTTCCGGACCGAGCAGCTGCTCGGGCGGGGCCGGCAGGGAGGGCTCCAGCGCAGTGAGGCTCTCTTCGACCGGCTCCGGCGGCGGCGGCGGGGCTTCGGCGTGCGCCGCGGCGCCGTAGCGCTCCGGCTTCAGATGGCGGAGCAGGAACATGAGGAGGCGGTCGTTCACGACGCGCTTGGTGCAGACCACTTCGCCATATTCGTTGTAGACATTGTGCTCCACGCCCTCGATCGCGCGTTCGAAGGCGAGGTCCTCGACGAAGCCGCCGGCATGGTGGCGGGCGGCGTCCCAGGCGCGGGCGAA
>NZ_DASVUE010000115.1:0-8085 GCF_036387215.1 Allosphingosinicella sp. | reverse complement strand
GCGCCCAGCTCCGCGCCGAGAATGTCGGCGAGCGGGTGAAGCTTTCCGGCTGGGTGCACAGGAAGCGGGACCATGGCGGAGTGCTGTTCGTCGATCTTCGCGACAATTACGGCATCACCCAGATTGTCGCCAAGGCGGGCGGCGAGCCGCTGCGCATTTTGGACGGGCTTCGCGCGGAATCGGTGGTCACCGTCACCGGCGAGGTTGTGGCGCGTGGCCCCGAAGCGTCCAATCCCAACCTCGCCACGGGCGAGATCGAGCTTTCGGCCGATGACGTGGTCGTGCAATCCTCAGCCAGCGAGCTTCCGCTCCCCGTCGCCGGCGAGGCCGACTACCCGGAGGATATCCGCCTTCGCTACCGCTACCTCGACCTTCGCCGCGAGCGCATCCACCAGAACATCATCCTGCGCTCGAACGTGATCTCATCGATCCGCCGCCGAATGGTCGATCAGGGCTTCACCGAATTCCAGACGCCGATCCTCACCGCCTCGAGCCCCGAGGGCGCGCGCGACTATCTGGTGCCGAGCCGGGTCCATCCCGGCAAATTCTACGCGCTCCCGCAGGCGCCGCAGATGTTCAAGCAGCTGATCATGGTCGCGGGATTCGACCGCTATTTCCAGATCGCCCCCTGCTTCCGCGACGAGGACGCCCGCGCCGACCGTAGCCCTGGCGAATTCTACCAGCTCGATTTCGAGATGAGCTTCGTCACCCAGGAGGACGTGTTCCAGGCGATCGAGCCCGTGCTCGCCGGCGTGTTCGAGGAGTTCGCCAACGGCCGCAGCGTCACGCCCGCGGGTTCGTTCCCGCGCATCCCGTATCGCGAGTCGATGCTGAAATACGGCTCGGACAAGCCCGACCTCCGCAACCCCATCATCATCTCCGACGTGTCGAGCCACTTCGAAGGCTCCGGCTTCGGCCTGTTCGCCAACATCGTCGGTTCCGGCGGCGTCGTCCGGGCGATCCCGGCGCCGAACACGGCCGAGAAGAGCCGCAAGTTCTTCGACGAGATGAACGAGTGGGCGCGTTCCGAAGGCCATGCCGGCCTCGGCTACATCACCCAGAAGGGTGGCGAACTCGGCGGCCCGATTGCCAAGAACCACGGCGAGGAAGCGACCCGCCGCCTCATCGCGGAGCTCGGCCTCGGCCCCGACGACGGCATCTTCTTCGCCGCCGGCAAGGAAGCGCAGGCGGCCAAGCTCGCCGGCGCGGCCCGCACCCGCACCGCGGAGCAGCTCGGCCTCATCGACGAGAACCGCTTCGACTTCTGCTGGATCGTCGACTTCCCGATGTACGAATATGACGAGGAAGCGAAGAAGGTCGACTTTTCCCACAACCCCTTCTCAATGCCGCAGGGCGAGCTCGAGGCGCTGGAGACCAAGGATCCGCTCGACATCCTCGCTTACCAGTATGACATCGTCTGCAACGGAGTTGAACTGTCCTCCGGCGCGATTCGCAACCACCGCCCGGACATCATGTACAAGGCGTTCGAGATCGCCGGCTACACGCGCGAGGACGTGGACACCAACTTCTCCGGCATGATCAACGCCTTCAAGTTCGGCGCGCCTCCGCACGGCGGCTCCGCGCCTGGCATCGACCGAATCGTGATGCTTCTGGCCGGCGAGCCCAACATCCGCGAGGTCGTTCTCTTCCCGATGAACCAGAAGGCCGAGGATTTGATGATGGGTGCGCCTTCGACGGTGTCGATGAAGCAGCTGCGCGAGCTCAACATCCGGATCGTCGAGCAGCCGGGCGCGGCGAAGAAGGAAACCGCCGCTCTCGTCGCCCCGGAATAGGACAGTCTCCAACGGCCGCTCGACGGGAGCAGGGGCGGGCGGATAGGCTGGCCCGATGGCGATCGACCTCTCCGACTACCAAGCCGGGCACAAATATAAAGGCGATTACGCGGCCGATCTCGAGGCGCTGCAGGAGCGGCTGTCGCGCATCCTCGTCGCCCACATCCTGCATGGCAGGCGAGCGCTCGTCGTGCTCGAAGGCTGGGACGCGGCGGGGAAGGGGGGTGCGATCCAGCGCCTGACGGCCAAGTGGGACCCGCGCCACTTCGCGGTATGGCCGATCAAGGCGCCGACGGCGGAGGAGAAAGCCCGCCACTTCCTCTGGCGTTTCTGGAACAAGCTTCCCGGCGCGGGCGAGATCGCGGTGTTCGACCGCAGCTGGTACGGCCGCGTGCTCGTCGAGCGCGTCGAAGGCTTCGCCACGGAGCCGCAGTGGCGCCGCGGCTATGACGAGATCAACGAGTTCGAAGCCCAGCAGGCGGACGACGGAACGACGATCGTGAAGCTCTTCTTCCACGTGACGCAGGAGGTGCAGGACGAGCGGCTGCGGGCGCGGGTCGAGCATCCGTGGAAGCGGTGGAAGGTGACGGCGGAAGATTTCCGCAATCGCGAAAAGCACGAGGACTATATCCGCGCGATCAAGGACATGTTCGCCCACACCGACACGCGCTGGGCGCCCTGGCACGCGATCGACGGCAACAACAAGAAATCGGCGAGGATCGACGCGCTCACGAAGATCGCGGACGCCCTGGAGCGGAACGTGAAGATGACGCCGCCTGCAATCTCACCCGAGGTCGAGGCGCTGGCAAAGGACGCGTTCGGGAAAACCTGATTGGATCCTTCGAGACGGGCCTTCGCCAAGCTCAGTCCCTCCTCAGGATGAGCGCTTTAATGGGGGCCGCTCATCCTGAGGAGCCGGTGAGCCTGTCGAACCGGCGTCTCGAAGGACGCACCGCCTGCAATCAACCGGGATAATCGATCGCGACGATCTCCAGTTCTTTCTCGCCGGAAGGAAGCTGCACCCGCCGGACATCGCCCACCGTCGCTCCGCGCACCGCCCGCGCGATGGGGGAGTTCCAGCTCACGCGCCCGGTGCCGGCATCGGCCTCGTCCTCGCCGACGAGCGTGACGATCCGCTCATTGTCGTCCTCATCCGCCAGCGTGACCGTGGCGCCGAAATAGACGCGGCTCCGGTCCGGCTGCTTGGAAGGATCGAGCACGTTCGCAGCGGCCATGCGTTTCGAGAGCCAGTTGATCCGCCTGTCGATCTCGCGGAGGCGCTTGCGGCCGTAGATATAGTCGCCATTCTCGGAGCGATCGCCATTGCCGGCGGCCCAGCTGATCGTCTCGACCAGCTTCGGCCGCTCGACCCCGAACAGCGCCTCATATTCCTCCCGCAGGCGGCGATAGCCGTCCGGGGTGATGTGGTTGAACTTCTCGGCCATTCGGGCCGCCTTAGCCCGGGCGGCCGTTCTTTCCGAGATAATAGGACAGCCGCGTCCGCTCAGGCGCCCGCGCCCGCGAAGGGTTCAAGGCGTCATAGACGACGGCATTCTCGAGCACGCGCTGCACATAGCCCTTGGTCTCGGAGAAGGGGATCTCCTCGATCCAGCGGACGATGTCGACGCCCGGCATGCGCGGATCGCCATTGGCGTTCACCCATTTGCGCACGTTTCCGGCGCCTGCATTGTAGCTCGCCACCGCAAGCGCCGTATTGCCGCCCCACTGGTTCAGAAGCCGCTCGAAATAATGGCTCCCGAGCATCACGTTGTAATCCGGATCCCTAGTCAGCCGCGACGGATCGTAGCCGACGCCGATCTTCCCCGCTTCCTCGCGCGCCGTGGGGAGCATGAGCTGCATCATTCCGCGGGCGCCCATGTGGCTCACCGCCGCCCGGTCGAACGAGCTTTCCTGCCGGATGATGCCGTGCGCGAGCGACCAGAGGTGGCTCTGCGATGCCGGAACCCTCGCTTCCGGATAGCCGCCCTGGACGTAGAAGGGGTTGCCGGAGTTGCGGGAGTTCCGGGCGACCCAGACGCCGAGATCCTGGCGGCCCATCGAGCGTGCAAGCTCCATCGCCAGCGCCTTCTCGCTTTGCGTCTCCACCTGGGCGGAAAGCGCGCGGACGAACAGCGACTGGTCGTCGTGCCGGCCCATCAGCCCGAGCGTCCGCGTCGCCTCGACGAGGTCGCGGGTGCGGAAGGCGGCCCTCTCGGCCTCGGTCGGGATCGGAGTGGCCGCGGGCGCGGGCACCGTCCGGCCGAGGCGCTCCAGCGCGAGCTGGCCGTAGAAGAGCTCCGGATGCCGCGCCGCTTCCTCGAAATAGCTCATCGCCTGCGCCATCTGCCCGGCCTGCAGCGCCGAGCGGCCCGCCCAGTAGAGCCCCTTGGTGAGCACCTGCGTCGAACGGCCGCCGCGGGCATATTTGAGGAACATAGTCACCGCGTCCGAAGGCCGGTTGAGCTGCTGGAGAGCGGTCGTGCCGGCAAGCCAGGTGAGGCTCGTATAATCGTCGCGCTCGCCTTCGCTTCGCTCGATGACCTTCACGCCCGGCGCATAGGCATCGTCGACCTGGCTCGCGATCTGGTAAGCCGTGGACCAGTTGCGGTCCGCCGCCGCCCCGCGGGCATAGGTGAGCAGCGTCTCGTACCATTTCTCGACATTTTGCGGCCGGTTCGAAAGGCTTCTCGGCTGGGCGAGCAGCGACCGTGCGGCAACGCTCTGCGAGCCCCGGCGCAGCCAGTCGGCCCGGTCCATGATCACTCCGGCGTCGCCGGCGCCGGCGGACCCGAGAGCCGAGTAGCGGCTCTCCGCGTCGGGTGCGTTGGTCTGGAGCGCGATCCGCGTCTCGAACACCGCCCGCCGCGAAGGCGAGGCGAAGCCGATCAGCCGCTGGGCGCTGGCGCGGCTGTCGGTGCCCTGGCTGTCCAGCAAGGCCGCGATGCGGTCATCATGGTCCTGCGGCGTCAGCGAGGAGCCGAAGACGCTCATCAGCTGGCTTTCATCCTGCGGCAGCAGGTAGCCGGCGGTCCAGGCGCGCCGCGCCGCCGCCCGCGCTTCACTGACATTGCCTTCGGCCTGCAAAGCGAGGGCATGACGCGCGTGACCGGTCGGCGTCAGCGGCGGGAAGATCCGGAAGAAGGAAGTCACTTCGCCCGGGCGGCTGCTCGAAAGATCGATCGCGCGCTCGGCGCTCCTGCGCATGCCTGCTTCGCCCGGCCAGCCGCGATAGCTCGTCAGGAACGAGGCGTAGGAGGAAAAGGAAAAGTTGTCAGACTGCCGCAGGCTCGACCAGCGCTCGATCGCGGAGCTGATCCGCGGCGATGCCGACTGGTAGGCGGGCTGATAGGGCGGCTGGTAGCTCTGCTGAGGCTGATATTGCTGCACCGGCGCTGGCGCGGCTTGCGTTGGCACGGAAGGCTGCACCGGATACCGATACTGCGCCCGCGGCGAGAGCACTGCGCCGACCGAAGCTGCGGAAGCGAATAAAAGGGCAAGTGTCAGTGCTTTTCTGTGCATGCTGGACATCATGCCGACCCCCTCCTTATCAGGCCCTGAATAACTGAGGGCCTCCCGCGATGTTTATGCGAGAATCCGGGCCTAATGTGAAGGAGATAACCATGTTCCGTGGGTCCATCCCCGCTCTTGTGACTCCTTTTCGCGACGAAGCGTTCGACGAGGCGGCTTTCCGCGATTTCGTGGAGTGGCAGATCGGGGAGGGGAGCAGCGCGCTGGTGCCGGTCGGGACCACCGGGGAAGCAGCGACTCTCAGCGCCGAGGAGCATCGCCGGGTCATCCTCGCCTGCGTCGAGACTGCCGCGGGCCGAGTGCCGGTACTTGCCGGCTGCGGCTCCAACAACACCGCCGTCGCGATCGAGCTCGTCCGTGCGGCGGCCGAGGCCGGCGCCGATGCCGCGCTCCTGGTGCCGCCTTATTACAACCGCCCGAACCAGGCCGGCATCTATGCGCATTTCGAAGCCATCGTCGCTGCCACCGATCTTCCGATCATCCTCTACAATGTCCCCGCCCGGACGGTGACCGACATATCGGTCGAGACGATGGCGGCGCTTTCCAAGTTTCCCGCGATCAAGGGCGTCAAGGACGCGACGGGGGCGCTCGACCGGGTGACTGCCCAGCGGATCGCCTGCGGGCCCGACTTCGTCCAGCTCTCGGGCAACGACGATATGGCGCTGGGTTTCCTGGCGATGGGTGGCTCCGGCACCGTCTCCGTAACAGCAAACGTCGCGCCGCGCCTGTTCGCCGAGTTCCACGATGCCTATCTATCGGGAGACCATGGCCGCGCGCTGGAACTTCAGGACCGGCTTTTCCCGCTCCACAAGGCGCTGTTCAGCGATGCGTCGCCCGGCCCCGTCAAATATGCGGTCAGCCGCGTCCGCCCAGGCTTTCCCGCCGATCTGCGCCTGCCGATGACCCCGCCTTCGGAGGCAAGCCGCCGAGCGGTCGATGCCGCCCTCGAACATGCCGGGCTGCTGTGAGGGAGGTTTTCTCCCAGTCCGTTTGCCCTAAGCTCGTCTCGGACCGAATGGGGTTTGTGTGGTCGGCTTTCGCGCCTATCTGCTGACCTCATGGCCCGCCCTCACCATCCCGAGTTCGACAAGAAGAAGATCGTCGCCGAGAACCGGCGGGCGCGCTATGACTATGCCATCGAGGACAAGTTC
Organism: Allosphingosinicella sp.; assembly: GCF_036387215.1. Lineage (GTDB taxonomy): Bacteria > Pseudomonadota > Alphaproteobacteria > Sphingomonadales > Sphingomonadaceae > Allosphingosinicella. The sequence goes on along the minus strand of NZ_DASVUE010000115.1, from coordinate 1,613 downwards.
GAGGCGGGGATCGCGCTTACCGGCACCGAAGTGAAGTCGCTCCGCTTCGGCGAAGGCTCGATCTCCGAAAGCTATGCCGAGGTGAAGGACGGGGAGGTGTGGCTCATCAACGCGAACATTCCCGAATTCAGCCACGGCAACCGGTTCAACCACGAGCCGAAGCGGCCGCGCAAGCTGCTGCTCCGGGAACGCGAGATCGCCAAGATGTTCGGAGCGGTGGCGCGGCAGGGGATGACGCTCGTTCCGCTCTCCGTCTATTTCAACGGCCGCGGCCGGGCGAAGGTGGAGCTTGCGCTCGCCCGCGGACGAAAGGCGCCCGACAAGCGCGAATATCAGAAGGAAAAGGACTGGAAGAGGGAGCAGGGCCGCCTGATGCGCGAGCGTGGTTGAGCGGATCGGACGGTGGCTGGCCAAGAACTCGCCGAAGCGCGAGGACCTTGCCGAGAGCCGCTGGATCAAGCCGTTCGGAGGCCGCGTCCTCAGGAGCGACCTCTGGCGCTTCACCCGCCGGTCGGTGCCGCGCGGCGTCGGGGTTGGTATCCTGGTCGGCATCTTCCTGATGATCCCGGGGCTCCAGATCGTCGGCGCCGCCTTGATGTCGGTGCCGTTCCGGGCGAACATCCCGATCGCGGCGGCGATGACCTTCCTCTCCAACCCCGCGACAACGCCCTTCATCCTCGTCGCCTCTATCTACGTCGGCAACAGGCTCGGCTTCCACGCCGATCTCGGCACGTTCTACACGCTCTACGAACGGCGAGCGGGCGCGAAGGAATGGCTCGCCTGGCTCGCGTCGGACGCTGCTCCCGCGCTCGTGTCGGGGCTGTTCGTCATTTCCCTCGTCAGCGCGCTCGTCGGCTACCTGATCTCCGGCTTCGTCTGGCGCTGGTGGCAAGCCCGCAAGTGGAAGCGTAGGGCCCTTCGCGGCAGTTGATGCCGCCGCCGCGGGCGCTATAGTCGGCTAATACTCTCAAACAGGGAAAAGCCAGCACATGCGCCAACTCCTCATCGCCCTTTCGGCCACCACCGCGCTCGCCGCCTGCACGACCGGCAGCGTCACCAAGAGCGAGGTTGCCGAGCAGACGGCGGTCGTCGCCGAGGCCGCCGCCGGCCCCGTCACCCCCGCGACTGCACCCAAGGCGCAGCTGGGGGACTTCGGCCTCGACGTTGCCGGCATGGACCGCAATGTCCGCCCGGGCGATGAATTCTACGATTTCGCCAGCGCGAACTGGGAGCGAACGACCCCCATTCCCGAGGACCGCTCCGCCTTCGGCATGTTCCACGTGCTCGACGATCTTTCGACCGCGCGCACCCGCGAGATCCTCGAAGAGCAGGCGAAGGTGCCGGGCTCCAAGATCGGCGACTTCTATGCGAGCTTCATGGAGCGTGAAGCGGTCGAAGCGGCGGGCATCCGGCCGCTGACGCCGCTCCTCCAGAGCATCAAGGCGGCTCCGAACAAGGGTGCGCTGGCAGCGGTGATGGGCGATCTCGCCCGGGTCGGCCTCAACAGCCCGTTCGGCAATTATGTCGACAGCGACGACAAGAACCCGGACGCCGCCATCTTCCAGCTGAGCCAGGGCGGCCTCGGCCTTCCCAACCGCGATTACTATCTCAGC
>NZ_DASVUE010000114.1:0-2635 GCF_036387215.1 Allosphingosinicella sp. | reverse complement strand
GGCCTTCGCGGCCGGGCTCGTGGGGCTAGGGGCGGTGCTCGCCTTCGCCTCCAGCTTCCGCTCGGCGCCGGCCAGTGCCGAGGCCGCCCCCAGAGCCGACATCGGCCTCCTCCGCGCCGCCGCCGACAGCGCGAGCGGCGCGGTGGCGATCACCGACACGGACGGCCGCCTCGTCTGCGCCAACAGTTCCTATTCGGACTGGTTCGGAGGCGCCGCCGCTCCGGCGGAGCTTCCGCTGGAGGCCGAGGAGGAGAGCCTCGCCGCCGCCGGTGCCGAAGCCCGCCGCGACGGCAACGCCGCCCGCGCGCGGCTCCGCATCCACGGCCTCAACCTTGCTCTCGCGGTCGAGCGCGCCGGCCTCGGCGACACCCACCTCGTCTGGCGCTTCACCCGTTCCGACGAGGTCGACCTATTGCGCGAGGCGCAGCGGCTGATCGGCGGCCCCGCGGGCAAGCGCATCTCCGAAGCCGGCCTGATGGCCGCGCTCGCCGATGCGGACGGCAACCTCATCGCCGCCAACCAGGCCTTCATCGCCCGCGCCACCGGTCGCCCGGAGGCATCGATCTCCGGCACTCCGCTCGTCAACCTCATCGCCGTCACCGAGGAGGGCCAGTTCCACTTCGCCGGCGAGCCGCGCGGCACTGCGCCGCTCCGGATCATCCAGATCCCGGTTACCGAGGGCGAGGAGCCGCTCACCCTGTTCCTCCTGCTCGACGACCCGTCGGGCGGGCGGGGCCGGCTCGGCAAGGAGGAGAGCGCAAGCGTCAACGCGCTCCTCGACTTCATCCCGCTCGGCCTTGCGCTCGCCAATGTCGACGGCCGCTTCGTCTATCTGAACAAGGCCTTCCGGAAGGCCGTCGGACTGCCGAAGGAGGCGCGGCCCGTCTATCCCGGAGACCTCGTCGTGGACGAGGACAAGCAGGCGGTCTCCGAGGCCGTCCGCCGCTTCGCCCGCGGCCCGTCCACCTCCTCCGACCTCGCCGTCCGCCTCAAGGCGCAGCCCGACGAGCCGGTCGCGCTCGGCATTGCCGGCGCCCGCGGCCTCGGCGAAGCGGCGGTGATCCTGTCGCTAAAGGACAATAGCGAAGCGGACCGACTGAAGCGCCAGGTCGCGCAGGCGACGAAGATGCAGGCGGTGGGTCAGCTCGCCGGCGGCGTCGCGCACGATTTCAACAACATCCTCACCGCGATCCTGGGCTATTGCGACCTCATGCTGATGCGCCACACGCCCGGCGACAGCGATTATGACGACATCCAGCAGATCCGCTCCAACTCGAACCGCGCCGCCGGCCTCACCCGGCAATTGCTCGCCTTCTCGCGCCAGCAGACGCTTCGCCCGCAGGTGCTCCAGCTCCCCGACGTCATCTCGGAAGTGCTCAACCTCCTGAAGCGGCTGCTCGGAGAGACCGTGAAGCTGCAGGTGAAGCACGGCCGCAACCTGGGCGCCGTCCGCGCCGATCCCGGCCAGCTCGAGCAGGTGATCGTCAACCTCGCCGTCAACGCCCGCGACGCGATGCCCCAGGGAGGAACGCTTACCCTCCGCACCTATTCGGTCACTCCGGAGGAGGTGCGGCGGCTCGGCAGCGACATCCTTCCCGCCGGCGATTATACCGCGCTCAAGGTCAGCGACACCGGCACAGGCATTCCTCCTGCCATCCTCGGCAAGATCTTCGAGCCCTTCTTCACCACGAAGGAAGTGGGGAAGGGGACCGGCCTCGGCCTTTCCACCGTCTACGGCATCGTCAAGCAATCGGGCGGCTTCATCTTCGCCGAATCGGAGGAAGGGGAGGGGACGAGCTTCACCATCTACCTGCCCGTCCACCGCGCCGAGGGCGCCGCCCGCCCGGTCAAGGCCAAGGCGAAGGAAGGTGCGCGGGAGCTCTGGGGGACGGGCACGATCCTGCTCGTCGAGGACGAGGCGATGGTCCGCTCCGTGGCCGAGCGCGCGCTCACCCGGCACGGCTACACGGTGTTCACCGCGGAGAATGGCGAGGCGGCGCTGGAGATCCTCGCCCGCGAGGAGGTGATCGACCTCATGATCTCGGACGTCGTCATGCCGACCATGGACGGGCCGACGACCGTCAGGGAAGCGCGCAAGACGCGGCCCGATCTGCCGATCCTCTTCATCTCCGGCTATGCCGAGGAGCAGCTCAGGAAGTCGATCGACCTCGAGCGCGTGCAATTCCTCGCCAAGCCCTTTTCCGTCCAGAAATTGGCCGAAGCGGCGCGGGATGCCCTGCTAACCAAATAATTCTTTTGATTTGGCGCAATTAGCGATTAATCGCGGCATCGTGCAGGGGAAATGTTCCGTTCTGATCGTCGAGGACGAGCCGCTCATTTCGATGATGCTCGAGGATTTCCTCGAATCCCTCGGCCACGAGGTCGCAGGGACTGCCGAAAGCGTGCAGGAAGCGCTCGCCAGGGTCGATGAGGGCGGCTTCGACGTCGCGATTATCGACGTTCACCTGAAGGGCGAGCATGTCTGGCCGGTGGCGGACCGGCTGAACGAGAAGGGCATCCCCTTCATTCTCGCCACCGGCGGCCACATCTCGCCGCCGCCGCCCGAGCACGCCGAAGCGACGGTGCTCGCCAAGCCCTATACGATCGACGCGATCGAACCGGCCCTGAGCGCCGC
>NZ_DASVUE010000113.1:0-5640 GCF_036387215.1 Allosphingosinicella sp. | reverse complement strand
GCTGGGCGGGCTCGAAGCGCAGAGCGATCAGCTGCAGGGCCGCGTCGAGGTCGAGCGGGTGACCGCGCAGGACCGGCTCGCCGCCTTCGAGACGCCGACCAAGGGCTACACGATGGTCAATGCATCGCTGTCGGTGAAGCCTTTCCCCGGCAACGACAGCACCATCCTCCTCTCCGCCAACAACATCTTCGACGTCGACGCCCGCCGCCACGCGAGCTTCCTCAAGGACTTCGCGCCGCTCGCCGGACGCGATCTTAGGGTGACCGCGCGCGTCTCCTTCTGATCCGCCTCCTCGACAGGTGGAGGAGCGCGCCTTAGGCTCGCCCCTCTGCCTGCCGAGGATGATGATGAACGCCGGCCTCAAAGCCATTCTTGCCGCCCTTTTGCTGAGCGCGTCGGCGCCGGCGCTTGCCGCCACGCCGGCCGAAGTGCTTGCTAATACGACGCTTCAGTCGGGCCTGCTCCCGGTCCATGTCGACAGGAAGGGCGGACGCATCCTCCTCTCCCTCCCCGCCCCCGACAAAGAGGGGATATCGGGCCGCTTCATCTACATCTCCTCGCTGAAAACCGGCCTCGGCTCCGCGCCGGCGGGCCTGGACAGGGCGCTGAGCGGCGGCTCCAAGCTCCTGGTCTTCCGCCGCGTCGGCAAGAAGGTGATCGCCGAGGTGGAGAATCCCCGCTTCCGCGCTTCGAACGCGCCCGCCCCCGAACAGGCGGCGGCGCGGGAATCCTTTGCCTATTCGACGCTCTGGACCGGCGACGTTGCGGCCGAGACCGCCGACGGGCGGCTGCTGGTGGACGTATCGAGCTTCCTCACCCGCGATGCGATGGGGATCGCGCAGGCGCTGAAGGGCGCGGGCGAAAAGGGCTTCGCGATGTCGGGCGACCTCACCGTCGCCGATCCCAACTCGGTGAAGGTGTTCCCCGACAATATCGAGATGGAGGCGCGGCAGACCTTCGTTTCCAGCGAGCCCGGGGCCGAAGTGAACAACATCGCGCCCGCGGCCGGGAACCTCAGCTTCATCGTCCGCCATTCGCTCGTTCGGCTGCCGGAGGCGGGTTACCGGGTCCGCCGCTTCGATCCCCGGGCGGGCAGCTTCTCGACGCAGGTGCTCGATTATGCGGCGCCGCTCGGCCAGCAGATCGTCCAGAACCTCTCCAACCGCTTCCGGCTGGAGAAGGTGGATCCCTCGGCGCCTCGCTCGCGGGTGAAGAAGCCGATCGTCTTCTACATCGACCGCTCGGCGCCGGAGCCGATCCGCACGGCGCTCTTCGAAGGCGCGTCCTGGTGGAAGCAGGCGTTCGAAGCGGCCGGCTACATCGATGCCTATCGGGTCGAGATGCTGCCCGACGGCGTCGACCCGCTCGACGTCAGGTATAATGTCGTCAACTGGGTGAACCGCGCCACCCGCGGCTGGTCCTACGGCCAGGTGATCGAAGATCCGCGCACCGGCGAGATCATTAAGGGGCAGGTGCTGCTGGGTTCGCTCCGGGTGCGCCAGGACATGCTGATCTTCGAAGGCCTCGTCGGCGCCGACAAGGTCGGCAGCGGCGGGCCGAACGATCCGATCGTCGCCTCGCTCGCGCGGCTTCGGCAGCTTGCAGCCCACGAGGTGGGCCATGCGCTCGGCTTCGAGCACAATTTCGCGGCGAGCACGCAGGGGCGCTATTCCGTGATGGATTATCCGGCGCCGCGGGTGGGGCTGGCGGACGGGCGCCCCGACCTCAAGGATGCATATGGCGTGGGTCTCGGCCGCTGGGACATGTTCGTGGTCGACTGGCTCTACGGAACCGACAGCGACGCCGAGGCGCAGCGCAAGGCCGAGGCTGCGGTCGCGGAAGGCCTTCGCTACGTCGCCGACAGCGATGCGCGCCCGACCGGCTCCGGCCAGCCGTGGGGCGCGATCTGGGACGATTTCGGGCAGCCGGTGGCGGAGCTCGAGCGGATGCTTCAGGTCCGGCGCGCCGCAGTCGCGAATTTCGGTGTCGGCGCGCTGGCGGCCAACGAGCCGGTGTCGAACCTCAGGCGCAAGTTCGTCCCCATCTGGCTGCTTCACCGCTACCAGGTCGAAGCGGCCGCAAAGGCGGTGGGCGGGGTCGATTTCGCTTATTCCGTGCGCGGCGACGGGCGGGAGGCCTCTCCCATCGTGGACGATGCTACGCAGCGGCGGGCGCTGGACGCCCTGCTGGCCACGCTGAGCCCCGCGGAGCTCGAAGTCCCCGCCTCGCTCCTTCCGCACCTCTCCGCCGGCTGGCCCGGCAATTACGACCGGCAGTTCGAGATCGAGATCTTCCGGACCGCCGGCGGCCCCGTCTTCGATCCGCTCGCGGCGAGCGAGGCCGCAGCGGCGGTGACCCTGAACGCGCTGCTCGCCCCCGAGCGTCTCAACCGCCTCCAGATCCAGAACGGACAGAATGCAGGCGCGCTTGGAGCGGGGGAGCTGATCGACAGGCTGATCGCCGCCACCTTCGCGGCCGAGCCGAACGGAAGCTCCCGAGCCGCCGTCCAGCGCCGCGTCGCCCATGCGGCTGCGCTGGCGCTGGCGCGGGTGCAGCGGGACCCCGCACTCTCCCCCACCCTCGCCGCCGCGATCGACAGCCGCCTCGTCCGGCTTGCCGATAGCCTTGAGAAGCGGCGTGGGTCGGATGCGGAGCGGGATTGGAGCCGCGGCCTTGCCCGGCTCCTCCGGGACCGCGAAGCGCTGGACAAGGCACTGGCCGAGCCCGCCCGGGCGCCGCGCATCCCGCCGGGAATGCCGATCGGCGGCGGCGAGAGCGACTGGTTTTCGGAATAGCTCCCTCGTTTCGATTCGCTTCGCCGCATAAGCCTCACGTTTCGTCGGGTGCTTAACCTATTCAGCTGACAGCCAGTCCTAGATTCATATGATGAAATCCTTGGGGCTTAAGGTGTTAGTGGAGGGGCAAGTGAGCGTATCGCACCGCAAATCGAGGAAATCGGCGCGCCGGGAGCATCTGGCGATCTTCTCCTTCGCAGCGTTCGCAGGCGCTGTGATGCTGGGCGGAGCGGCGCCGGTCCCGGCAAAACCGGCGGGCCAGGGTTATGGCGCTCAGCCTCCGATGTTCCTTGCGGCGCAGCGCGTGCTCGACGCGCGCATCGAGAGCCTCGGCCGCGACTTTTCCGGCGACGTCGGCATTGCCGTCAAGGATCTCCAGACCGGCTACGTCACCCATTATGACGGCAATTCGCACTTTCCCCAGCAGAGCGTCAGCAAATTCTGGGTGACGCTGACGGCGCTCGACAAGGCGGACCGGGGCGAGCTCAGCATCAACAGCCCGGTGACGGTCCGGAAGTCCGATCTGACGCTCTTCAACCAGCCGATCGCCGCCCAGGTGGGTGCGAACGGCTACACCACCACCCTGTCCGAGCTGATGCGGCGGGCGATGCAGCAGAGCGACAATACCTGCAACGACTTCGTCCTCTGGCGCGCCGGCGGACCCGAGGCGGTCCGCGATTTCCTTGCGCGAAAGGGCATAAACGGTGTCCGTTTCGGCCCCGGCGAGCGCATCATGCAGAGCCGCATAGCGGGCATGGAGTGGAATTCGTCGATGGCGGGAAGCGGCTTCTACGCGGCCCGTAACAAGGTTCCCGCGAGCGTGCGGCGTGCGGCATTCGAGCGCTACGTCTCCGATCCGGTCGACGGCGCGACTCCGGTCGGGATCGTCGACGCGCTCGGCAAGCTCCAGCGGGGCGAGCTGCTCTCGCCTTCCTCCACCGACAAGCTGCTCCGCATCATGTCGAACACCCGCACCGGGCCGCAGCGGCTGAAGGGCGGCCTCGCTCCCGGCTGGTCGCTTGCGCACAAGACGGGCACCGGGCAGGTCTTCGGCCCCGTCCAGTCCGGCTATAACGACATCGGCATCCTGACGGCGCCGGACGGCAGCGCCTATGCGGTCGCGGTGATGATCCGCAGGACGACCGTGCCGATCCCGACGCGCATGCAGCTTATGCAGAACGTCACCCGCGCGGTCGCCGATTACCAGCGCAACGTCCAGGCCTACAGCCTCACCCGCAGCAACTATGGCGGCCCGACGCGCGGCAGCAATTGAACCGGAATCAAATCTGGCCGGGCCATCCGCCGGCGGTTAAGCTCGGCGGATGGCAAGGCCGCAATCCCCTGATTACGACAGGCGCCGCGATGGCATCGTCGGCGCGGCCGCCGAGCTTTACGCCAAGCGCGGCTTCCTTGGAGCATCGGTGGCGGACCTCGCCAAGGCCTGCGGCACATCAAAGGCGCTGATCTACCACTATTTCCCGTCGAAGGACGACATCCTATACGAGGTGATGGCGGCGCATCTCGACGATCTTGTCGACGCCGCCGACGATGCGATGCAGTCGGGCGACGCCCGCGACCGGCTGCGGGCGCTGACGATGGCTTTCATGCGCCTCTATGTCGGCGCCCGGCATAGCCACAAGGTGCTCCTCAACGAGCTCGACAACCTGCCGCCGGAGCGCCGGGCGGAGGTGGTCGCCAAGCAGCGGCGGATCATCGCCGTCGTGGAGACGCTGGTGCGCGAGATCCGGCCCGACGCCAACCCTGTCGTGCTGCCGCTCAGCATGCTCTTCTTCGGGATGATCAACTGGACCCACACCTGGTTCCGGCCGGGAGGCGACGTCTCGCCCGAGCAGCTCGCAAGCCTCGCGGTCGACATGGCCCTGAACGGATTGGGCGGGCTGGAGCCCGATCAGCCGGGCTGAACGGCCGGGAATTCGAGCCGGAACACCGCCCCCGGGCCCGGGCCAAGCACGCGCGCATTGCCGCCGTGAGCCTGCATGATCTCGCGGACGAGGTGCAGGCCGAGCCCGCACCCGTCCCGGTCCCAGCGCTCGCGGTGGAACGGCTCGAAGATGCGCTCGCGAGCCTCGACGGGCACGCCCTGCCCCTGATCGATCACATCGATCCGCCCGTCGGCGTGGATTCGGACGTCGAGGCTGCCGGCACCACCGCCGTGGGCGACCGCATTGCCGAGAAGGTTGCCGAGTGCCCTCGAGATCGCATGCGCGTCGCCGTCCACCTTGACGCTTTCGCGCTCGGCATCGAAGGTCAGGTCATAGCCGTTGGCAACCGCGAGGGGTGCGATGTCGGCGACCGCGGCGCGTGAAAGCTCGACGAGATCCACCTGCTCCCGCCGTCGGGCGGCAAGCGTCAGCCGCTCGGCGTCCAGCATCTGGCCGACCATCTGCCCGAGCCTGAACACCGTCCGCTGCAGATCGGGCTTCACTCCTCCGTCCGGGAGCTTGTCGACATGCATGTTGAGGACCGCGAGCGGCGTTCGAAGCTCATGCGCGACGTCGGCGATGAAGCGCCTCCGCCGCTCGAACGCCTCCGCGACGCGGTCCAGGGCGGCGTTGAAGGCGCGGATCAGGGGCAGCAACTGCTTCACCACGCCCTTCTCGGGCAGGCGCCGGGAGATGTCGGCGGGGTCGAGCTCCGCCGCCGCGCGCGTCGAGGGGCGGATGCTTCCGAGCAGGACGGGGATTGCGAACAACGCGCCGGCCGCGGTCAGCGCGCCGCTGAGGAGCGGCATCCAAAAGAAATCGAAATAGCGCATGATGTTGAAGTAGGTTCGGAAGTCGATGTCGCCGGCAACGACGCCGCCCGCAGCCACCAGCGCCTTGCC
>NZ_DASVUE010000112.1:0-3704 GCF_036387215.1 Allosphingosinicella sp. | reverse complement strand
CATCACCAAGCTCGAATTGCTCGAGCCGCGGCGGAAGGCCTTCGCGAAGCTCGATACCAACGGCAACGGCAGCCTCAGCTTCGAGGAATGGGCGGTAAAGACGATCGGAAAGTTCGAAGGCGCTGATGCCGACGACAGCGGTTGGCTCACCCCAGCCGAATATTCGACGACCAAGCCGAAGACCCGCCCCAAGCCGAAATGCGCCTGCTGATCAGGCAGGCTCAGGCATTCGCTCCCGCCACGCCTTGAGGTCCGCTTTCGCCCGGGCGGTGTAGAGGGCCTTGCGGTCGCCCTTCTTCATCTTGCCCCCAACCGGCGGGAACAGGCCGAAATTGACGTTCATCGGCTGGTAGCTTTCGGCCTCTGCGCCGCCCGTAATGTGACCGAGCAGCGCTCCGAGCGCCGTCGTCGGAGGGGGAGGCGCCATCTCGCGGCCCAGCAGCTCCGCCGCGGCGAAGCGGCCGGCGAGGAGGCCAACGGCGGCCGATTCCACATAGCCTTCGCAGCCGGTGATCTGGCCGGCGAAGCGGATGTGCGGTGCTTTCCTAAGCCGCAGCGTGCCGTCGAGAAGCTGCGGCGAATTGATGAAGGTATTGCGGTGGAGCCCGCCCAATCGCGCGAATTCGGCATTCTCCAAGCCTGGGATCGTTCGGAACAGCCGCACCTGCTCGGCATATTTAAGCTTGGTCTGGAAGCCGACCATGTTGAACAAGGTGCCGAGCGCGTTGTCCTGTCGCAGCTGCACCACCGCATAGGGCCACCGGCCCGTGCGCGGATTGTCGAGGCCAACGGGCTTCATCGGCCCGTAGCGGAGGGTGTCGACGCCGCGTTCCGCCATCACTTCGATCGGCATGCAGCCTTCGAAATAGGGCGTGTCCTTCTCCCACTCGCGGAACTCGGTCTTCTCGCCCTCGATGAGGCCTTGGTGGAAGGCGAGATACTGATCCTTGTCGAGCGGGCAGTTGATATAATCCTTACCCCCCTTGTCCCACCGGGCCGCCATCCAGGCGACACCCATATCGATCGAGTCGCGATGGACGATGGGAGCGATCGCATCGAAAAAAGCGAGCGCGTCAGAGCCCGTCGCCGCCCCGATCGACTCCGCCAGCCGCGCCGCCGTGAGCGGCCCGGTCGCGACAATGGTGAGGCCGGAGGAGGGGAGGGCATCTACCCGCTCGCGCACCAGCTCGATGTTCGGATGGGCGGTCAGCCGCTGCGTAACCGCTTCCGAAAAGCCATGCCGATCCACCGCTAGCGCCGAGCCCGCCGGCACCTTGTGCACATCGGCCGACGCCATGATCACCGAGCCGAGTGCCCGCATCTCGGCGTGAAGCAGCCCGACGGCGTTGCTGACGTCGTCGTCGGAGCGGAAGCTGTTCGAGCAGACCAGTTCCGCAAGCGAGTCCGTGTGATGCGCAGGCGTCATCTCGCCCGACCCGCGCATCTCCGAAAGCCGCACCTTCACCCCCGCCTCGGCAAGCTGCCATGCAGCCTCGGAACCCGCGAGCCCGCCGCCGATGATGTGAACTTGATGGGACATGAAGGCGCGATTAGCGCGAACGGGCGGCGGCGGATAGCGCTTCGGCGCGCTGCTTGACCAAAGCGAGCAGATTGTTCTCGAGATCACCGAGGAAGAGCTCGCCCCACAGACGGGAATAGGTATTGACCGGGGTCTTGATCCAATAGCGTGTCTCGATCGTAAGGCGGGTGCGGCCGGAGGTGAGCGGCTCCATGCGATAGCCGCCGGTGGTGACGCGGAAATAGGGGCTGTCGGGCATTAGGTGGCGGTCGGTGAAGCGCCAGCCCTCGATATGATCGAAGACGAAACGCCAGCCGATGCGCTGGCCGGGCTGCCACTCCACGATTTCCTCGCGAAAGCGCACGTCGCGGCCCCAATTGGCGAGCCGCGTCGCGCCTATGCCTTCGCCGACGAGGCGGGCGCCGAGCGGGCGGGGCACGCCGATCACATTCTGGGTGACGTTCCACCGGCCCTCGCCGGGGCGGACGTCGGGTATGCCGCGCAGCAGCGGCCAGATGCGCGCCGGCGAGGCGTCGACGACGATCGAGCGCGTCACCGCCACGTCCGCCTGAGGAAGCGGCACGTAGGGCTCGATCTGCATCGAAACTAAGGGGAGGAGTAGCGCCGCGGCGCAGTACGTCGTGCCCCCTTCTCCATCGTCGTCGCGGCGGCGGCGCAAGCGCCACGTGAGATCGGCGCCGATCAACCCGCTGATCAGCCAGAGCGGGGACAGGATGAGGACGCACACGACGCCCTCGCGAAGCACCACCAGCGACAGCAGGACCACCGCCAGCAGGATCCATACCGGGATCAGCCGGTAGGATTTCGCGGAGCGCTCTCCCCACGGATCCGAAACATAGGCGACGAAGGCGCAGATGCCGGCGGGCAGCACCAGCAGGAAGGAGAAGCTGACCAGACCGCTTGTGGGCTGGGTCGCTTCGATGAGCAGATAGACGCCGCATGCAAAGGCGAGGGCTACGACCATGGCGCCCGCGATTCGGAGCACTGGCGAGACGTTGCGCCGGGACGGGCGGTGCTCAGAGGTCATGGGCGGCTCCTGAACCGGTAGGTCTTAACTTATGGGCAAAGCGATACGGGAGGCGGCCCCGGAAGGCCGCCCCCGCACTAGGTTATCCCGCCTGCGGATATGCCGGCTGGCTGGAGAACCATTCGTTCACCTTGCGGCCGAAGCGGGCGATGGCGGACATGTTGAAGAAGTGCATGCCGCCCAGCACCAGCACGGCGAGGCCGACCTTGCTGCTGAGGAAGCGGATCGCCTCGGGAATGGTCGTAGGCTCGTTGCCCAGGCTCAGTGTCAGCGTAATGAAGCCGATATTGACGAGGTAGAAGCCGACGACGAGCAGGTGGTTGGTGGAGTTGGCCAGCTCCTCGTTCTGGCCGAAGCACTGGACGAGGAAGACCTTGCCGTTCTTCGACAGCGTGCGGGCGACCCAGATCGTGATGCCGATGGCGATCAGGAGATAGAGGAGGTAGGCGATTTCGACCATTGTTCTTTCCTTTCTACGGGAATTTCTGGAAATACAGAAATCAGGTGGCGCGACTCAGCTGAAATGGGACATGGGCATGCCTCCTATCGCTGGTCGGTTTTGCCGAGGCCCGGGATGAAGCGCGCCACCTTGGCGCCGAGCTTCATCAGAGTGACCAGGGTCGGCTTGGGGAGCCCGCGGACCTGCTCGTACCAGTTGCCGAGCGTCGAGATGAACTCGTGCATGCGGGTGATGCGCTCACGAACGTGGCGGGGCGCGGTCTGGTCCTGTTTCAGCCTTTCCGAAAGCTCGGCGAGCAGGGCGATCGTGGGATCGATTTCGCGGCGCTTCCGCTCGGCCGTGATCCGCATCAGCATATCCCAGAGGTCGGTCTCGGCGACGAAATGGTCGCGCCGGTCTCCTTCCACATGCACCCGCCGAACGATCCCATAGCCCTGCAGCTCCTTGAGGCCGGTCGAGACGTTGGAGCGCGCAAGGCCGAGCTGTTCGACGATCTCGTCGGCGGCCAGGGGGCGGTCCGAAAGATAGAGGAGCGCGTGGATCTGCGAGACCGAGCGGTTGACGCCCCATTGCGTGCCCATCTCCCCCCAATGGAGGATGAAGGCTTTGACGTCGGGATGTTCGATCAGGGACATTACTCTTCTTTCTGTAAATCCAGAAATAACAGTACGTCTCCT
>NZ_DASVUE010000111.1:0-2068 GCF_036387215.1 Allosphingosinicella sp. | reverse complement strand
GTGCGCAGCGGCGGTGAGGTCGACGAGGCTCAGCACAGGCCCGGCAAGCCAGCGGCGATGGTCGAGCAGATAATCGATATAATCAAGATGCCCGTTGGCGACGCGCATTGCGTCGCGCAGGATCCTGGTGTCGGGCGGGTCGCGGCTGACGATGCGCTTGCGCATCCGTTCTTCCAGAAGCGGCGCAACCACGTCGCCGTACAGCCGCTCGTCGAACCAGGCGACGAGCCGGCGGACCTCGGCCCGGTTCAGCGCCGTTCCGGGGATCATCGGCGACTTTTCGACCGTCTCCTCGAAATATTCGCAGATCGCGTTCGAATCGATGAGCGTGATGCCCTTCTGGTCCTCGACCAGCACCGGCGTCTGGCAGGCCGGATTCATGTCGACGAACTCGTCCCGCCTCAGCCAGGGCGATTCGCGCACCAGCTCATGCGCGATGCCCTTCTCGGCCAGCATCAGCCGGACTTTGCGCGAGAAGGGACAGAGGGGGAATTGGTAGAGCTGCCACATGGCGCCGCGACTCATAGCGTCGCGGCGCGCGGCGTCCACCCGCCTAAAGCGGGCTTTTAGCGGTCGTAGTCGTAATCGTCGCGATCGTAGTCACGGTCATAGTCGCGGTCGCGGCGGCGTTCGCGAACGTTGCGCATGGAACGCTCGAGGCTCTGCTCGACGCCGGCAAGGGCGCGGCGAAGCTCCGGCGCGACGACCGCCATCTGCGCGACGATGTCGCCCATGCCGACGGCAAGGTCGGCGGTGGAGTTGCGGATGCGGTCGCGAAGATAGGGATCGCGGCGTCCGACCACGTCCTCGAGCGTGTCGTCGCGGTGGACGCGGCGGCTCGGATCGATCGCGCGGACGACGCCGCCCACCGGCACGTCCAGGATCGCTTCGGCGGCGCGGCCGGCGACCTCGGCCATGTCCTCCACCTCGCCAGGATGCGGCAGGCTGCGGACGATGTCCCGGTCCATCTCACGCGGGAAGGTCTGCGAGGACTGGGCGTAAGCGGCGGGCGCGGCGAAGGCGAGCAGGCTCGCAGCGAGGAGGAAAAGGCGCAAAACGGGTCTCCTGTGTACATGCAGGCGCGGCAACAATGCGCCAGGGCGACTCGATGTTGCTCCTAGCCTATACCGGATGAGCCTAATCTGAATGGCCCCGCATCTGCCGCTGGCGCTGGGCGGCGGAAGCCTGCTTCACCGCGGCGGGCCTTTTCTTCGAGCTCTTCTCCCACCCCGCAACCGCAAATCCGCGCTCGCCGAGGCAGCCTGCGGTCGCTTCCTGGATCTTGCGCTCCTTCTTGTTCTTCTTGGCCTTGGCGAGCCCCCATGCCCCGCCGACCATGACGAAAGGCAGGGCGACGACAGTCGCCGACGCAACCGCGAGGCCGCTCCAGCCGCCGACGCCGGCAGCCGCAGCGCTGCCCACCGCCATCGTCGCTCCCCCGGCGACCGCGCCCGCGCCGCCGGACGCGAGCCTTCCGCTGGAATCGAGCTTGCCGTCGGCGAGAAGCTGCCGGCATTCGGCATGTGCGGCTTCGAAGGCGGCCTGGTCGGCGGGAGCGGCCGCGAGCTTCGGATCGAACTGGCGAGGCTTGGACGAGCAGGCCTGAAGGCTGAGAGCCACTGTGAGAGTGGCCGCGACGATACCGGTCCGCATATGATTTCCCCCGTGCGCAGCCGCTCCTCCTTGGAGCCCCGTGTACGCCTCCGGATGCTCTGCCCGCGGCGGCGGAATGTCAATGGGGAGAGGAGCTTAGCGAAGGGTCAGCCAGATGATCGCGGCCGCGCCGGCGACGATCCGATACCAGGCGAAAGGCGCAAAGCCGTAGCGGGTGACGATGCCGATGAAGGCCTTCACCACCACCAGCGCGACGACGAAGGAGACGAGGGCGCCGAGGCCGATCGTGCCGATCAGATCGGACGTGATCTCCTCCCGATGCTTGGCAAGCTGAAGCACCGTCGCCCC
The DNA here is from genome assembly GCF_036387215.1 of Allosphingosinicella sp. Classification (GTDB taxonomy): domain Bacteria; phylum Pseudomonadota; class Alphaproteobacteria; order Sphingomonadales; family Sphingomonadaceae; genus Allosphingosinicella. The sequence goes on along the minus strand of NZ_DASVUE010000111.1, from coordinate 106 downwards.
GGTGAGGGTGGGGACGGCGAGGAAGAAGCTGAATTCGGCGGCCGTCTTTCGGTCGACGCCGAGGCTCATCGCGCCGAGGATCGTCGCTCCGGAGCGGCTGACGCCG
>NZ_DASVUE010000110.1:0-1953 GCF_036387215.1 Allosphingosinicella sp. | reverse complement strand
GCTTGCGGTGCGGGAGACGGAAATCGGGCGGAAAACCGCGGGAGAATTGACTGCGGAGCTGGCGAGGATCGGCGCAGAGCTGATGACGCAGGTACTCCGAACCCTCCCCGGCACCGTGCCAGTGCCGCAACCGGAGGCAGGAGTGACCTACGCGGCGAAGATCGAAAAGCACGAAGCGCAGCTCGATTTCGGGCGTACTTCGGTAGAGGTGGAGCGGCAGATCAGGGCGTTCAATCCGCTGCCCGGCGCTTTCTTCAACTATGCAGGCGAGCGCATAAAAATACACTCTGCCGAGATTGGCGGCGGAAGCGGTGAGCCGGGCGTAGTGATGGACCAGGGCCTCGCCATCGCCTGTGGCGAGGGATCGATCGTGCCGACGCTCGTCCAGCGTTCGGGGCGCGGCGTCATGACGCCATCGGAGCTGCTTCGGGGCTTCCCGATTCCGGTGGGGGCGAAGCTCGGGTGACCCGGTTTCGGCTTACGGTCGAATATGACGGGCGACCGTTCATGGGCTGGCAGCGGCAGGCGCATGGGCCGTCGGTGCAGCAGGCGATCGAGGAGGCGGTGGCGGCGATCACCGGCGAGACGGCGGTGCTTCACGCGGCGGGGCGGACCGATGCGGGAGTGCATGCGCTGGCGATGAGCACGCATGTCGATGTCGAGCGGCCGATCACTGCGTTTCGGCTGGCGGATGGGCTGAATGCCAAGCTCAGGCCGCTGCCGGTGGCGATCGTGGGCGCGCGGGAGGTGGCCGGCGACTGGCACGCTCGGTTCAGCTGCATCGGGCGGCGCTATGTGTACAAGATCGCTAATCGGCGTGCGCCGCTCGCGCTGGAGGCGGGGCGGGCGTGGCGGGTGCCGGTGGTGCTCCACGCCGACGAGATGAACCGGGCGGCGCAGCTGCTGGTCGGGCGGCACGACTTCACGACCTTCCGTTCCGCCCATTGCCAGTCGGAGAGCCCGGTCAAGACGCTCGACCGGCTGACCGTGCGGCGGCTGGGCGAGACGATCGAGATCGAGGCGGCGGCGCGCTCATTCCTGCACCATCAGGTGCGATCGATGGTGGGGTGCCTCGAGCTTGTCGGGCGGGGCAAATGGAGCGCGAAGGATCTGAAGGCGGCGCTTCAGGCGCGGGACCGGGCAGCCCTCGGCTTCAACGCGCCGCCGGACGGGCTGTATTTTGTCGAGGCGCTGTACGAGGAGGAGCGGCCGAGCCCGAACAATCGCTGAAGCGACTTGTCGAGCATCAGGAGCTGCCAGAGGAGGCGGCCATTGTCCGACTTGCCCGAGCGGTGATCGGCGGCGATCCGGGCGATCGCGGGCTCGTCGAACCAGCCGAGTTCGGCAAGCGCCGAGCCGCGCGCGACTGAAGCGGCCTCGTCGGCGAGTGGGCCCCTGAACCAGGCGCTGATCGGAGTGACGAAGCCCATCTTCCGGCGATGGAGGATCTCCCGTGGGAGATGCCGCTCCAGCGCCTTTTTCATGAGCCACTTGCCCTGCCCGCTCTTGAGCCGGAGCTCGGGCGGGAGCCGGCCGGCGAATTCCACCAGGCGATGATCGAGCAGCGGCTCACGCGCTTCGAGGCTGACGGCCATCGAGGTTCGATCGACCTTGGTGAGAATGTCGCCGGGGAGCCAGATCTTGAGATCGGCATATTGGGCGCGGGAGAGCGGATCGTGCGCCGGCGCCTCGCGCATTGCGGCGACGTAGCGGTCCTCGGCGCGGTGGCCCTGGAGCGCGGCCTTGAGGTCCGGGCGGTAGAGGCGCTGGCGGAGGGCGGCGGGGGTGACGCTGACGGCGTCGGCATAGGCCTCCTCGCTGGTGCGTCCGACCGACTGCAATGTCGTCTTGGCGCGGAGGAATTGCGGCGCCCAATCGAGCTTGGGGTAGACGTTGCCGATGGCAGCGACGGCGCGCTTCACGCCGGCGGGAAGGAGCCCCCTCGCCCGCTCC
>NZ_DASVUE010000109.1:0-3681 GCF_036387215.1 Allosphingosinicella sp. | reverse complement strand
CGAATAGCCGCTCACCACCTGCACCTCGTTGGTGCTGAGGCGATGGGCGCGGTCCGCGGCGCGCTTGAAGAGACCCTCGGCCGTCTTGTCCATGAACAGGAATTGCGGCGTCTGGATCGATGCGAAATCGTGGCTGTCGATATCCTCGACGAAGCTGTCCGGGATCCACGGCAGCCCGTCGGGCCCGCCCTCCTCCGGGATCACCTCCAGCAGGTCCGGATTGGCCTTGTGCAGCTTCTTCGCGAGCGAGGTGAGGCCGGACGGATGCTTCATCGAATGGCCGATCGCGCCCGCGAACGGCTCCGGAAGCGGCGGCAGCGGATATTCGGAGCGCACCGGCACTTCGAGCACCACGCGCGTGAACTCCTGCCCCTGCGCGATCGCGGGCCGCGGAGCGGCGCCTGTTGCGCCCTGAACGAGCAATGCGGGCAGGTTGTATCCTGCGATCGTCGCGCCGTGCACCCAGGCCGGGAAGCGGGGGTTCATCTCCAGGAGCCAGAGCTGGCCGCCGGCATCGCGCACCATCTCGAGCTCGCCGCCGCCGGTCCAGTTGAGCGCCTTCACCATCTGCCGGAGCGGCGCCATGAATTCCTCGGGCACTTCGGAGATGTCCCCGGCCCAGGTCTTGCCCTCGGGGGTGATCTCGCGCTTGCGCATGCTGACGGCGCCCAGCAGCTCGCCCTCATAGGCGGAGAGCATCACCGATTCCTCATAGCCGCTGACATGCGCCTGGAGGAACAGCCGCTCGGTCGACCAGACCTTGGAGAGCGCGTTCCGCGCCGCTTCGAACACGTCCCAGGTGGGCGTCCGCGCCGCGTCGTAATAAGGCCCCTTCAGCCAAACGCGCCAATTATGCTCGCGGCAGAAAGCGTGCAGGTCCCAGTCGCTGTGATCGGTCGAGATGTAGGTCGGAACCTTGACCGGAAGGCCGCTTGCAGCCTCCACGGCGGGCTTCGTGATACGCTTCAGCGCCTTCATCGGCGGAGCGAGCAGGTTCGGGTGACCCTCGGGGAACAGGTCGGCGAGCCACATCGCCTCGAGGTCGCTTCCGGAAATCCAGAGGCCGCCCTCATCGAGCGCCTGCTTCACGCGCTCGCCATAGGTTTCGAGGTCGAGCTCGTCCCACGGGCGCTGGATCCACAGATCGTCCAGATCGTCCCAGTGAATACCGGAGACGCGATTCGAATACTCGACCCCCACGAGGGTCGCTTTGGGATAGGCCTGCCTCAGTGAACGGACAATTCCGACGCCTGGCTGCGGATTGCCGCCGCAATAAAGCCCGCTCACATATATTTTCATACTGCTCCAAGCATAGTTGCCGCATCGCCGAAAACGGCGGCAGGCAGAGGAAGATTTGTTGGACCGGGCATATCCGCGGCGAGAGAGCCGCTCATATACACAGGAAATTCTAAGGCATTAACAAGGGTTAGGGCGCGTCGGCTTAATTTTATTATTGGCCACAACGGCGGAACGGCGCTTCGGTTCCGGAGCCGAAATTTCCGCGCTCATCGATGATCCAAACCTTCCCTGAGCGGTTGGAAAGCGCAGGGAAGGCAACAGGCGAATGAACCCGCAAGTCCATTATCCGAGCTACAAGGATCTCGACCCGTTCATCGACGTCGATCGGTTGCGTGCGCTTGACGGATACGTGGCGGAGCGGATCGAGCGGCGGCTCCAGAAGGCGCGCGACCTCGCTTTCTACACCGGCCCCTTCCTCCTCGACGGCAAGGCGCCGCATTTGCCCGGGTCGCGGCTGATCTACCTGACCAAGTCGAAGGAACAGGAGAATTATTACGACCTCGATCGCACCGACCTGTGGGAGCGGAGCGAGGAGGCCGAGCTCTTCCCCGATCTGATGGATTTCATCGCCACCCTTCCCTTCCGCGCCACCGGCCGGATGATCATCATGTACGACGACAGCGGCCGCGCCGTCTCGGCGCACAAGGACCATGACAGCCCTGAGCTCTGCCACGAGTTCATCTGGTTCCGGACCAGCCTCAGGAAGCCGTTCTACATGCTGAACCCGGAGACCGGCGAGAAGCTCCACGTGAGTTCGAACGCCGCCTGGTTCGACACCGTGAACCAATATCACGGCGCCGATGCGAGCGGCGGCCTCTCCTTCAGCATCCGCGTGGACGGAATCTTCACCGACGCGTTCCGGCGCCAGATCCCCTTCCCGGCCGAGAACCGCTCCAGCGCCCCCTCGCTCTGGGCCGCCGAGGAGTCGCATATTCCCGCCTAGCGGTTTAGGACCTCCGCAAAGAGCGGAGGGGAATAGATGGCCGACGAGATCCTTGCGACGCCTTCGGGTGCGATCCTGGAGCTTCGGCTGAACCGGCCGGAGAAGAAAAATGCGATCACCGCCGCAATGTATGCGGCGCTCGCGGACGCGCTGACGGAAGCGGCGAACGATCCGCGAATCCGCGTCGTCACCATCCTCGGCCGCGACGGTATCTTCAGCTCCGGCAACGATCTTCGCGATTTCCAGCAATCGCCGCCGCTCGACACGAACCAGCCGGTCTTCCGCTTCCTCTCGGCGATATCGAACTTCCCGAAGATCCTCGTTGCCGGGGTCGAAGGCGCGGCGGTGGGCGTCGGCACGACGATGCTGCTCCACTGCGATCTGGTCCTCGCCGCTCCGTCGGCCATGTTCTCGATGCCGTTCGTGGATCTCGGGCTCGTGCCGGAAGCGGCAAGCTCGCTTCTCCTCCCCCAGCTGATCGGCCCGCAGCGGGCGGCGAAGCATCTGCTGCTCGGCGATCCGTTCGACGCCGAGACGGCGCTCCGCTACGGCCTCGTAACCGATATCGTCATTGGCGACCTCGAGGCGCGGGTCCGGAACATCGCGGAGGCGATCGCCGCCAAACCTCCGGAGGCGGTGCGTATCACCAAGCGGCTCATCCGCTCGAATCAGGCTGAGGTCCAGGCGCGGGTCGACGAGGAAGCCGCCTTGTTCGCCGGCCGCCTCACCTCGGCCGAAGCGGCCGAGGCCTTTGCCGCCTTCTTCGAAAGGCGGGCGCCGAACTTCGGCTGATCAGGCCGCTCGGGCCATCTCGGCGAGCGCCGGATAGTCGGTGTAGCCGCGCTCGCCGCCGGTGTAGAAGGTCTCGCGGTCCGGCGTGTTGAGCGGCGCTCCGATCCGCAACCGCTCCGGCAGGTCCGGATTGGCGATGAAGGGGATCCCGAACGAGATGAGCTCCGCCCTCCCCGCCGCGATGTCGGCATTGGCGCGCTCACGGTCATAGCCCTGGTTCAGCATCAAGGTGCCCGGATAATTGGCTCGGATCAGCGCCGGAACGTCGAAGCCAGGCTGGGAATCCAGCACGTGCAGATAGGCGAGGCCGAGGCGGCTGAGGCGGTGCGCGACGAAGGCGTAGAGCGTCTCCGCATCTTCCTCCTCGATGTCGTTGAAGCCGTGGCCAGGGCTCAGCCGCACCGCCACCCGCTCGCTGCCGATCGCGGCGGCCGAGGCGTCGGCGATCTCCAGGAGGAAACGGGCCCGGTTCGGGATCGAGCCGCCCCATTTGTCGATCCTCCGGTTGACGTTGGTCGAGAGGAATTGGTGCGGCAGATAGCCGTTGGCGGCATGGATCTCGACGCCGTCGAAGCCGGCGGCGACCGCAAGCTTGGCCGCCCGCGCATAATGGCTGACGATCCCCGTCACTTCCTCGCTTTCCAGCG
>NZ_DASVUE010000108.1:0-2643 GCF_036387215.1 Allosphingosinicella sp. | reverse complement strand
GGAATCGGGCGCGCGGGTGCATTTCCGGCGGATGCTGTGGCTGCTCCTGTTCGGCTATCTCCATTATTACCTCATCTGGTTCGGCGACATCCTCACCGGCTACGCCACGATCGGCCTCATCGCGTGGTTCTTCCACGCCGCGTCGCCAAAAAAGCTCCTGATCTGGGGCGGAGTGTTCGTGGCGATCCAGTTTCTGCTGTTCGCGGCCATGGCCGTCAGCTTCCAGTACATGAGCGAGACCGCCGCCGCCCCGGGCGCGAGCGCGGAGACCGTGAAGCAATGGGCCGAGATGCAGCGCGGATTTGCAATCCCGAGCGATGCCGATCTTGCCAGATCGCTGACCCTTTACCGAGGCGGCTGGCTCGATCTCGCGCGCCACCAGCTCGTCGACAAGACGTTCGAGCCGCTCATCATGCTGGCGGTGTTCGGCTGGGAGACCCTGGGCTACATGCTGCTCGGAATGGCTGCGCTGAAGACCGGGTTTTTCACCGGAAGCTGGAGCGACGCGCTCTACCGCAAGATCGCGCTGATCGGCTTCGCCATCACGATTCCCGCTTATTCTCTGCTCGCCTGGCTGCTTTGGTCGGACGGCTTCACGCCGGGAATGATGCCTACCTTCGCGTTTGCCGGACCGGTCTTGTTCCGGCCGCTGATGGTGATCGCCACCGCCGCATTGATCATCCTGCTCACCCGCCGGGGCGGCGCGCTGGTGGAGCGGATCGCCGCCGCCGGCCGCGCCGCCTTCACCAACTATCTCGGCACGAGCATCCTCATGACCACCCTCTTCTACGGCTATGGCGGCGGCCTATTCGGCACCATGGGACGTGCCGAATTGTGGCTGGTCGTGCTCGCCATGTGGGCGCTGATGCTGCTCTGGTCCAAGCCGTGGCTCGACCGCTATCGCTACGGGCCGTTCGAGTGGCTCTGGCGCAGCCTCGCCCGCGGCGGCGCGCAGCCGATGCGGAAGACGGCGGTGGAGGGCGGCCTAGCCGCATAATACGATCTGGCGGCGGCGTTCATGCTGGCTTAGGCTCCGCTCATCCAGGTGGGGACTGCCATGACGCTGACGAAACTCCTGCTCTCGGCCTCGGCGGCCGGTCTCATGCTCTCGGGCGCCGCACCCGCGGCCGCACAGGCCGTGCATCTGGCAGAGCAGCCGCAACTGATCCCGGTCGAGGAGTACAGGCTCGCCAACGGAATGAAGGTGATCTTCCACGTCGACCGCTCCGATCCCGTCGTTGCGGTGTCGTTGAACGCCCATGTCGGCTCCGGCCGGGAGGAGCCCGGGCGCACCGGCTTCGCGCACATGTTCGAGCACCTCTTCTTCCTCGAATCCGAAAATCTCGGGAAAGGCGGCCTCGACAAATTGAGCGCCCGCATCGGCGGCTCCGGCGCCAACGGCTCCACCAGCCGCGACATCACCGACTATCTCCAGACGGTGCCCAAGGACGCGCTCGAGAAGATGATCTGGGCCGAGGCGGACAAGCTCGGCTATTTCATCAACACGGTGACCGAGCCGGTGCTCGCCAAGGAAAAGCAGGTCGTCAAGAACGAGAAGCGCCAATCCTACGACAACCGCCCCTATGGCCACACCTTCTCGATCATCGACGAGAATCTCTATCCCGCCGGCCATCCCTATAGCTGGTCGGTAATCGGATCGCTGGAGGATCTCGACCGCGCGACGCTTGCCGACGTCAAGAATTTCTACCGCCGCTGGTACGTGCCCAACAATGTGGCGCTGGTGATTTCGGGCGACTTCGATCCCGCGCAGGCGCGCAAATGGGTGGAGAAATATTTCGCTGAAATCCCGCGCGGCGCTCCCGCTCCGGCCCTGAAGCCGCAGCCGGCGAGGCTCGCCGTTTCCAGGCTCCTCTTCCACGAGGACAATTTCGCGCAGCTGCCGCAGCTGACGCTCACCTGGCCGACGGTGCCGGCCTTCCATCCGGACAGCTATCCGCTCCAGATCCTGTTCGACCTGCTGACGGACGGCAAGGAGACGCCGCTTCACGCGGTGCTGGTCGACGAGCGGAAGCTTACGAGCGAGGTCGGCGCGTTCGAGAACGAAGCGAAGATCGCCGGCGAGGCGCACCTCCAGGTCCAGGCCTTCGAAGGCGTCGACCTCGACAAGGTGCAGGCTGCGATCGGCGAAGGTTTCGCACGGTTCGAGAAGAAGGGCGTCGACCGCGCGGCGCTGGAACGCGCCAAGACGCTTCGCGAGGTCGCATTCTACAGCGAGATCGACAGCGTGCTCGGAAAGGCCTCCCGCCTCGCCCGTTACGATCTCTACACCGGCAGCCCCGACTTTGCGGACAAGGACCTTGCAAGCCTCCGCGGCGTCACCGCGGCCGACGTGATGCGGGTCTATGCGAAGTACATCAAGGGCAGGCCCTATGTCGCCACGAGCATGGTTCCGAAGGGGAAGGCGGAGCTTGCGCTTAACGGCGCGGTGCGTGCCAAGGTGGTCGAAGAGCCGATCGTGCAAGGCGCGGAAGCGGAGGTCGATCCGAACGTCAAGGCGACTTATGCAAGAAGCCCCTCGAGCTTCGACCGGACCGTCGAGCCGCCTTATGGCGAGAAGCCTGCGGTCGTCATTCCCGCCGTCTGGCAGGCCTCGCTCCCGAACGGCCTCAAGGCCTACGGGAT
>NZ_DASVUE010000107.1:0-3682 GCF_036387215.1 Allosphingosinicella sp. | reverse complement strand
CCACCGGCAACACCACCACCGGCGGCAACACCACCACCGGCGGCGACACCGGCGGCAACGCGACCAACGGAATGTAATTTCCGAAGGCGCAACGCTTTCGAAAGGGCCGTCCGGGCGACCGGGCGGCCTTTTCTTTTTCGGCCCGATCCCACCGGACGTTGCCGCCGCGCGCTAAATGCTTGAAATGCCGGTTGCGGAGGGGACGTGCTTCCCCCTAGAATCGCTCGAAATCACCGACATCGGCACCAGCGTATCGGAGTGGCCCCAATGCAATTTTCCTGGAAACGGGCGGCTCGTATCGCCGCTCTCACCGCCGCCGCGGCGGCCGGTCTCGCAGCGCCGAACGCTGCAGGCGCGCAGCTTTTCGTCAACAATCCGGAATTCAAGACCGGGCCGATCGAGGGCAGCGACCCGCTGGTCGGCCTCCCGATCGCCGGGGCGACGCCGGCCGAATACCGGGCGCACCTCCTGTGGAACCTGCGCGCCGGTCTCAACGTCGCGGCGCTCCAGTGCCAGTTCTCGCCCTATCTGCGCGCGGTCGACAATTATAACGGCATCCTCGCCCACCATGCCGAGGAGCTGGCCGGCGCCTACACCGCGCTCAATGGCTATTTCAAACGCACCCAGGGCGCGAAGGGCCAGAAGGCGTTCGACGATTATACGACGATCACCTACAACAATTTCTCGACCCTGCAGGCGCAATACGGCTTCTGCCAGACCGCCTCGTCGATCGCCAAGGAAGCGCTGACCCGGCCGAAGGGGCAATTCTACGTCACCGCCCAGAACCGGATGCGCGAGCTGCGGAGCAGCCTCGTTCCGGCCTATGACCGCGGGCTCACCTACAATCCCTACCAGATCAAGATGCCCGCGATGCCGGAGCTCCGCGAGGAATGCTTCGACAAGAAGAACCGGCTGAGGAAGCGCTGCGGCGGGACCGCCTAGGGCAGCCCGAGCAGCTTGTGCGTCTGGAGGCTGAGCTTCCACCGCGGGTCGTTCATCACGAAGTCGATCGCGGCCGCGGTCGACGCATCGCGATCTTCGCAGTCCATCGGCTGGATCAGGAAATGATCGAAGCTCCAGCCGGCGATCTCGTCGGGGTCCACGCCCTGCTGCGGCCAGACGAGCTTCAGCTCGTTGCCTGAGCGCTGCACCACCTCGGTGCCGGCCTTCGGGCTGACGCAGATCCAGTCGAGCCCCGCAGGCGCCGGAAGCGTGCCGTTGGTCTCGACCGCGATCTCGAAGCCGCGGGCGTGAAGCGCATCGATCAGCGCCGGATCGAGCTGGAGCATCGGCTCGCCGCCCGTGATCACCACGAGCCGCCGCTCGCCTGCCGACCAGAGCCTCTCGACCGCCGAAGCCAGCCCGTCGGCCTCGTAACGGCCGCCATTCTCCCCGTCGGTGCCCACGAAATCGGTGTCGCAGAAGCTGCACCGGGCGGAGGCGCGGTCCTGCTCGCGGCCGCTCCACAGGTTGCAGCCGCTAAAGCGCAGGAACACCGCCCGCCGCCCCGCCTGCATCCCCTCCCCCTGCAGGGTCAGGAATATCTCCTTCACCGCATAGCTCATGCGTAGACGGTGGGGTCGGCGATCCCTGCCTCGGCGAAGCCCTTCGAACGGAGCCGGCAGCTGTCGCAGAGGCCGCAGTGGCGGCCATCGGGCGTCGGATCGTAGCAGGACCAGCTGAGGCCTGCATCGAGCCCGAGCCGGGCCGCCTCGGCCGCAATGTCCGCCTTGGTCATGTGGAGGAGCGGTGCGCGGACCTCGAAGCGATCGCCCTCGTCTCCCGCCTTGGTTGCGATCGCGGCGAGCTGCTCGAAGGCTTGGATGAAATCGGGCCGGCAATCGGGATAGCCGGAATAATCGAGCGCGTTGACGCCGATGAACATCGCCCGCGCTCCCGCGGCCTCGGCCCAGCCGAGCGCGAGCGAGAGGAAGATGGTGTTGCGGGCGGGCACGTAGGTGACCGGGATGCCCTCCCCCACGCCGTCCTTCGGGACGTCGATATCTGCGGTAAGCGCGGAGCCGCCGAAGCCGGTGAGATCGAGCGGCAGGACGATGTGCCGCTCGGCGCCGAGGACCGATGCGATCCGCCGGGCGGCGTCGAGCTCGATCCGGTGGCGCTGGTTATAGTCGACGGTGAGCGCGAGCAGCCGGAACCCCTCGGCGCGCGCCATTCCCGCCGCGACCATCGAATCGAGGCCGCCCGAGAGCAGGACGACGGCAAGTGGTGGATTTCCGGCCATGGCGGGGGCGGCTAGCCACCCCACGGGCGCTGCGCAAGCGGCCACAAAGAAACGGGCCGCCCATTCGAGCGGCCCAGTTTGGGCTGCAACAGCCCTCTAGGGAGGAAAGCGTGCCCAAAACCGGCACGACCCTTCTGTAGCAGAGGTTCGGTAAACGAATGTTTAACGGCCGGAGCGGTCGCCGCCGCCGCCGCACGGGCCCACCCGCCGGGCCTCGGCGCGGTAGCCGAACGGCGTGTTGTCGACGATACCCTGGGTGTCGATCTGGGCGAGCCGCGGCGTCTCCACCCGGATCGACGTCCGACCGAACCCGCCGGCCGGGCAGGTATATTGCACGGTGGCGCCGCGATCGGCATTGGAGATCACCAGCCGCGAGCACGGCGAATTGCGGTGCTGGACCTGCATCAGGAGGTTCGGGTCGCCGATGCAGATCGAGGGAAGCGCGCGGCGGTCGTCGAGGTTGCGCAGCTGCCAAAGGCCCGGCTCGAGCCTTGCGAGCGCGGTCAGCTTCCCCGCGGCCTGGCTAAGGCCCGGTGCCGCCACAACCAGTGCCGCGACGATCGCGACGAGCGAGCGGCCGGCCCGGCCGTTCAGCTTCTTCATCCACTTTCCCCCAAACAGGAGGCACCCCTGTACGTGCTAATCCGCAGCTCACCCCCAGCGCGGATGAGGGCACATTAACAGGAAAGCGCGACGAATTCGACGTTCTTGTCGATGGGCGCTCCTATTCGTCCAGCTCGGCCGCCGAAATCGGGAAGACCCTGGAGCAGAATTCGCAATCGACGCTGATGAAGCCGTCGGCATCCACCATGTCCTCGCGCTCCGCCGCACCGAAGCGGGAGATGACGCTCCTGACATAGTCGAAATTGCAGCGGCAGCCCTTGAAGAGCGGGATCGCGGTCAGGGTCCTGATCTCCTCCTCCTCGTGGAAGAGCCGCCAGAGCAGGCCGTCCAGCGGCAGATCGGGGTTGGACAGCTCGTTCGCCTTGATCGTCTCGGCGAGGATCCGGACATGCTCCCATTCCGGATGGTCGAGCCGGGTGTGGAGGCGCTCCCGCCCCTCCTCGCCCTCTGGGAGGTGCTGGATGAGGATCCCGCCGGCGATGTGGCCGGTATCGTTGACCGCAAGCCTGACGAGGCTCGGCACCTGCTCGGACTGGCCGAAATAGCTCTCGGCAGCCGCAGCGAGCGAGCCGCCCTCGAGCGGAACGATGCCCTGGTAGCGCTCCTTCGCCATCGGCAGGTCGAAGGTGATCGCAAGATAGCCCTTGCCGAACAGGGCGAAGAGATCGCGGTGGTTTGGAAGCTCGCGCAGCCGCTCCTCGTCGAAGCGGACATAGCCCCGAAGCTCGCCGCCCCTATAGTCGCAGACGAGGAGGTCGATGATGCCGGCCTCGGTCTGCGCCTGAAGCGTCAGCTGGCCCTCCGGCTCCTTGAGGA
>NZ_DASVUE010000106.1:0-2676 GCF_036387215.1 Allosphingosinicella sp. | reverse complement strand
GGCTGAAGCGGCGATCCCTGCTACCAAGCGGCAGGAAAGCGACGAAGGCGCGTATTTCGGCGACGAGCAGGGTGCGCGGCGCCTGCCGCGAAGTGTTAAGGGCCGGCTTGCGTTGGAGGCCGGGAGCACCAACATAGGTTGCAAGTCGGGTTGAGTTACCCCTTTGCTCGGCCTGTTCGGGCGCTTCGGTTGATGCGCGGCTTAGCTCCCTTGCCAGCTGCTTGCCGAGCGCCCGGACTTTCGGGGCGGGACGGGTCGAGGAGTGCGGGCCGGAGGCCTGCGACTCCCTCGCCTCCGGCCCCGGCCGGCCGCCGTGGGGGCAGGCTGCCAGCCGAGATTTTCCATAAGCTATTGATTATAAACTGAAGATGTATGGCGGTTCGTGCTTCGGGGCCGGCCGAACTTTGGTTTCGGCTGTGAGCCTTGACCTCCGCCGGCTTCGATGGTCTTTGCGGGGGCAACATCAAAGAGGTCAGCGCGTGTCCGCCATTTCCTGGGATGAACCGGCAACCCTCATCGATCTCGACGGCAAGGCGCCGATGATCGGCACGATCCGCGACTGCGCGATGCATTTCGCGATCTTCAAGCCGTTCGCAAAGGCGCAGGCGCGGATCCTGCTGACGAGGCCGGTGCACCGCGAAGGGCAGAAGACGCGCACCTGGCTGCTCAACCCCGATGAGATCGAGCAACTGGCCGAGCGCCTGCAAAGCGAGAGCTGAGGCGCCGCCGCGGCATTCAAGCGCCTCGACCGGCTTCTACTCTTTATTTACGCGGCCGCCGGCCGCTCCGCTGATTTTCCCCCCGGCGGCCACACGCCTTGTCTCCTGTCACGGATGAGCAACTCCAGCGCCTGCGGGCGCTGGAGTTGAGCCGGATCATCGCGGCCTTTTCTTCGTCGTCGTGCTCTTCGGCGTCGCGGTGCTGGTGGTCACCTCGCGCACGGGCTTCTCGCCGCGCTGCTTGTACATGGTCATGGTCCGCGAGCGGACGACCTCGCCCTGGCGCACCTTCGTCATCGTCATTGCGCGGGCACGCTCATCCTCATCGACCGCAGTGGCCCTGGAGCGCTGCATGCCCATCTGATCGTTCGCCCTGGCGACGTTGCTGGTGTTGACCGTGCCGCCGTTCGCGGCCGTGGCGTCGGCGCAACCGGACACGGTGACGCCGGTGGCGGTGCTGGTGCCCTGCCCACAGGTCTGAGCCTTGACGTCCGTGCCCTGCGCGGTGCCGCTGGTGCCGGTGGTTATCTGGGCGGCAGCCGGAACGGCAAGCGCGGAAAGCGCGAGTGTCGAGGCGGCGATCGCCGTCATTGTCTTAAACGCTGACATCATTCTTCTCCTGAAATATCTCGTTCGTCGATTACGATCCGGCAGCCCCGCTCATCCCGCGTCGTCGTCACCGTCCGCCCCAGCTCGTCGGTATAGGACGACATTGCCCGGGAGACGCTGCCCCGTCCGCTCGATGAAGAGGACGAGACGCTCGACGACGCGCTCGAAACGGATCGGCCCGTACTTCTCGAGGATGTGCTCGCGCTCGAGCCTCGACCGCGATGGGTGGAAACGGAAGCCGTTGCACCCTTGGGTGCGATTGCCCGCACTTCACGGCCGTCCGGCAATATCCGGGTTGCGACGCAAGCGTTTCCGGATGTCGTTTGCCGAGCCTTCGTCCCGGGGGCAGCCGGTGCCGACATGGCAGCCAGGGCAATGAGAGTGAGCGGATGCAGGACCGTCATGTGAACGCTCCTTCGATGTGACGGCGCGGCCTCCGGAGAAGCCGCGCCATTCATGCTTAGCAGCGGCGGCTGGGACGAGCCGTGGCTGTCGAGGTGCCGCTGGCGTCAGCGTAGGTTCCGCTGCTCGACCGCTCGGCAGTCGCATAGCCGTCGGAGCTGCTGGAGACCGCGCCGCTGCCCTGTGCAGTGCCGCTCGTGGTGGATGCGCCGGCCGCGGTGTTGCGGTCGGTATAGGCCGTGTTGCTGCTGGTCGTCGCGGCGCTGTTGGGGATGCAAGTCGTCGTGGTTGTCGACATGGTATCGCCATTGCGAGCAGTGCGACGGGTTTGGGTCTGCGTCATGCCGGGCATGCTGCTGGCGCTTCCAGCGCCGCCGACGGCGGCTGCGCCCTTGGGACCGGCGACCGCTGCGCCGGCGGCAACGCTGCCGGAATGGCCGCGCTTATGCTTCTTCTGAGGCCCGTCTGCCATCGCAGCTCCGCTCGCGAGGGCACAGGCGGCAATTGCGGAAATTGCAAATTTGAGTTTCATGACAGACTCTCCTACTTTTTACGAAAGGTAGCGCGATGATTACCCGCACCATCCGCAAGAACACGGGGTAAACTCGCTAAGTTCCTCAGACTATGGCAAGCAGGGCCTCCGGCAGGTCAACTTGTCGTTAACGTGCCGAAACGTTGAATCCGGCAAATATGGCTCTAAGCCTTACTTTTCACGCCCTCGGTCGTGCTATTCTTTTGCACAAACAGGTCTCTCCCGGCCTCGCACTTTATTTTCATGTCTGCGGATGGCCCGTGCCGCGCGCCGCGCCTGTGCCCTTCCGGGACCTTTTGCCGTCCAGCCGATATTGGCGACCCGCGGCGGCCCGCCACCCGCCTGCCGCGCCCCCGCCCTTTGCCTCACCCGCCACCCCTGCTAGGGCGCGGCGAAACCTCCCCGGAAAAGCGT
>NZ_DASVUE010000105.1:0-7790 GCF_036387215.1 Allosphingosinicella sp. | reverse complement strand
GCGGGGCCGGCTCGATCCATGCCGATGTCTCCCGTAACGCCCGAATCTCGCTCGCCGGCAGCGGCCGGGTCGATGTCGTCGGCGGCGCGACCTGCATCGAGCAGCCGCTGAAGTCGCCGCAAGTCGAGTGCCGCTGATCGCGTGACACGAGCGGCCGCCCGCCGTGCGTCCCGAGCCGATAAAGTGCACGAGGCGCAACGTCCGCTTCCAACCCGTTGCGGACATGTATCAGGTATGTGATGAAAGCCCATGTTATCGCTCGTCACAGCCTTGCTGCTCATGCCTCATTCGGCAGCGCCTGAGGCGTCCAGGGCGACTATATTCGCGACCATCGGGCATTCTCTCGCCTTACAGAGTAGCATCGACGACATATTCCGCTCGCGGCATCAGCGATGATTTTGAACGCGTCGTCCGCCTGCCATCCTACGCTCATCCCCGGGCGCTTGCCCTGAAGCCGCCATTCGTCCAGCTTTCGAACCCCGAGGATGTATCGGCAGGTCGGATCGTCCTTGCGTGAGCACTCCCGCTCTGGATCAACGGCACGGCCTGAGGATGCGGCATGAACAAGGTTGGGCGATTGGCGGCGGCTCTCATCTGCGCGTCGATCGCGACGACGGCGGCGGCCTCACCGTCGGCTGACATCTGCGGAAAGGCGACCTTGGCGGATGGCTCGGCGTCGCTGGCGACGGCGGCGGTGGTGCGCTCGGCGAAGGAGTGGTTCGACCGGATCAACGCGGCGGATGATGCCGCCTATATCCGCTTCGTCGAAGAGCGCGGGCCTCTGCTGCCCGATCCCCCGGAGCGGTGGCTGGATTTGCGGGACTTCCTGCGCGGCTTCACATTGTGCGGGGTGAAGTCGGCCGACGCCGAGGGCGTGGAGCTTTGGATGTTCGATCCCAACTTCGACACCTACGCCTTCATGCGGCTCAAGCCGGGAGCCACCGAGGCAGACAAGCCCCGATTGCTGTTCCACTCGGCAACGGACGAGGTTCCGCCCGGCGCCGCCCGGCCGCCCAAGCTCGCGCTCCCCGTCCTCGCCCAGGCCGTCGAGGCGCGCGCGGCGAGCCGGGCGGCGAAGGATCAGTTTTCCGGCGCTATCCTGGTGGCGCACAAGGGGCGCGTGTTGCTCCACAAGGCCTATGGCCTGGCGGATCGCGCGCGCCGCAAGCCGAACCGCCCCGATACGCAGTTCCGCTTCGGATCGATGGGAAAGATGGTCACCGCGGTCGCGATCATGCAGCTGGCCGAGAAGGGCAGGGTCGCCCTCGATGCGCCGATCGGACGCTATCTACCCGATTACCCGAACCGGGACGTGGCGGCCAAGGTGACCGTCGCCAACCTCCTCAGCCATACGGGAGGGACGGGCGATATTTTCGGGCCCGACTTCGAGCGGCGCAAGGCGTCCCTCAGCAGCACGAAGGATTATGTCGGCCTCCACGGCAGCCGAGCGCCCGAGTTCGAGCCCGGAAGCCGGTACGCGTACAGCAATTACGGCTTCATCCTGCTCGGGCGGATCGTGGAGCAGGTCTCCGGCCTCACCTACGATCAGTACATCCAGCGCAACATCTTCAAGCCCGCCGGCATGGCCTCAACGGGCAACCGGCCGGAGAGCGAGAAGCTGCCGCGCCGCGCCGTCGGCTATACGGGGACGGGGGCCCGGATGAAGAGCGCGGACGATCTGCTTCCCCTGAACGGCACCTCTGCCGGCGGCGGTTATTCCACGGTCGGGGATTTCAACCGGTTCGTGGACGGCCTGACGTCCCACCGGCTCCTCCGTGCCGGGACGCTGCGGAAGCTGATCGACGGCGGCGTCAGGACCGCCGACGGGCAGTTCGCCGCATTCGATTTCGGCGGGACGCTGCCGGAGGTCGGGCGTTTCATCGGGCATGGCGGCGGCTTCCCGGGGATCAGCGGTTCGCTGCAGCACTTCCTCAAGAGCGGAGTGACAATCGTCGTGCTCGCCAACCGCGACCCCGGCACCGCCGAAAGCATCGCGATCTTCGCCGCCCACCGATTGCCCGCGAACTGAGCGCGGCCGAAGCAAGCGCCGCGTCGGCACTGCGGTTAAAGCGCCTGCGGACGGTGTCGGGCTTCAGCGAAACCATTTGCACTCCCGCGAGGTTCTTCCGTGTCTTTCAGGGCCCGTCCTGGACCTGCACCACCGCGCCCGGCTGAGCCGGGGTTCCGGATGCGATTACGAGGAAGCGGCGGTCGGCGGGCGCGGCCGCGCTCACGACCTGCCGAATTGGGCCAACCGTGTTCACCACGGCCGATCCGGCGGGATTTGCAGCGAAGGTCGCCAGCGGCTCGAGCGGGCCGCTGCCGTCCGCTCTGCTCGACATCGCCAGGATGTAGTGCGCGCCCGGCGTCAGGCCGGCCGCCACCGCCTGCAGTATCTGCACGGGGCCCTGGTTGAACAGCGACACCTGGGTCCTGCCGCTGCCGCTGAGCGTGAGGCTGCTGCTTCCAACCGCCTCGTCGCGCGGCACCAGGTTGCCGGCGCCGGCGCCGCTTGGAACGGCGTTGGGAACATAGGCGACGCCCTGTGGACCCTGGCCGATCGGGATGGTCGCGATCACCCGGTTCTGCAGCGTGTCGATCGCCGCAACGCCGTCGCCATTCTCGAGGCCGACATAGATGCGCGTTCCATCGCCGGAGGGCCACAATCCGTGCGGCACCGATCCTACAGCAATGCTCGCAACCTGCTCGAAGTCGCTCGTTCGGTAGACCTTCACCACATTCTGCGTGGCGACCGTCACATAGGCGAACTGCCCGTTGGCATTGTTGACGATGTTGACGTGATTGGTGACCGGCCCGGTGTCGATCGAACGCAGGATCGAAAATGGCGGGCGGGCGTCGAAAACCATCACCCGGCCGACATCCTTCAGCGTGAGCCATACCTGCCGGCCGTCGGGTGTAGCGGCGATGTCCGGGCAAAAGGGGCTTTCCTGCCGGACCCGGCCGACGATGCGGCGGGATCGGGTCGCGATGACGACCGTTTCCGGGGAGAAGCTCGAACAGACATAGCCGTAGCGCCCGTCCGGGGAGAAGATCGTCATGCCTGGGCCGTTCGGCACCTTTATCCTGCCGATCTCGCGATAGTTTCTGCCGTCGAGCACGGCGATATAGTCTTCGCCCCGGACGCTCACCCACACTTCACGCCCGTCAGGCCGGAAAAATGCTTCGTGCGGCGAGCGCCCAACATAGGTCGTCGCCTTCACCGAATTGGTTGCGGTGTCGATGAACGTCACCGAGCTGGAACCGATCGAAACCACCGCGAGCGTCGCCCGGTTCGGTGAGAAACCCATGCCCTGCACGAGCAACTGCCCGCGGTAGAGCGGGCTGACATTTGCGGGAGTGACGTCGCCGAGCCTGATCAGCCCGACCAGCCTGTTGGTCGACGGATCGACGACGGAGACGGTGTTGGAGAATTGGTCGCTCGTGTAGAAACGGTCGCGGCTGCTGATCGGAACGTTGCGCGCCGCGTTCGGAACTTGCTGGGCAGCTGCGCCGCCCGCGGCAGACGCTGCGAGCGCGAGCGACAGGATCGATCGTCGCATCATTTGAGGTCCGTCCCGCCGCCCGCATTGCTTTCGCGGCCTTGCAGCGGCCCGGATGGTAGCGCCGCCAGAACCTCCTCCATCACCGCAATCTCCTGCTTCTGCTCGACGATGATCCCTTGGGCGAGGCGCCGCAGGCGTTGGTCCGCGCCGTAGCGAAGCTGGAGCTCGGCCATCTCGACGGCGGCGCGATGATGGGGGATCATCATGGCGGCAAAGTCCCGGTCGACGCTGCCGCTGGACGGGACCTGCATGTCGCGATGCATCCGATGCATCGCCGCCTCCATCGCATCGCCGAAGGTCCCGTCGTCATGCTGATAGGCCGGCGATGCACCGATCAGCAGAAGACCAGTCAGCACAAAGAGGATGGCGGGGGTCGGCAGCGCGTGAAGGCTCCGCCGCGGTCGTAAGCTGGTTGCCGCTGTCTCAACCACCACATCCGCTCCCTCTTCAACGTGGCTGCGCCGGTTGTGCAGGAAGTCCGCTCCGGGCGGTGATCGGTCCATTGCGGCCGGCAGCTGTAGCACCGTGCGATAGCGCAATCGGACGGCGTCCATATTTCGGATTCGCACGCCCACGGACCGCCAGCCCTGCACCGAAGCAGTGCGATTACGAAATCCAGGGGCTGTGGGAGGCGTTAAGCGCCTGATGCTCCAGACGGCGCCGGAGGAGGGGCGAGTGGCCGAAGATCCAGCCCTTCGTGGTTCCCGCGAGGACGTGCAGCTCGTCTTCAGCGCCGATCGCACCATCCTTGCCTACGAACGGACCTATGCCGCCTGGCTGCGGACCGGGCTCGCGGCGTTGGGCGGCGGCATCGGCGCCCAGGCGCTGGTCGGAGGCCGGATCCCGGCCTGGTCGATGGAGCTCGTCAGCGCGGCGCTTCTGGCACTGGCGGTCTTCTGCTTCGCGGCAGGCATATGGTGCGACCGCAAGTATTTCGGAGCGCAGGCGCAGTCGGCCAGCCGGACCGTGCCGCAGCCTTTGCTCCGCGCGGTCAACATCCTCCTGATCCTGCTGACGCTGACCCTGGTTGCCGGCTTCTGGTCCAGCTGAACCACCCGTAGCCGTCGGAGGGAGAAAGGCCGTGGAGAAATGTGAGCCCTCGCCGCTGTTCGTACAGGCGAGCAGATTCAGGTTCGACGAGACGGTCGAGCGGCTCGCCGATGCAATCGAGAAAGCGGGCATGTCGGTCTTCTCGCGCATCGATCATTGCGCCGCTGCCAAGGCAGTCGGTCTTCACATCCCGCCGACCATGGTCCTGCTCTACGGCAATCCGGCCAAGGGTACGCTCGTCATGATGGCGAGCTCGGCCGCGGCGCTTGACCTGCCGCTCCGCCTGCTGGTTCGCGAGAACGATAGGGGCGCAGTCACACTGTCTTTCCACCCGGTCGTTGACATGCTCCTGCGACTCGGCGTTCCCCTTGAGGTCGCGGCCCGGATGGAGCCAGCGCAAACGGTTCTTCTCGGCGCGATCGCATAACCATCCGCCGGAGCGCAGCCGGGGCAGGATCGGGCATCTTAAAACCGGCGACGAATGCGCCGGCTTGATGTACATCAGGGGCTGGGGAGGGGATGCGGACATGCCTGCACCCGGCCGACTTGCTGCTGAGCGCCGCAGAACCGCCCGGACGGGCGGCAGTTCGGCGCTTGGATCCCGATCCGCATGCAGGTGAGCGGGCCCTCGGAGCGCCTGGAGAGCGTCAGCGAGCCCGGCATTCAGGAAGAGCCCGCCTGGCGTTCCCTGCCGTCCCGCCTTCACGATTCCAAGCGGCTGGTGGTCGGCCGTTGGAGGGGCGGAGGGGATGCGATCGAGGAACATGAGTGGAGCGGCGACCCGGATCGCTTCACCATCGGTTTTCCGCTCCGGCAGACCCAGGGCGCCCTTTACGTCGGGCAGCGTCTGGCAATGCGGGGGCGGGCGTTGCCCGGCTGGGTCCAGATCACTCCGCCCGTCCAGGGTGCGCGCATCGAGCAGCTTGGGCGGTACGATCAGCTGCACCTGTTCGTACCGCGCAGATTGCTGATCGACTGCTACGAGGAAGCCTATGATCGGTCCGCCCCGCCGGGCATCGAGCTGTTCAGCCGGGGCCCGGCCTATGACGCCGCCCTGGAGCGCCTCGGCACGGCTCTCCTCAGCGCTCCCGACATCGGCGCGGACGTGGCCCGGATCTATGCCGACGGCCTTTGCGGTGCGATTCTCGCCCGGCTCCTGGACGTCTATTCGAACGGCCGCCGGCGGGGGCAGGACGAAGCAGCCGGCCTCATCAAGTGGCGCCTGACGCGCACGTACGAATTCGTCCATGCCCACCTCGCCGAAACCGTCCGTCTCGAGGATCTCGCGGCTGCAGCCGGGTTGAGCCGCATGCACTTCGCGGCGCAATTCCGAGCCGCCACCGGGCTCCGGCCGCATGAATATCTGCTTCGATCACGGGTCGAACGGGCTCAGGACCTGCTTCGCCGTTCGGGCATGCCGCTGGCTGAAGTGGCGCTCAGCGTCGGCTTCCAGACGCAGGCCCATTTCACCACCGTGTTCCGCCGCTTCACCGGTCTCACGCCCAACGATGGCGCCTCGCGAATAACGGACGCACCTGATGTCTGGGCCCACTGCGTCCGCTCTCCCGCGCCCGCATCGCTCGTGAATTCGTGGCGATCGTCCAGAGCGGATGCCGGGGTGGGCATTTAGCCAGCCAACGAAGGGCATTCGACCAACCCTAGCTGGCGATTTCGAGGCATTTACCCGGTTTGCACTGGATCGCGTTGTCGACCAGCGACCTTACCCGTTGGACGCGCTTGGCGGGCGTTTGCGCAGTGTAGCTAAGGATCAACACCGGTTGTGGATGCATCTGGCGGGTGACCGCGAGGAACTCGGTCACTGTGGCTTCAGACGCTTCCTTACCGTTCCACAGCAAGCGATTACCGTCCAGTTGAACAATGTTCGTGGACTCCGTATTCCCTGCTGGAACAGTCGTTGCCGTGCTCCAGTTGGGCAAGGGACCCACCTCTGTGCTTCCTGGCGCGAGCCATGTGAGCATAGCTGCTGCGATAATGAGCGACATGATCACCGTTCCTCCAATAGCCAGGACGGCTGGGTGCTTCACACCCCTCGGTCCATCGGGGCGGTGTCCCTTGTTCTCCTGGGCGTGGTCTCCGGCGACCCCAAATCCTTTGCCTACAGAAGAATTGTGTGTTCCCTGCTCGAAGCGTGCCAAGGTCCGCGCGGCCTCTCGGCTGCTTGCAACACCCAGTTTACGGCGCGACGCGCGCAACCGCTCATTCACCGTGTGAACTGAGATGCCAAGATCGCGCGCAATCGACTTTGCGTCGTGGCCTTGAAGCAGAAGCCGCAGCGTCTCCTTTTCACGTTCGTTGAGCGCTTGAACGTTGGCAGTCATTGGCTGGTCGAGTTCGCGTGCACCACAACTTCCCCGTCTATTCCAATAACCGTCCGCCTTCCACCCATTGCCCATGTCCTGCTTTGGATACATGATCAGGGTGAAGTCGCGTTTGTGTTGAGGGAACATGATATCCGCGCTGCTGGGGATTGCTGTTGCGCAAGCCACCGTGCCTCCACCTCCGCCTGCGACTTGCGATCCCTTTATAATTTTCTTCGATTTCGGAAGCGCGGCGCTGACTGACGGATCGCAGCGGATCATCGAGAACATGGTTGCGGTGAAAGAGCATCTGAGGTCGCCGCTGACGCTGGTAGGTCACGCCGACGCCCCCGGCTCCCCAAGCTACAACCGCAGTTTGTCCAAAAGGCGGGCAGATGCCGTCAAGGCGGCATTGAGGGCTAGGGGAATGCGGTCCCGCGACCTCATCATAGTCCCCATGGGAGAAACGCGTCTCATTGTGGAGACGGACGGCCCGGAGCCTCAGAACCGCCGCGTGGAAATTGCCGATTGCGGAGGACGCTAGGTCCATTTGGAGCCTTTGGAGGCTGGCGCTTTCACTTGCAAGCGGGCCGGCAGATCGCAGCGCCTGCAAAACCGCCTATTGGAGCGCCGGCTCGCTGGGGTGCAGGTGAAGGTAGGTGCTGTCGAAATCGCCGGCATCCGCAAGCTTCTTCCAGTCGCCGATCGTGACGGTGCGGCTGCTCCGCCGGGTGATCAGCTGTTCGGCTTCCAGGGCCTTGAGGGTGCGGTTGACGTGAACGGCCGTGAGGCCGGTGCAGTCGGCGATCTGCTCCTGGGTCATCGGCAATTCGTATTCGGTCTCCTCGCCGAGGCCGGC
>NZ_DASVUE010000104.1:0-9326 GCF_036387215.1 Allosphingosinicella sp. | reverse complement strand
GCCCAAGACCTGCCGGATGCTGGTGCTTGCGCCGACGCGCGAGCTTGCAAGCCAGATCGCCGAGAGCGCCCGCGCCTATGGCCGCTTCGCCCACATCTCCGTTGCGACCGTGTTCGGCGGCACTTCGATCAACAAGAACCGCCAGGACGTGTCCCGCGGCGTCGACGTGCTCGTTGCGACGCCGGGCCGAATGCTCGACCTCGTCGAACAGCGCGCGCTGGACCTTCGCAACGTCGAGATCCTCGTCCTCGACGAGGCCGACCAGATGCTCGATCTGGGCTTCATCCACGACCTTAAGAAGATCGTGAAGATGCTGCCCTCGAAGCGCCAGAGCCTGTTCTTCTCGGCCACCATGCCGAAGACGATCCGCGACCTCGCCGACAAGTTCCTGACCGACCCCGCCGAAGTTTCGGTGGCGCCGGCGTCGACGACGGCGGAGCGGGTCGACCAGTACGTCACCTTCTGCCAGCAGACCGAGAAGCAGGCGCTTCTCACCATGATGCTCCGCGCCGGCTTCTCCGACCGCGGCAACATGGACCGGGTTCTGATCTTCACCCGCACCAAGCATGGCGCAGACCGGGTCGTGAAGCTGCTCGCCGGCAACGGCATCGCTTCGAACGCGATCCACGGCAACAAGAGCCAGCCGCAGCGCGAGCGTGCGCTTGCCGAATTCAAGGGCGGCAAGGCCAAGATCCTGGTCGCGACCGACATCGCCGCGCGCGGCATCGACGTGTCGGGCGTCAGCCACGTCATCAACTTCGAGCTTCCGAACGTGCCGGAGCAATATGTGCACCGGATCGGCCGCACCGCGCGTGCCGGCGCGGCCGGCATCGCGGTCGCTTATTGCGCCGAGGACGAGCGTCCGTACCTCAAAGGCATCGAGAAGCTCACCAAGCAGAAGATCGAAGTGGTGCCGCTTCCGGAGAATTTCATCCGCGAGGCGAACAGCATCAAGGCAAGCCGCACCGGCCCCGCAATCGTCGAGCGCGAGGAGCGCCCCCGCGGCCCCGCCCGCCCGTCGAAGCGGTACCGGCCGAGGCCGGCAGGGCGGCCGCAAGGCGCCCGGCCGGGCGGCCAGCGCCGCGCAGCACGGTAAAAGCCTTCCATCTCAGCTGGCTCTCATGGCTCCGCCCCAATAAGGCGGGGCCATGTTGCTTTCCGGCCCCATCATCGTCGCGCCTGCCGCGCAAACCGACGAGATCGTCGTCACCGGCCGCGGGCTGGAGGCGGGGCTTGGCGAAGAAGTCTATGACACGGTCGTCGTCGGCCGGGAGCGGCTGACCGGCTCGGCGTCGGGCCGGCTCGACGAGATCCTGAAGGAAGTGCCGGGCTTCCAGCTCTTCCGCCGCTCCGATGCACGGTCGGCAAACCCCACCAGCCAGGGCGCGACGCTTCGGGCGCTCGGCGGCAATGCGTCCAGCCGTGCGCTCCTGATCCTCGACGGAGTGCCTCAGACCGATCCCTTCGGCGGCTGGGTGAGCTGGCCCGCTTACGATCCGCAGCGGCTCGGCCAAGTGCGCGTGGTGCGCGGCGGCGGCAGCGGCGTCTATGGACCCGGAGCACTCGCCGGGACGATCGAGCTCATCAGCGCCCTTCCCTCCGATCTGCTCGGCCTCAC
Organism: Allosphingosinicella sp.; assembly: GCF_036387215.1. Classification (GTDB taxonomy): domain Bacteria; phylum Pseudomonadota; class Alphaproteobacteria; order Sphingomonadales; family Sphingomonadaceae; genus Allosphingosinicella. Next base: position 7,708 of record NZ_DASVUE010000104.1, on the reverse strand, counting down.
CGCTTCGGCAGCCTATGGCAGCCGCGACGGCATCGACCTTCACGGCGGCTTCGGCGCCCGCCTCGGCTCGGGTTTCCTCAGCCTCTCCGCAAGCTACGGGCGCGGCGACGGGTTCGTGCCGGTGGTGAGCGAGCAACGAGGGCCGGCGGACCGCCCCTCCCCCTACGAGCAAGCCAGCGTCTCGCTTCGGGCGGTGGCGCCGCTTTCGGAGTCGGTGGAGCTGCAGGCAAACGGCCTCTGGTTCAGCGACGATCGCGAGCGCGGCACCGCGTTTTCGGCCATTTCGACGGAGGGCGCGGACGCATCGCTCCGGCTGGTGGGCTCCGGCGCCTGGCGCTGGTCGGCGCTCGGCTACGTTCAGACCCGCCAATTCTACAACAGCTTCGCCGCAGTGAACGCCGCCCGGACGGCCGCCTCGCGCACCTCCGAGCAATATAACGTTCCCTCCACCGGCATCGGAGCGCGGTTCGAAGTGCGGCCGCCGCTCGGGGCGGGGACGGAGGTTCGGATCGGCGCCGACTGGCGCGACACGGAGGGCGTCACTCGGGAGAGGTTCAGCTTCGTCGGCGATGTCGGCACGAGGCGCCGGATCGCGGGCGGCAGGACCCGCACGCTCGGCGCCTTCGCCGAGGCCGCGTGGAAGAGCGGCGCACTGACGCTTACCGGCGGCGGGCGCGTGGATCGCTGGCGGATCGCGGACGGCTTTCTGGAGGAGAGGCTGTTCGCGACCGGAGGCCTGCTCACCGACACGCGCTTTGGCAACCGGTCGGGCTGGGAGCCGACCGGCCGGGCAGGGCTCGCCTATCGAGCGGCCGATGCCGTCACCTTTCGCACTGCCGCCTATCTCGGCTGGCGGCTGCCGACCTTGAACGAGCTCTACCGGCCGTTTCGCGTGGGCGCCGATGCCACTGCGGCCAATGCGGCGCTCGATCCGGAGCGGCTACGCGGTATCGAGGCGGGGGCCGATATCCGCGCCGATGAGAATGCCAGGATCGGCGTCACTCTCTTTGCGAACCGCCTCACCGACTCCATCGCCAATGTGACGCTCGGCCGTGGGCCCGGCACGTTTCCGGGCGTCGGCTTCGTCGCGGCGGGAGGCGAATATCGGCAGCGGCAGAACCTGGATGCGATCGAGGTCCGAGGGGTAGAGCTCGACGCCCGCTACGGCTTCGGTCCCTGGTCCTTGTCGGCCGGCTACAGCTTCGCCGATGCGGAGGTCCGCGCATCAGGTGCAGCAGCGCCGCTCGACGGCCTTCGCCCCGCGCAGACGCCCCGCCACACGGCCAGCGGCACGATCGCCTGGGCCGGCACGAGCGGCGCCCGCGCCTCCCTCTCCGCGCGCTACACCGGCGGGCAGTTCGAGGATGATTCGAACGAGCAACGCCTGCCGGGCGCGCTCACCTTCGATGCTTCCGCCGCGCTGCCGATCACCCAGACCCTCGCCCTCGAAGCGCGAGCCGAAAATCTCAGCGACGAGCGCATCGTCGCCGGGATCACGGCCGCCGGTATCATCGAACGCGCGAGCCCCCGCACGCTCTGGATCGGCCTCCGCTACCGCGACTGAGCGCCCTCCGTCGCGGCATAATCGAACAGGCGGAAGCGGTAGCGCTGCTGCGCGCGGATGTTGGCCGCGACCTTGCCGTGGAGATTGTCGTCCCACTTCCCCCAGCGGTCGATGAAGGCGGTGACGGCAGCCTTGTCGCCCCGATCCTGGAGCGCGAGCACCTCCTTCAGGAGGTCGCGCGCCGCATTGTGGTAGCGGTCATAGTCGATGCTGAGCTTCGCCGTTGCCGGATCGAACGACAGCACGCCTTTGTCGAGGAACCAATTCCACTGCATGAGCTGCATCATGTTGTAGGGCTGCTCGCGCCGGGGCTTGTTGTTCTGGAGCACGCGCAGGATCCCGCTCGCGTAGACGGAGCGGAGCTGCTCGTCGGTATAATAGCGGCGGCGATTGAGCTCCCTGGCGACGAACAGGGAGACGAGGTCCGCCTTCATCTCCTCGAGCATGCTTGCATCGGCGCCGAGCGCCGCGTCGAACTCGCGATTGTCGCTTGTCTTGTCGGGGCCGAGATAGTGGCCGACCTCGTGCCAGAGGGTGCGGTAGAAGTTCGAATCCGGCGTCAGATGCGCCGCGAATTTCGGCGCCACCGCAGTGGTCCAGGTCGTGTTGACGCCGCCGAAGATGCTGGGATCGCGCATGATGTTGGCGCGGAGGAGAATGATCGAGCCGTAGCGATCGGCGAGGTAGGGCTCGTTCGGAAGGTTGGTCGCCGTGTTGCCGCCGCGCGCCTGCCCGAAATCGGCGATCACGTCGTAGACGCCGACCGGAATGTCCTCGACCACCTTCTTGTGCCGGTCGATCGGAAGCGAATTCTCCAGCTCCTGCATCCCCTGCAGCGCCTTCCGGAGCTCTGCGCTTTCGGCGTTCCGCGTCGCAAGCAGGCTGAGGCTGTAGAAAGCGCGCGTGCCCATGAGTTCGTCGTCATAGGTCTCGTAGGCGCCGATCTGCGCGTTCAAATTCTTGAAGCGGCCCTTGATCCAGGAGGCATCGCCCGCCTCGTAATCGTCGGTGAGGAGGTCCCGCGCCCGGTTGCGCAGGTAGCGGGCGAATTCGGCATCGTCCGCCTCCACTGAAGCGGCTGCCTCGTGGAGGAGCCGGTGCGAGCGCACCATCTCGTCGGCATAAGCGACCGAATAAGGCAGCCCGTAGAGAGTGCGGGCGTTTGGAGCGCGGGAGAGGCGCTGCAGCTTCGCCTTCAGCCCCGGGTGGAGCGTGTCCAGCACCGGATATTGAGTCAGCTTGCCCATATCTCGCTTCAGCGTCGCGGCGTCGGCCCGGCGGACGACATGGCGGAGGTGCGTGAGCGGCCCGCGCTCCGCCGGATTGGCAGCGATCGCAGCCTGGAGCTCGGCCTCGGTAAGGCCCCAGGGATAGACGTTCTTGCCCGGAGGCGGCGCTTCGACGGCGAGGAAGGGCTCGCGCTTGTTCTCGAGCGTGGTTGCAATCGGCCCTGAGTTCAGCCGGTAAAGCGTCATCAGGTTCCGCGAATGCGGGTCACTCGCCTTGGCAAGCGCGGCCTTGGCGGACAGCGCGCTCCGGTGCCGCTGCTGCTCGTAGAGGTTCTGGAAGATCTCGCCGACCTCCAGCAGCTTCGCCACCGCCTGCCGCTCGCCCGCGCTGAGGTGGGAGAGGTTCGGCGCGAGGCGCGTGCGGCCCATCTTGTCGAGGATCGGCTGCACCTGCGCCGGGGTCCAGGCCCGCACCGGCGCCTGCGCCGCTACCGGAACGGAAGCGGCAAGCGCGATCGGGGCAAGCAGCAGCGACAAGCGAAGTTTCATGGTGCCTCCGGACATTCGTGTTTCCGGCATAGGAGGCGAAGATCGAAGCTGGATCAAGTCCGGCCCGACGGGGAACCGGGGCCCGCGTAAGCCCGTCCGATGAAATAGATGCTTGACCGATAGGAATTCTTCAGCGATTTCAGAGGGCGATGCACCTGAGCTTTCCTCTCATGACGATTCCGGCTGCCCCGACGGCGGCTTCGGCTTCGCATGCATGGCGCTGGTGGCGGGACATTCCCTCCGCGGCGGCAGCCCTGCATCGATGGTGACCCGGACTCTCTAAGTCCCACCGAAGATCAAGACAGGCCCGCCCACCCGGCGGGCTTTTTTTTTCGCGCATTCACCAGGATCACCACGATGTACATGAACAACAACCTTGCCCAGCAGCTGCCGATTGAAACCCGTGGCGAGGATGAAGCCGAGGCCGCGCTGGCGCGCCTCTATGCAGGCGAGGATCTCGACAGCGCCGCGGCTCAGAGCCTGTTCGAGGCTCTGGTCGAGGGACGCCTCAGCGAGCCGGCGATCGCCGCGATGCTGATCTCGCTCCGCCTCAAGGGCGAGACGGCGGAGGAGTTGACCGGAGCGGCGCGGGCACTTCGTTCGGCCGACGAATATTTTCCCCGGCCCAACTATTTGTTCGCCGACACGTGCGGCACGGGCGGCGACGGATCGGGATCGATCAATGTCTCGACCGCGGTCGCGTTCGTGGCGGCCGCTGCCGGATTGCCGGTGGCGAAGCACGGCAACCGCTCCGTTACCTCGCGCTGCGGATCGGCGGACGTTCTCGAGCAGCTCGGAGCCAAGCTCGACGTGTCTCCCGAAGTCTCCCGGCGCGCGCTCGACGAGGCCGGCGTCTGCTTCCTGTTCGCGCCGCGCTATCACCCGGGCCTCCGCCATGCCGGGCCGGTGCGCCGTGCGCTCAAGGTGCGGACGATCATGAACATCCTTGGCCCCTGCGTGAACCCGGCCGAGCCGCAGGTGCAGCTGCTCGGCATCGCCGATCCGAAGCTGCTCGAGCCGGTCGCGAAGACGCTTGCGGCGCTGGGGCTTCAGAAGGCGCTGGTCGTGCACGGCTCGGGCCTCGACGAGATCGCGCTTCACGGCCCCACCCAGGCGGTGCGGCTCAACGCTGGCGAGATCGAGCCCCTGGTGATCACGCCCGAGGATGCAGGCCTCCGCCAGGCGCCCGTGACAGCGCTGAAGGGCGGCGGCCCAGAGGAGAATGCCGAGCGGCTGAAGGCACTGCTGATGGGCTGCGGCCCCGCGGTTGAGGCCGACGTCGTCGCCCTCAACGCAGGAGCGCTGCTGATGACGGCCGGCCTTGCCGAGAACCTCAAGATTGCGGTCGCGGTGGCGAAGGGCGTGCTCGCTTCCGGCGCCGGCTATCAGCGCCTGAAAGCCTTCGTGGACATCACCAATGCGTGAGATCGAGGGCGTGCTGGGCGAAATCGTCGCCCGCAAGCGCGCGGACGTGGCCGAGCGGCTTCGGGGCGTCGCGATCGAGGCGCTTCGGGAACAGGCGGAGCCGACCCGGCGGAGCCTGAAGGCTGCGCTGAGCCGGCCGGGCGCGCGCTTCATCATGGAAGTGAAGCGCGCCTCCCCGAGCGAAGGCACGCTCCGCGAAGCCGCCGATCCCGCGGCAATGGCACGTGCCTATCGCGGTGCCGCCGATGCGATCAGCGTGCTTGTCGACACCCCCTATTTCGGCGGCTCCTACGAGGATCTCGCCGCCGTCCGCGCCGAGTTCTCCGGGCCGATCCTCGCCAAGGACTTCGTGATCGACGCTCGGCAGGTACCGGAGGCGCGAATCCACGGCGCCGACGCCGTGCTGGCGATGCTCTCAGTGCTGGACGATGAAGAAGCGGCCGAGGTGCTGGCCGAAGCGCAATCGCTCGGCATGGACGTGCTCGTGGAAGCCCACACCGAAGAAGAAGTGAAGCGCGCGATCGCGCTCGGCGCGGAGATCGTCGGCATCAACAATCGCGACCTCAAGACGCTGAAGATCGACCTTGCGACCACCGAGCGCCTGGCGCCGCTGGTGCCGAACGAGCGGCTGCTGGTCGCCGAATCCGGGATCCAGAATCGCGCCGAGATCGAACGCCTCGGCGCCCATGCCGACGCGTTCCTCATCGGCTCGTCGCTGATGCGCTCAGAGAACCCGGCGCAGGCGGCGCGCGAGCTCGCATTCGGCCGGGTGAAAGTGTGCGGGCTCACCGACGCGCACGATCTCGAGCTGGCGGCGGAGCTCGGCGCCTCTTATGCCGGGCTCGTCATGGTTCCGAACACGCCGCGCGCCGTCAACAGCGCCGAGGCCGACGAGATCGTGAAAGCGGCGCAGGGCATTTCGCTCGTCGGCGTGTTCCGCAACGAGAAGGTGGAGCAGGTCGCGCAGCTCGCTCACCGGCTCGGCTTCGCGGTCGTGCAGCTGCACGGACAGGAGGACGCAGCCTACATCAAGGCGCTTCGGACGATGCTTCCCCCCACCTGTGAAATCTGGGCTGCAAGCGGCGTCGACGGCGACGTGCCGGAAGCGCGAGCGGGCGCGGACCGGACCCTGTTCGACAGCTCGGTCGGTGGCCGCTCCGGCGGCACCGGAGTGGTGTTCGACTGGGGCCGGGTGAAAGGCAGGAGCGACCTCAAGGGCGGGATCCTGGCCGGTGGCCTGAAGCCGCAAAATGCGCGGGCGGCCGCGGAAGTCGGCGCCTTTGCGCTGGACGTGAGCTCGGGCGTCGAGATGGCGCCCGGCCGCAAGGATGCAGGCAAGCTCCATGCCTTCTTCGAGGCGCTCCGGCTGCCGGTGCGGGGAGAGCGCGAATGCTGAACCTTCCGCGCCGGGCGGGCGCAGGCAGGCGTTTTTCGGCCCCAGGGGAGCTGAACCTTATGAACCTTCCGGCTCCCGAACCCACCGATCGGAAGGCGCCGCTATGCTGATGACCGGTCGGTTCGGCGCCTATGGCGGCGCCTATGTGCCCGAGATCCTGATGCCGGCGCTCGAGGAGCTCGAAGCGGCCTTCGTCGCGGCGATGGAGGACGAGGCGTTCCAGTTCGAGCTGTCGGAGCTGCTGCATAAATATGCGGGCCGGCCGACGCCGCTCACACGCTGCCGCAACCTCGGGAACGAACGCGCCCGCATCTATCTGAAGCGCGAGGACCTCCTCCACGGCGGTGCCCACAAGACCAATCAGGTGCTCGGCCAGGGGCTGCTCGCGAAGAAGATGGGCAAGCGCCGGATCATCGCCGAGACGGGCGCGGGCCAGCATGGCGTCGCGACGGCGCTTGCGGGCGCCCTCTTCGGCCTCGAGACGCGCATCTACATGGGCGCGCACGATGTCGAGCGGCAAAAGCTCAACGTCTTCCGGATGCGGCTGATGGGCGCGGAGGTGATCCCGGTGGAAAGCGGCGGCCGAACCCTGAAGGACGCCGTCAACGAGGCGCTGCGCGACTGGACGGCGAGCTTCGCCGACACCCACTATCTGCTCGGCACGGTCGCCGGGCCGCACCCCTTCCCGCTGATGGTGCGCGAGTTCCAGCGCGTGATCGGCAAGGAAGCGCGGGAGCAGATCCTCGAAGAAGAAGGCCGGTTGCCTGACGCGGTGATCGCATGTGTCGGCGGAGGTTCGAACGCGATGGGCGCGTTTCACGAATTCGTCGGCGACGAGAGCGTGCGCCTGATCGGCGTCGAAGCCGCCGGCCGCGGGCTCGACGGCAGCGACCATGGCGCGACTTTGCTTCGCGGCCGCCCAGGTGTGCTGCACGGCGCGGAGACCTATGTGCTGCAGGACGCCGACGGGCAGATTTCGGACAGCTGGTCCGTCTCCGCCGGCCTCGATTACCCCGCCGTAGGCCCGGAGCATGCGCACCTCAAGGACAGCGGCCGGGCCGAATATGTCGGGTGCACCGACAAGGACGCGCTCGCCGCCTTCACTCTCCTCGCCCGTTCCGAGGGCATCCTCTGCGCCTTCGAATCCGCCCACGCGCTCGCGCACGCGCTGAAGATGGCGGAGGAGGCGGAGGAGGAGACCGTGCTGGTGGTCAACCTCTCCGGCCGCGGCGACAAGGACGTCGCCCAGGCGCAGGAATTGCTGAGCCCGTCTGCATGAGCCGCTATCGCGACATGTTCTCGCGCCTCGGAAACCAGGGTGCTTTCGGGGCCTTCGTGATGCTCGGGGATCCGAGCCTTGAGGAGAGCGGCGCCATCCTCGACGCGCTGGTAGCGGGCGGCGCGGACATGATCGAGGTCGGCATCCCTTTCTCCGATCCGATCGCCGACGGCCCCACCATCCAGGCTGCCGCCGACCGGGCGCTTGCCGGCGGCGCCACCCCCGCCGCCTGCTTCGAAATCCTTCGCGCCTTCCGCTCCCGCCAC
>NZ_DASVUE010000103.1:0-3646 GCF_036387215.1 Allosphingosinicella sp. | reverse complement strand
TTTTTTTCACCATCGCTCCTGTTCCCGATGTGTTCCGTCTAGGCGCCGGCTGCGGTCGCGGCAAGCGCGGACAGCCAAGCCGCTGGAATCATGCGCCCGGCGGAGCGGAATCGGCAGCTTTCCGCGGGCGCCGGCCCTGCGAATCGGCGGGGGCGCAGACTTGACCGCTGTTGCGCGATTCAGCTGCGGTCTAGGCACGGGCGCGGAAGCGATTATCCTTCGCCTTTCGGGGGAGGAGCGATGGAGGGGAAGACACACCAGGATACGGCCCCACGGGGCGACAGAGGCCGGCCGCGGGCACGGCGGATCGCAACCCGTGCCTTGGTCGGCGCGGTGCTCCTCGTTGCCGGTGCCGGCTATGCGCCCGAGCTGCTCGCCTGGCCCTACAGCGCCGAGCGCGGAGCGACGACGGTCTATTCCGAGCGGCCGATCACCAGGTGGACGGAGGCCGCGCTTGCCCGCGCGGATGGGTTGCTGGCGGCAAGCCCGATCAACGAGCCGAACGTCCGCCGCCGCATCTTCCTCAGCGACGGCGGCTGGCGCTGGAAGCTGCTTGCGGTCCGAAGCCCCGGCTCGTTCGGCTTTCGGCTGCCCTTCTCGAGCGTGCTCGTCTTCAACCGGAGCGATCCGGAAGCCGACCGCATCTACAACGGCCGGGCGATCGGCGGCACGCGCACCCTCTCCGGCACGATCGCCCACGAGACGACGCATCTGCTGACTGCCCGGCATATCGGCGAGATCAGGATGGGATTGCTGCCGCAGTGGAAGCGGGAAGGCTATGCCGATCATATCGCCAGGGAAAGCAGCCTCAGCCCTGCCGAACATGAGGCGCTGAAGCGAAGCGGCCGAAGCCATCCGGCTCTGCCTTATTATGAGGGGAGGCTGAGGGTCGCGGCGTTCCTGAAGCAGAACGGAGGCGACGTGGACCGGCTGTTCGCGGAATAGCCAGCCGGGGACGGGTAGCGGAGCTTAGGCCGTAACCCGGACAATCATCGGTTCCGACACCAGTTCGATGTCGGGCTCCGAGCGTCCTCCGGCAAGCGGCGGATGGGCGTTCCGAAGCCTCAGGTGCAGGCGCACTCTCCAATTCCCAGGCCCCGGGAATATCCATTTGGCGAAATCCTGCACTTTGACCCTGATGGTTGCTCCCCGCTCCAGCAGGATCATGCCGCGGCCCATCTCCGCCAGGGACTGGCCGGGCAGATAAGGGGGCGGCGGGGGCTCGGGAGGCGAGATGGGCATCGGTTCAGCCGGGCGCTGCCGGCGACCCCTTCGGTCTTCGACGCTCCACGCAATGCCCCGGGTCGATCCGAAGAATTTCGAGACGTAGACCGGCTGCCCCGTGTTCGTCAGCGCGAGATCTATCTCGGCATAGCCTGACATAGAGGCTCCCCGCGCCTCAAGCTTCGCCGTGAGGATCGGCGGCAGGCCCGGCGCCCAGATTGCGAAGCCGGGGAGCGACCAGGGCGCCTGACCTTCGGCTGCTCCCGCGGAGGGGGAAGCAGTGACCTTCACGCGCGCCGGTGGAGGCGTGGGGGTGCATGATGCGGCGATGATGGCCCCGCCGGCAATCGCTGCGCTCCTCGAAAATCTGCTCCTTGTCCTGGGCGTTTCCCGGCTAAGCCTGATCGGAAACGGCCTTCGCATGGATCGTGCCCCGGCAGAAGGAGAATGAGCCTATGACGCTGACGCTTTACTACCACCCTTTCTCCTCCTTCTGCCAGAAGGTGCTGGTCGCGCTTTACGAGAACGGGACGGCGTTCGAGCCGCGGGTGATCGACCTTCGGGATCCGCAGTCCCGGGCCGAGCTGGCGGCGGTGTGGCCGCTCGCCAAGTTCCCGGTGCTCCGCGACGAGGAAGCGGGCGTGACGGTGCCGGAATCGGGGCTGATCATCGAGTATCTGGCGGAGCATCATCCGGGGCCGGTGCCGCTCGTCCCCTCCGATGGGGCCGCGGCGCTGCAGGCGCGGATCTGGGACCGCTTCTTCGACAATTATGTCGACGTGCCGATGCAGACGGCGATGCTTCCGCTGATCTTTCCCGACCGCCCCACCGACAAGGGCGTCGAGGAGGCGAGGGCGGCGCTCGAAAGGGCCTATAAGGTGCTCGATGCGCAGCTTGCCGGAGGCGGTTGGGCGGCGGGCGAGGCGTTCACCATCGCCGACTGCGCGGCGGCGCCGGCGCTCTTCTATGCAAGGCTCGCAGTCCCGTTCGGCGAGCATTCGAACCTCGCCGCTTATTTCGAGCGCCTGATGGCGCGGCCGTCGTTCCGGAGGGCGGTGGACGAGGCCCGTCCCTTCCGCGCCGCCATACGGATCGACTGGCCGCAAGATTAAGGGTAGGATGAGGCAGGGAGGAGACGTGGTGAGGCTGATCCTTGCAACCGCCGCCGTGGCCGCTTTGTTCGCGTGCGGCTCTCCGCCTGCGAGCGGCAGCGAAGCCAAAGCGCTCGCCGTCGTGACCGCGCTCGAGAAGATGGTGCCGCTGCCCGACGCAACCCGGCCGCTCGCGGGCTACGAGCGTTTCTACTCGGTTGCGGAGGACCGGATCGCCGCGGTCTATCTCCCCGCGACGCGCGGCTCGGGCCGGGTGCACCTGGTCGAGCGCAGCGGGCTTCCGCAGGGAAAGACGGAGGGCTGCTCGGTCGTGAACCTCGTCTACGACCGTGCCAGCAGGCAGTTCGCTCGGATATTGTGCAACCAGGCCGCGCTCTCGCGTATCGACGAAGCGCCCCGGATCGCCGCGAAACCGCCTTCAGGAGGGGAGCGGGGCTGAGATCGAGTTGCCGCCCCAGACGATGTGAAGCTTCTCCGCCGGCTCCCCCTCGATCGGGAAGGAGCGAAGGCCGACGCAGCCGAGACAGCCTTCCACCGGGTTGCGGGCGTGAGCGGACAGGCTGATGCCGTAGATCCAGTCGGGCTTCAGCGGCAGCGAGATGGAGCCTTCGGAGACCGGCCGGCCCTGCCGCGACAGAGTGACCTTGATGTTGAGCGTGCCGGCCGGGCGCGTGGCGAGCCGCTCCGATGTCGGGAAGCCCCATTCCCGGAGCTGGAAGTCGGCCGGACGGACGATCCGCTCGCCCGAGCCGTCGTCGAAGCGGACGGTGAACTCGCCCGGCTTATCCGCCGGAACGCGCTGGTCATAGAAATGGACCTGCGCCATCTGCGCCGCTTGGGCAGGCCCGGCGGAGAGGCTTTTTGGAGGATGGGGCACGCAGGCGGCAAGAGCGAGCAACGGCGCCAGCCCGGCAAGGATACGCATGCGACTTCCTCCTCCTCGTCCGCGCTAGAACCGCCAGAGAGGCGCTGCGGTTTCGATTTTCGGGAAGCGGCGGTCAGCAGCGAGCGTCCCGGACGTTCCAATCCGGAATGATGCGGAGGCGCCGCTTGCCCCAGTAGCTAAGGTCCATCGAGATCCGGGCCCGCGCCCGTGGATGCGTATAGATCGCCTGATCGCCCCGGTTCCCATCGCCTGTAAGGCAGAGCCGCCAGCCCTGCCGCTCCAGGGCGGTGCCGATCGGGATCAACGCACTCTGATCCCGATCATGCCAGAGGGTCAGCTGGTCGAATCCGCCGCCTCCGTTATAGCCGTTGAGGTCAAGCGCCGCGTTGAAGGGGCCGAAGCCCAGCAACGTCACATTGCTTCG
>NZ_DASVUE010000102.1:0-5941 GCF_036387215.1 Allosphingosinicella sp. | reverse complement strand
CGGATCGAGAGGGCGGTCAGCACGAGCCCCCCGGACGATCAGGACGCGGCGGTGGCCGCCGCCGCCGTTGCTGTGCCGCCGTGCTTCTGCATCAGCGAATAGGCGCGCTCATACCATTTGCTGCCGGGATAATTGGCGCCGAGCACGGCCGCCGCCTTGCGGGCTTCCTCGGTGACGCCGAGCGCCAGATAGGATTCGGTGAGCCGCATCAGCGCCTCGGGCGCATGAGTCGTGGTCTCATATTCATCGACCACCGAGCGGAAGCGGGAGACGGAGGCGAGCCACTGGCCCCGGCGCTGGTAGAAGCGGCCGATCTCCATTTCCTTGCCGGCGAGGTGATCGCGGACGAGATCGGTCTTGATCCGCGCGTCGGCGGCGAAGCGGGTCTCGGGATAGCGGCGGATCAGCTCGCCGAGGGAGTCGAGCGCGCTCCGAGTAGTGGACTGGTCGCGGGTGACGTCCGTGATCTGCTCGTAATAGTTCACGCCGATCAGATAGAGCGCGTAGGGCGCATCCTTGTTGCCCGGGTGGATGGCAAGGAAGCGGCGGGCGCTTTCGATCGATTTCTCGTGATCCTTCGCCGCATAATAGCTGAACGCGCTCATCAGCTGCGCCCGGCGGGCCCAGATCGAATAGGGATGCTGGCGCTCGACCTCGTCGAACAGGGCTGCGGCCGTCTTGTAGTCGCGGCGGTCGAGCCGGTCCTTGGCGCTGTTGTAGAGCGTGTTGACGTCGCGCGCGACATATTGGGTGTCGGCGCTGGTCTTCTTGCCGCCGAGGCCGAGGCCGGCGCAGCCGGCCATCGGAAGGGCCATGGCAGCAAGGATCAGGGCAGCGAGCGGGCGGGAAAAATGACGCATGCGGGCTTCTTAGCTGAGGCTTGGGCCAAGGCCAAGCAGGAGATGGGCGAGCATGGCGAGCGCGCCTGAACCGCGGTTTAATGAGCTGATAAAGCTCCTTTGCTAAGGGGGTGGGGATGCTCCGCGTCCTAACCCTTTCCAGCCTGTTCCCGAACAGTGCTCAGCCGACGTTCGGGATCTTCGTCGAGCGTCAGGCGGTCGGCCTCGCGGCGCTTAGCGGTGTGGAGGTCGAGGTGGTCGCTCCGATCGGACTTCCCCCCGGCCCGCTTTCTTACCACCGCCGCTACCGCGCACGGGCGCGGCTGCCGCTCGTGGAAGAGTGGAAGGGGCTGACGGTGCACCGGCCGCGCTTTCCGATCATCCCGATCGTCGGAGCGCGCCGGACCGCGGAGGCGATGGCGGAGAGCCTGCTGCCGGTGCTTCGGGGAATCCGGGAGCGCTTCCCGTTCGACGTGATCGATGCGGAATTCTTCTGGCCGGACGGTCCGGCGGCGATGCTGCTCGGCCGCCAGTTGGGCGTGCCCTTCTCGGTGACGGCGCGGGGCAGCGACGTTCAATATTGGATGCACAGGCCGGGCGTTGCGGAGCAGATACTCGAAGCCTCCAGGGCGGCGGGCGGAATGCTGGCGGTGAGCGCGGCGCTGGGGCGGGTGATGGCCGGCTTCGGAATGCCGGCGGAGAAGATCAGGACCCATTATACCGGCGTCGACCACGACCGCTTCCGGCCGGTGGACCGGGCGCAGGCGAAGGCGGAGCTCGGCGTGGCGGGGCCGCTGATCGTCACCGTCGGGGCACTGATCCCGGGGAAGGGGCAGAAGGTGGCGATCGAGACGGCGGAGCGGATCCCCGAGGCGACCTTGATCCTCGCGGGGCAAGGGCCCGACCGGCCGCGGCTCGAGGCGATGGTGCGGCGCAAATGGCTCGGCCATCGGGTCCGGCTGGTCGGCGGGCTCGCCCATGACGAAGTGGCAAAGGTGATGGCGGCCGCGGACGTGATGCTGCTGCCGTCGCGCTCGGAAGGCCTCGCCAACGTCTGGGTGGAGGCGCTTGCTTCGGGCACTCCGGTGGTGACGCCGGATGTCGGCGGGGCCCGCGAGGTGATCGACCGCCCTGAAGCGGGGGCGATCGTGCCCGCCGATCCGGACTCGATGGCCGCGGCGATCAGGGCGATCCTGGCCGATCCGCCCGATCAGGCGAAGGTGCGTGCGGCGTCCGAGCGCTTCAGCTGCGAGACCAATTGCCGCAGCCTGTTCGAGCACCTCTCCGCGGTCGCGGCGGGAAGGCTCAAGCGAGCGGCATAAGGGCGGCGGCGATCCAGCGGCCCTCTCCGCGCAGCATGCCCCAGGTGCGGGCGGCGGCGCGGCTGTCCATCGCTTCGACCCCGATCCCCCGCTCTTCCAGCGCCCGAACGAGCGCGCGCGGCGGAAAGGCCATGGAAGGGCCGGTGCCGATGATCAGAAATTCGGGCTGCGGCTGGAGCGCCAGCAAGGGCTCCAGATGCTCCAGCTCGAGCGAACCGACCGGCGGCGGTGACCATCCGTCCGCTCGCTCGGGCGTCAGCAGAAGCGCCTCGTAGATGCCGCCGTCGACCGAGAAGCCGCGCTCGGTGAAGCCCTGGACGATGGGCCCCTGCGCCCGATTGTCCTGCTCCCAGCGCGGCACCGGATCAGAAGCTCTCGTTCTGGCTCTTCACCCGCTCGGCCCCGCCCGTATTCTTCGGGACGAAGCTTTCCGAATTCACCTTCAGCCAGACGAGGATCGGCGACGAGATGTAGATCGACGAATAGGTGCCGATGAAGATGCCGAGCAGGATCGCGATCGTCAGGCCGAAAATCACTTCCGGCCCGATCAGCAGCAGCGCCAGAAGAGCGAGCATGATGGAAAGGCTGGTGACGATCGTCCGCGACAGCGTCTCGTTCAATGAGAGGTTGAGCAGCGGGACGATCTCCATCTTGCGGTATTTTCGGAGATTCTCGCGGATGCGGTCGTAGATCACCACCGTGTCGTTGAGCGAATAGCCGACGATGGTGAGGATCGCAGCGACGACGTTGAGGTTGAATTCCAGCTGCGTCAGCGAGAAGAAGCCCATCGTCATCGACACGTCGTGGAAGAGCGTCACGAGCGCTCCCACGCCGAACTGCCATTCGAAACGGAACCAGATGTAGATCGCGATCCCGAGCATCGCGAGCGCGATCGCAAGCGAGCCCGATCGGTAGAGCTCGTTCGAGACCTTGCCCGAAACGGTATCCACGGCGAACTTGGTGCCCGGATATTTCTGCTCGATCACACCGCGTACCCGGGAGCCGGCCTGGTTGGCGGCTTCCTCGTCGCCCGGCGGCAGCGGCAGCCGGATCGAGAGGGTGTTCTGGTTGCCGAACTCCTGGATCGATGCGTCGCCGAGCTCGAGCGAGGCGATGCGGTTGCGGATGTCCTCGATCGGCGCCTTCTGGGTGAAGGTCGCGCGGATCATCTGGCCGCCCACGAAATCCACGCCGAGATTGAGGCCCCGCGCCGCCACCAGCGCAAGCGAGGCGACGGTAGCGATGATCGACAGGATCAGCGCGACGTTCCGCCAGCGCATGAAATCGAAATTGGTGTCGTCGGGGACGAGCTTCAGCAAAGGCATCGTCTGTTCCTTAGATGTGGAGCTCGCGCGGCCGGGCCTTGCGCGCCCAGAGGGCAACCAGCATGCGCGTGACGTTGACGGCGGTGAATACCGAAGTGATGATCCCGATGCCGAGCACCACCGCGAAGCCGCGGATCGGGCCCGAGCCGAACCAGTACATGATGCCGGCCGCGATCACGTTGGTGATGTTGGCGTCGAAGATGGCGGTGCTCGCCTCGCGATAGCCGGTATCGAGCGCGTCGAGGATCTTGCGGCCGCGCTTCAATTCCTCGCGTATTCGCTCGTTGATCAGCACGTTGGCGTCCACCGCCGCGCCGATCGTCAGCACGAAGCCGGCGATGCCCGGCAGGGTCAGAGTGGTATTGAGGATCGCCATGATGCCGAGGATCAGAAGCGCGTTGAGGATGAGCGCGATCGTCGCATAGACGCCGAAGCGGCCGTAGGTGATCAGCATGAAGGCGATCACCGCCGCCGTCGCGACGATGCTCGCGATCGCGCCGAGCCGGATGGAATCGGCGCCGAGCTCCGGCCCCACGGTGCGCTCCTCGATCACCTTCAGCTCGACGGGAAGCTTGCCCGAGCGGAGCTGGACCGCAAGCTCGTTGGCGCTTTGCACCGTGAAGCTGCCCATGATCTGCGCCGATCCGCCGAGGATCGGCTCGTTGATGTTCGGCGCGGAGAGGACGACGTTGTCGAGGATGATCGCGAACGGCTTGTTCACGTTCTGCTGAGTGACGCGCGCAAAGGCGCGGCCGCCGGCGCTGTTGAAGGTGATGTTGACGACCGGCGCGTTGGTGTTGCTGTCGAAGCCCTGCTGGGCGTTGATCAGCTGGTCGCCACTGACGATCGCGCGGCGGAGCACCGCGATCTTGCCGCCGCCTTCGCTCATCGGCAGCACCTGGCTTCCGGCCGGAGCGCGGCCCTGCTGGACCTGCGCCGGATCGGCGGCGAGATCGACGAGCTTGAATTCGAGCCGCGCCGTCTTCCCGAGCAGCTTCTTCAGCCCCTCGGGATCCTGGAGCCCGGGCACCTCGACGAGGATCCGGCGCTCGCCCTGGCGGATGACGGTGACTTCCTTCGTGCCTTCGGGATCGACGCGGTTGTAGACCACCTCGCGGGCGGTCGCCATCGCCATGTCGAGCGCGGCGTCGAGCCCGGCCTGGGTCGGGACCATGAGGATCCGGTTCTGATCGACCACCCGGACGTCCCAGTCGCGCGGGCCGAGGCCCACCGGCTGCGTCTGGTTACGCGCGAATTCCACCGCCGCGTCCAGCTGCGATGGATCGCGGACCATGAAGGACAGCCTGCCGCCGGCGGTCGAGATGTCGCCGATCTCGATCTTTGGCGAGGCGCGGCGCATGCCGACGCGGATCGTCTCTTCCATCTGCTCGAGCCGCTGCTTGGCGACGTCGCGCGTGTCCGCTTCGAGCAGCAGCTGACTGCCGCCGGCAAGATCGAGGCCGAGATTGACGCGCGCGCTCGGGAAGATGCCAGGCCACTTCGCGACCTGGGACGCAGGGACGAGGCTCGGGATCGCGAAGAGGACTCCGACCAGGCAGAGGAGGACGACCCCAAGGACCTTCCAGCGGGGAAAATCGAGCATGGCGTCAGTCGTTCGCGGGCTTGGCGCCGTGCGGGCGCACTTCGCTGAGCGTGCCCTTCACCACCCGGACGCGCACGTTCGGAGCAACTTCGAGCTCGACTTCCGTCTCCTCGACGCGGGTCACCTTGCCGATCACCCCGCCCGCGGTCACCGCAATGTCGTTCTTCTTCACCGCGCCGACCATCGCCTGATGCTGCTTCATTCGGCGCTGCTGCGGCCGGATCAGCAGGAAGTAGAAGATGACGAAGATGAGGACGAGCGGGAGCATCTGCAGGAAGAAGGCTCCGCCGCCGCCTGCGGACGAAGCGCCTGCTGATGCATAGGCGGGGGATGCGAACATTGCTGCTTACCTGAAAAGAGAGACGGGCCGCTGCGGGCCTCGCCGCGAAGCGCGGGCTGCTAACATGGTGCCATTCACCACGCAAGTTAAGGAGCCGGACGGCGCTTGCCATCGAAGCCCCCGGCGCTTAAGTGCCCGCTCGCCGGGTCGCCTTTGGGCGGCCTGCCTGGTCGGGGCGTAGCGCAGCCTGGTAGCGCATCACACTGGGGGTGTGGGGGTCGCTGGTTCGAATCCAGTCGCCCCGACCATCATCCGCCCGCACCGGCGGGCGGCGGCGCGCCGCCGGAGCGGCTCCCCTCCGCGCTCAGCACCCTGGTGTAAAGCTTGCCGAGTCCGATGAGGGCGATCCCGAGCCCGAGGAACGAGAGGATGCGGAGCACGCCCTCGAGCGCCGAAGCGTCGATCAGGAACACCTTCAGGATCGTTCCCGTCAGCAGAAGCAGGCCGGCGAAGCGGAGCGGCTTGTCGTGCATCCGCATGCCCATGAGCAGCAGCCCGAGCGCGATCAGCGG
>NZ_DASVUE010000101.1:0-1568 GCF_036387215.1 Allosphingosinicella sp. | reverse complement strand
ACCTGCGCCTTGGCGGCGCCGCGGGCGATGTTCGACATACGCTCGAACAAGGTGCCGCCCTCGCGGCGCGGAGCGGCGGCAGCGGCCGGCTCGCCGGTGAGCCAGCTGCGGTTGCCGGCGGAAGGCTCTTCCTGCGCGGGCTCTTCGGCCGGTTCGTCGGCCATCATGCTGTCGCCGAGCAGGAGCTCGCCGCCGTCGTCGTCGCTCGCAAGATCGGTGAGTTCGAGCGCGTCCTCGGCCGGAGCCTCGGCTTCCATTTCCATCGGCGCCGGAGCCGGCTCTTCGGCGACCGGCATCGGCTCAGGCTCGGGAGCGGGCTGAGGGATCGCCTGCTGCTTGGGCGGCTTGGGAGCCTCAGAAGCGCGCGAGGTCGGGAAGGTGAAGACCTTGGCGGGAGCGGCCGGCATTGCGGCCGCCTCGGCATCGATGCCGGTGGCGACGACCGAGACCCGGATCTTGCCCTGAAGGTCGTTATTGAAGGCCGAGCCCCAGATGATGTTGGCGTCGGGATCGACCAGTTCCTTGATGTGGCTTGCAGCCTCGTCGACCTCCATCAGGCGCATGTCCTCGCCGCCGGTGATCGAGATGATGACGCCCTTGGCGCCCTTCATCGAAACGCCGTCGAGCAGCGGGTTGGCGATCGCCTTTTCAGCCGCCTCGATGGCGCGGTTGTCGCCGGCGGCTTCGCCGGTGCCCATCATCGCTTTGCCCATTTCCCCCATCACCGAGCGGACGTCGGCGAAATCGAGGTTGATGAGGCCCGGCATGACCATCAGGTCGGTGATCCCGCGAACGCCCTGCTGGAGGACCTCGTCGGCCATCGCGAACGCTTCCTTGAAGGTCGTGTTCGGGTTGGCGATGCGGAAGAGGTTCTGGTTCGGGATGACGATCAGCGTGTCGACATGCTGCTGGAGCTCGTCGATTCCGGCTTCGGCCGAACGGCCGCGGCGGTTGCCCTCGAAGCTGAACGGCTTGGTGACGACGCCGACGGTGAGGATGCCCTTGTCGCGCGCCGCCTTGGCGATGACGGGCGCGGCGCCGGTGCCGGTGCCGCCGCCCATTCCGGCCGCGATGAAGCACATGTGAGCGCCTTCGAGCGCTTTTTCGATGTCGGCGATCGTCTCTTCGGCTGCGGCCTTGCCGATCTCCGGACGCGACCCCGCTCCAAGACCCTGGGTGATCTTGAGGCCGAGCTGGATGCGGCGATCGGCCTGGCTTGCGTTCAGCGCCTGAGCGTCGGTGTTCGCGACCACGAAGTCCACGCCCTGGACATCGCTTTCGATCATGTTGGCGACCGCGTTTCCGCCGGCGCCGCCCACCCCGATCACGCTGATCCGGGGCCGAAGTTCGTCAACTTCCGGCCGGATGAAATCGATGCTCATGCGACTGTCTCCCCTATTCTCGAAGCGCGATACGAAGCGCTTTCGGGATTCTTTTGCACGACGCGATTCCGCTGTGCGAGCAAAAAGTTAACCTCTCGGTAATTTTTCTTAATACTGAGTCCGAAATGCCGCGATCAGGCGCTGCACGATGTTGCCTCCGTCCGATTTCGGAACAGTCGTTTCGGC
>NZ_DASVUE010000100.1:0-5228 GCF_036387215.1 Allosphingosinicella sp. | reverse complement strand
TCATTAACGCATGTCAGCATCGGCCGTTTCCATGCGTTCGAAAAGGTTCTTCGGGCTGTGACGCATCTGCAACAGGCCTGCGCCCCGGCAGACCATTGCGCAGCGTCGCCAGCCGTGTGATCAGGCGCGGACCCGGACAAGTGAGGAGCGGGCGGCATGGCCCTCAACAGACGGAACTTCATGGCATCGGCGGGAGCGGCGGCGGCGGCTTCGATGCTTCCGGACGTCGCGGCGGGAGCCTTCGCCGACCCGGAGCTGAAGCCGATCACCGGCAGGGCGGTGCCGATCGGAGTGGCCGAGCGCGAGGCGCGGATCGCCCGCGCACAGCAGCTGATGCGCCGGCAGGGCCTCTCCGCCATCCTGGTCGAGCCCGGGGCGAGCCTCGTCTATTTCACCGGCGTCCGCTGGAGCCGAAGCGAGCGCCTCACCGCCGCCGTCATTCCTGCGAGCGGCCGGATTGCCGTGTTCACACCGTTTTTCGAGGAGCCATCCGTCCGCGAGAGCCTCGCCGTCCCGGCCGATCTGCGCACTTGGAACGAGCATCAGGATCCGCTCGCCCTCGTCGGCGCCTGGCTCAAGGAGCGGAAGCTCGGCTCCGGCACGATCGGCGTCGAGGAGACGGTGCGCTATTTCGCGGTCGACGGGCTGCAGCGGGCGCTTCCGCAGGCGCGGATCCGCTCAGCCGCTCCGGTGGTGCGCGCGATCCGCATGATCAAATCGCCCGCGGAGATCGCGCTGATGCAGCTGGCGAGCGACGTCACAATCGCCGCCTACCGCCACACCTATCGGCGCATCGAGAAGGGCATGACCCCGGCGGAGATCGGCGCGATCATGAATGCGGCGACCACCGCGCTCGGCGGTCGCCCCGAATTCGCCCTCGTGCTGCTCGGCGAGGCGAGCGCCTATCCGCACGGCACCGGCAAGCCGCAGGCGGTCAGGGAAGGCGAGGTCGTCCTGATGGACTGCGGATGCACCGTCCAGGGCTACCAATCGGACATCTCCCGCACCTTCGTGTTCGGCGAGCCCACGAAGCGCCAGCGGCAAGTCTGGGACCATATGCACCGCGGTCAGCAGATCGCGTTCGAGACGGCGCAGGTCGGCGTCCCCGCGGGCCGCGTCGATGATGCCGTCCGCGCTTATTACACGAAGCTCGGCTACGGCCCCGATTACAAGCTGCCCGGCCTCTCGCACCGCACCGGCCACGGCATCGGCCTAGAGGGGCACGAGCCGATCAACCTGGTCCGCGGGGAGCGGACGCCGCTGGCGTCCGGGATGTGCTTTTCCGACGAGCCCGGCATCTACATCCCCGGCCAATTCGGCATCCGCCTCGAAGACTGCATCTACATGACGGAGCGGGGGCCCCGCTGGTTCTCAACCCCGCCGCCATCGCTGGACCGGCCGTTCGATTAGGAGCGAGGTGCTCCGCCGAGGGCTCGGTAGAGGTCGATTGCGGCGTTCATCCGCTCCTGCGTGGCGATCGCCAGCGCATCCTCTGCCTGCACGAGCATCTGCTGCGCATCGATCATGAAGCGAAGGTCCGCCTCGCCCTCGATATATTGGAGCCGCGTCAGCCGGGCAGTCGTGCGCGCTTCCCCGACCACCTGCTCCAGGAGCGCCTGGCGCGCGCGCGATTTCTCGACTGCGGTCAGGGCATTCTCGGCCTCGGAGAGCGCCGTCAGAAGCGCTCCGCGATAGAGCTGCACCGTCTCCGCCTGCTGCGCGGTGGCGAGCGCGAACTCGCCCCGGAGGCGGCCGCCGTTGAAGATCGGCGCCAGCAGCGCAGCGCCCGTCGCGAGCGTCAGGCCGTAGGGGCCGGTGAGGCTTGCCGCCTGGCCGAGCGCGCTTGCGGTGAGGGTAAGATTCGGGAGGAAGGCGGCGCGGGCTTGTTCGACATCGCCCGAAGCGGCGCGGATCCGCGCCTCCGCGGCGCGGACGTCCGGGCGGCGGACGAGCAATTCGGCGGGCTGTCCTGAGCCGATCTCGGGCACGGTCAGGGTGGCAAGCTCGGCTTCGGGAGCGCTGAACAGCGGCGCTTCTTCCCCGACCAGGACCGCAAGCGCATTTCGCGTCTGCACCTGCGCCTCGGTGAGGCGGAGCCGTTCGGCTTCGAGCTGGCGCACTTCGATGCTCTGAAGCCCGGTCTCGACCTTCGTCCCTTCGCCCTCACGAAGGCGGATGCGGATGATCCGGTCGAGCTCGCGGGCGCTTGCAAGGTTCCGGTCCAGCAGCGCGATCCGCTCCGACAGCACCGCATGTTGCACGAACGAGCGAGCCACCTCGGCCTCGACGGCGAGCGCCGCGGCGTCTCGGTCGAAGGCGGCCGCTTCGACGCGGCTCAGCGCAGCCCGGCGGCCGGCGCGGGCGCGGCCGAACAGGTCGGCGTCCCAGGAAACATCCACGCCGGCCGAGCCGGCGCTGAAATCGAAGGCGGAGCCGCCTGTATTGTCGGTCTGGGTGGCGCTGAGGCCCGCTGAGGCATTCACGACCGGAAGCATTGCGGCACGCGCGCCCCTCAACTGCGCCCGCGCCTGCGCAACCCGTGCCCGCGCCGCGCCGATATCGGCATTGGCCGAAAGTGCCCGGTCGATCAGCGCCTGGAGCGCGTTGGAGCCGAATGCTGCGCCGAGGCTCGTCGCACGTGGGGCCGACGGTTCCGACGCCTGCCAATCCGAAGAGCGCAACGGCGGCGCCTTCGCGAGCTGCATCTGGGGTGCGCAGGCGGCGAGGCAGACGGGGAGTGCGAGGACCACGTGCTTCTTCATCGCCACCGCCTGTAGCGGCCTTAGGTAAACAGCGGGCTAAGCTGAACGGGCGCGGTTGCGGCGGGCTTAACCGTCTTTTCAGCCCTTTCGGCTACTCGCCTCCCAGTGCACCGAACGGGAAGACGCGCGGGTAGATGAATAGTCCATTGTTCCGGCAAGAGGTGATCGAGGCCGGGCGCGACCGGCTGGCGGGCACCGTCGTCGCCGCGACGCCTCCGCGCTCCCGAGTCTATGCGACCCTGCTGATGCTGGTCTTCCTCGCGCTCGTCCTCATCCTGGTCTTCGGCCAGCATGCGGCGCGCGAGCAGGTGAGGGGAACCGTCTCCTACGATGCCGGGATCGCGCGCGTCTATCCGAACGCTCCCGCCGAGATCCGCCAGGTCCATGTCCGCACTGGCCAATATGTGAACGCCGGCGACCCGCTGGTCACCGTGTCGCTTGCGCAGGGCCGCGGCGGCATCGGCAGCCAGCTGGGCGAGCTTGCAAGGCAGGACGCGGAGCTTGCCCGCCAGCTCGAACTCTCCTCGCAGCTCGGTTCAGCCGAAACGCAGGCCCTCGACCGGCAGCGGGCGAGCCTTACCGCCGCGATCGGATCGCTCGAGCGGCAGCGCAGCTTCGCCGCGGGGCAGATCGGCCTTGCGGAAGCCGCGGTCCGCCGCGCCGCCCGGCTCGCCGCGGAAGGCGCCGGGAGCCAGCGCCAGGTGGAGGAGCAGCGCGCCGCGGTGCTCGCCCGCCGCGCCGAAGTGGAAAGCATCAACGAACGCGTCATCAACCAGCAGGAGGCGCTTCGTGCGATCGACGCGCAGATCCTGCAGCGGCGGATTGCGGCGACGCAGAGCGGCTCCCAGCTTTCCGCGCAGCGCGCGGCGCTCGCCGAGCAACGGGCAGCGCTCGTCCGAACCGACCAGCTGACCCTCACCGCCCCAGTGGCGGGCGAGGTCGGCGACGTCAGCGTCCAGATCGGCCAGCGCGCCCGGCCCGAGACCTCGCTCGTCACCATCGTGCCCCGCGGCAGCCAGATCGAAGTGTGGCTCTATGCGCCGAGCCGCGCCGTCGGCTTCGTTCGTGTGGGACAGGAAGTTCGCCTCCAGTTCGATGCCTTCCCATACCAGAAATACGGCGCCGGCCGCGGCACCGTCACCGCCGTCTCGCGCGTTCCGATCGAGGCCAGCGCGATCGATCCGGCGCTTGAGGTGCGGGAGCCCGTCTTCCGAATCCGAGTCCGCATCGATGAAGTGGCGCCGCGCGTGTCCGGCGCCGAATCCCGGCTTCGCCCCGGAATGACGCTCACCGCCAACCTGGTGCTCGAGCGGCGCCGGCTCTGGGAAGTCCTGTTCAACCCCATTGCAGCGGCGCTTCGCACATGATCGGCATCGAATGGCCCTGGTCGCAGCGCATCAAGCCGATGCTGCAGTCGGAAGAAGCCGAGTGCGGCCTCGCCTGCGTTGCGATGATCGCCGAGCATCACGGCCATAAGGTCAACCTGCCCGGCCTCCGGCACCTCTATCCGGTGTCGCTCAAGGGCGCGACGCTCGCCGAACTGATGAGCGTCGCCTCCGATCTCGAGCTCGCTCCCCGCGCGCTTCGGCTCGAGGTGGAGGAGATGCCGAAGCTTCAGGTGCCGGCGCTCCTGCACTGGGACCTCAACCATTTCGTGGTGCTGGAATCGGTCGGCTCGAAGAATGTCGTCATCGTCGATCCGGCGGTGGGGCGGCGGACGCTGACCCAGAAAGAGATCGGCCGCCACTTCACCGGCGTCGCACTGGAGCTCACGCCGACTTCGGATTTCCAGCCGATCGAGGCGCAGACCAAGACCAGGCTCAGCGACCTCTGGAGCCGCCTCACCAATTATCGCGGCGCGCTCATCCAGGTGCTGGGCCTGTCTCTGCTGCTGCAGCTGACGGCGCTCATCATCCCATTCTTCATGCAGCTGACGATCGACGAGGGGATCGCGCAGGGCGATGCCAACCTCCTGCTCCTGCTGCTGATCGGCTTCGGCCTCGTCTATGCGTTGAACGGCGTTACCAAGGCGCTCCGATCATGGGTGGTGCTGACGCTGGGCGAATCGCTGTCCTTCCAGCTCGGCGGAAACGTCGTCCGCCACCTCCTCCGCCTCCCGCTCGGCTATTTCGAGAAGCGCCACGTCGGCGATCTGCTGTCGCGCATCGGCTCGATCCAGCCGATCCAGGCCCTGCTCAGCCAGGGGATCGTCAACGTCCTCATTGACTCGGTGCTGGCGATCACGACCCTGATCGTGATGGCGATCATCAGCCCGCTTCTCACCATGATCGTGGTCGGCACCACCGTCCTCTACCTTATCGTGTGGGCGC
The DNA here is from genome assembly GCF_036387215.1 of Allosphingosinicella sp. Classification (GTDB taxonomy): domain Bacteria; phylum Pseudomonadota; class Alphaproteobacteria; order Sphingomonadales; family Sphingomonadaceae; genus Allosphingosinicella. Next base: position 136 of record NZ_DASVUE010000100.1, on the reverse strand, counting down.
TCCTCTATCCGGGGCTCCGCCGCCGGACCGAGGAAGAGATCATGGCCCGCGCCAAGGAGGAAACGTACCTCATGGAGTCGATCCGGGCGATGCGCTCGATCAAGCTCCACACCAACGAGGCGATGCGCGAGAATGG
>NZ_DASVUE010000099.1:0-5796 GCF_036387215.1 Allosphingosinicella sp. | reverse complement strand
GAAGCCCTCGCGCAGCGCCTGCGCGGCGACCAGCAGCCGGTCCGGCGAAGGGATTGCTAGCGCCGCCTCTATCTCCGCCCGCGGAGCGCCGTAGAGCGCCTTCACGCCGTCGAGCCCTATGAGGCCCGTCTCCAGCCCCCGGAGCGCCTTCTGAAGGCTCTCGTGGAAGTTCCTCCCGATTGCCATCACTTCGCCGACCGATTTCATGGCAGTGGAGAGCGTCGCCTCGGAGCCGCGGAACTTCTCGAACGTGAAGCGGGGGATCTTGGTCACGACGTAATCGATCGTTGGCTCGAACGATGCCGGCGTACAGCCGGTGATGTCGTTGTCGATCTCGTCGAGCGTGTAGCCGACCGCGAGCTTGGCTGCGACCTTGGCGATCGGGAAACCCGTCGCCTTGGAGGCAAGCGCGGATGAGCGGCTGACGCGCGGGTTCATCTCGATCACGACCAGCCGCCCGTCCGCCGGATTTACTGCGAACTGCACGTTGGAGCCGCCCGTCTCCACCCCGATCTCGCGCAGGCAAGCGATGCTCGCGTTGCGCATGATCTGATATTCCTTGTCGGTGAGCGTCATCGCCGGAGCGACGGTGATCGAATCTCCCGTATGGATGCCCATCGGGTCAACGTTCTCGATCGAGCAGATGATGATGGCGTTGTCCGCGCGGTCGCGGACCACCTCCATCTCATATTCCTTCCAGCCGAGCACAGATTCCTCGATCAGCACTTCGGTGGTGGGCGAGGCTTCGAGCCCGCCGGTGACGATCTGGACGAATTCGTCGCGATTGTAGGCGATGCCGCCGCCCGTGCCGCCGAGCGTGAAGCTCGGCCGGATGATCGCCGGCAGCCCCGTCACCTCCAGCGCCTGCACCGCCTCCTCAAGGCTGTGCGCGATCGCCGAGCGCGGGCTTTCGAGCCCGATCTTCGACATCGCATCGCGGAACTTGAGCCGATCCTCCGCCTTCTCGATCGCCTCGGCGTCCGCGCCGATCATCTGCACGCCGTACTTCTCCAGCGTGCCGTCCTTGAACAAGGCCAGCGCCGTGTTGAGCGCTGTCTGCCCGCCCATCGTCGGAAGCACCGCGTCGGGCCGCTCCTTCTCGATGATCTTGGTCACGAATTCGGGCGTGATCGGCTCGATATAGGTGGCGTCCGCAAGCTCCGGATCCGTCATGATCGTCGCCGGATTGGAGTTCACCAGGATGATACGATAGCCCTCCGCCTTCAGCGTCTTGGCCGCCTGGGTCCCCGAATAATCGAACTCCGCCGCCTGCCCGATAACGATCGGCCCGGCGCCAATGATGAGGATGGAGGAGATGTCTGTGCGGCGGGGCATTAGAACTCCCCTCCACAGCTACCAATGAAGTAGCTCACGGTTTCCATTCGATTCGTCTCACCGATCGAGATCGCTCTCGATGCTTCTCCGTCCGGGATATCTCCATGCGTCCATACAGTGATGGATAATTCCTTGTGCTTGGTTCTAAATTCAAGCGAACTGTTGAAGCGTCCTGTCACCCGCTCCGCATAGACCACATCACTTCCGGGGCCTGAAAGACCCTTTACCTGCCCTGAAAAACGATCTCCGGTAATTATCCCCTCCAACTGAAAGGAAACAGGATCGCGGGCCTCCGGTGGGACCGGCAATGTGGCATCCACTCCTTGTACGACCGCCATCGAGCCGACATTCCGAAAGCCGCAAAAGAACGGTTTGGAACGCGAATGCTGGGGACCGTCGGATGGCACCGAACAGGCGCCAAGTGCCAGAAACACAATCGCGATTGCCCTCACGAAATTGACCCGACGAACTTCTCAAACAGATACGTACTATCCTGCGGCCCCGGGCTCGCCTCCGGGTGATATTGCACGCTGAACGCGGGCCGATCCGTAAGCTCCATTCCGCAATTCGAGCCGTCGAACAGGCTCACATGACTTTCGCGCACGTTCGGCGGAAACGTGTCCCGGTCCACCGCAAAGCCGTGGTTCATGCTGGTGATCTCGACGCGGCCGTCCTCGAGCCGCTTCACCGGATGGTTGGCGCCGCGGTGGCCCTGGTGCATCTTCACCGTCTTCGCGCCCACAGCCAAACCAAGCAGCTGATGCCCTAGGCAGATGCCGAACAGCGGCTTCCCCGTCTCCAGCAGCTGCCGGATGACCGGCACCGCATATTCCCCAGTCGCCGCGGGATCCCCCGGGCCGTTGGAGAGGAAGATGCCGTCCGGCTTGTGCGCCATCACATCCTCGAACGTGGAGGTGGCGGGGAGCACCGTCACCCGCGCGCCCGCATCGGCAAGGTTCCTGAAGATGTTGCGCTTCGAGCCGTAATCGATCGCCACCACGTGCGGGCGGCTCTCGTCTTCCTCATGCTCCCCATAGCCCGTCCCATGCTTCCAGCGACCGCCCGACCAGCGGAACATCTGGTGGCAGGAAACCTCCTTGGCGAGGTCCATCCCCTCCAGCCCCGGCCAGTCCCGCGCCCGCTTCAGCAGCGCATCAAGGTCGAACTCGCCTCCCGCATTGTGGGCAATCACGCCGTTGGGAGACCCCTGCTCCCTGATCCTCCGCGTCAGCGCCCGCGTATCGACCCCGGAGAGACCGATCCGCCCGTTGGAGCGCATCCATTCGACGAAGCCGGTGACGGCGCGGTAATTGCTCGGCGCGGTTACGTCCTGGCGAACGATGCAGCCTAAAGCGAACGGATTGTCCGCCTCCAGATCCTCGTAATTCGCGCCGACATTGCCGATGTGCGGGAAGGTGAAGGTGATGATCTGCGCGGCGTAGGAGGGATCGGTCATCACCTCCTGATATCCGGTCATCGCGGTGTTGAAGACGATTTCGCCGACCGCCTCGCCCCCCGCTCCGAAGCCCCTGCCCCAGACCACGGTCCCGTCGGCCAGAACCAATACGCCCGTCGCTCCTTCAGGCGCAGGCGTGGTCGTGGCGTCGGCCATGGTGGCGGGCACTCCGTTCGAATTGTCGCGATGTCGCTAAGGCTCGTTCGCTAGGGACCGGGCCGGGCAGCGTCAATCTATTAAAATTCGGGTGGCCCGGCTAATCTGGCCGCTTTCCCGAGGCAGCGACGAGATATTATGATTCGCGACGACATCAAGGCTGCGCTGGTCTCCGCAATGAAGGGCGGCGACAAGCAGCGCACCGCCACCATCCGCCTCATCCAGTCGGCGCTGAAGAACCGCGACATCGAGCTCCGCACCGGCACCGCACCCGCGGACGACGATGCGACCGTGACGGAAGTCCTCCAGAAGATGATCAAGCAAAGGCGGGAATCGATCGCCCTCTATGAGCAAGGGGGCCGGGCCGAACTCGCCGAAGCCGAGAAAGCGGAAGTGGCCGTGATCGAGCAGTTCCTGCCCGCTCAGATGAGTGAGGAGGAGACGAAGGCGGCGATCGATTCGATTGCGACGGAGCTCGGCGCCTCGTCCGTGAAGGACATGGGCCGAGTCATGGCCGCCCTCAAGGAGCGCCACGCCGCCCAGCTCGACATGAGCAAGGCCAGCGCCCTCGTGAAAGCGCGGCTCTCCGCCTAAGCTGGAGAGGTGAGCCTTTCCCCGCAGTTCCTGGACGAGGTCCGCGCCCATACGCTGCTTTCGGCGCTGATCGGGCGCAGCGTGAAGCTCACCAAAGCGGGGCGCGAGTACAAGGCCTGCTGCCCGTTCCACAACGAGAAGACGGCAAGCTTCTACGTCAATGACGAGAAGGGCTTCTACCATTGCTTCGGCTGCCAGGCGCATGGCGACGCGATCCGGTTCCTGACCGATGCGCGCGGGCTTCCGTTCATGGACGCGGTGAAGGAGCTGGCCGACGCGGCGGGGCTCGAAGTGCCCGCCCCCGATCCGCGGGCGCAGGCCAAGGCCGAGCGTGCGAACTCCCTCTACGACGTCATGGAGGCGGCGCAGCGCTGGTATGAGGAGCAATTGGGCGGGCTCGAAGGCGCCGAGGCGCGCGCCTATCTGGAGAAGCGCGGGATCACCGATGCCACCCGCCGCCGCTTCGGCTTCGGCTACGCCCCCGACAGCCGAAGCAAGCTTCGCTCGGCGCTGAGCAGCTTCGGCAACGACAAGCTGGTCGAGGCGGGCCTCCTGATCCAGCCCGAGGAGACGGGACGCGAGCCCTACGACCGGTTCCGCGGCCGCCTCACCTATCCGATCCGCGACCGGCGCGGGCGGGTGATCGCCTTCAGCGCCCGAATCCTTGGTGCCGGCGAGCCCAAATACCTGAACTCGCCCGAGACCCCCCTGTTCGACAAGGGACGCAGCCTCTTCAACCTCGATCGCGCCGCCACCGCCAGCCGCCAGGCGAAGCGCGTGATCGTGGTCGAGGGGCAGATGGACGTGATCGCGCTCGACCAGGCCGGGATCGGCGAGGCGGTGGCGCCGCTCGGGACCGCGCTCACCGAAACGCAGCTCGGCTTGCTGTGGCAGCTCTCGCCCTCCCCCATCCTCTGCTTCGACGGCGATTCGGCCGGCGAGAAGGCGGCGGTACGGGGCGCTTTGCGGGCGCTTCCCCATGCGGGGCCCGGCCGCTCGCTCGGCTTCGTCACCCTCCCCGCAGGCCAGGATCCCGACGACCTCGTCCGCTCCAGGGGCCGGGGAGCAATGGACGCACTGCTCGAACGGCCCGAAACCCTGGTCGAGCGGATCTGGCGCCACGAGAGCAATGCGGAGCCGCTGACGACGCCGGAGCAGCGCGCGGGCCTCCGCCGCCGCCTGCTCGACCTCGCCGCGACGATCGCCGATCCGGACGTTCGCGATCAGTACAAATCGGAGCTGCTCCAGCGCTTCAACGAGCTGACGAGGCCGAAGCCGCGCGAATGGACGCCGCGCTTCCAGGGCCGCGGCCAGCCCCAGCCGCAGCGCCCCGCCTCGGCCGGCGCAAAGGCGGTTGGAAGCGGCGGCCTCGGCGCCCAGCTCACCCGCTCGGTGATGCAGGGGCTGCTCCGCTTCCCCGAGGTGATCGCAGGCCATTCCGAAGCGATCGCCGCGCTCCCCCTCTCCTCGCGAAGCGCCGCCAAGCTGCGCGATGCGCTGCTCTCCGCCGCCCTCCTCCACGGCGAGCTTGATCCAGGTGAGCTAAATACCATATTGGCCGACACGGGCGCGGCTCACCTTGCGGAGGAGCTGCGCTCGCAGAAAAGTTTGGCCTTCTCCTTCACCCGTCGCGATGCCGATCCGGAACGTGCGAGCCGAGACCTCGTTCTGGTCATCGACACGTTGGCGGCACGGCCCGGACTGGATGCTGCCCTAGAGGCGGCGACGGCCCGGCTGAAGGAAGAGGGTGACGAAGCCGCCTTCCAGGAGCAGCAACGGCTCCGGGCGGCGCGGGACGAGGCTGACAGGCAGCTGGCGACGCTTATCGAGGCGAACGCGGCTGAGCAGGATTAAGGCGTGCGAATGGCGAAGACGAATACGGCCGAGACCAGTGAAAAGCCGGACGGCGGCGATGCCCCACTCATCGATCTCAACGAAGCTTCGCTCAAGAAGCTGATCGCCCGCGCCAAGAAGCGCGGCTACATCACCGTCGACGAGCTCAATGCCGGCGTCGGCGAGATGAGCACCGACCAGATCGAGGACGTGATGTCCGCTCTGTCGGAAATGGGAATCAACGTCGTCGAGAATGAGGAAGCGGACGAGGACGAGGCGGCGGAGCCGGACCTCGAGGCGGGGCTGGACGACGGCTCGGACGGCGGCGGCGAGGGCGAGCGCTTCGTCGTCGAGAAGAAGAAGGAGACGGTCGACCGCACCGACGATCCCGTCCGCATGTACCTTCGCGAGATGGGCGCGGT
>NZ_DASVUE010000098.1:0-2062 GCF_036387215.1 Allosphingosinicella sp. | reverse complement strand
TGGTCGAGCTGGACGTGGCGTCCGCCGAACGCTTCTCCGAGGGAATGAACGACTAGCCTGAAGCAAGGCGCGCGTCGCCGATCCGGCTTTCAAACGTTCCCTTTTCATTCTAGCAGCGGGGGGATGGCATCGCTCCCGAGTCCCAGAGCCGAACCGTGCTTCGCCGATGCGCCAATCGCTGCGCAGGACGTGGCGCGCGGAGTCACCCGGCTGCTGTTCCGGCAGGACCTGTTCGCCATCTGCGAGGTGCCGCTGCCGAACGGCCGGCGGGCGGACATGATGGCGATCTGCCCGAAGGGGCTGCTGACGATCGTCGAGATCAAGGTCTCGCGGGCGGACCTGCTCGGCGACCATAAATGGCCGAACTACCTCGATTATTGCGACCGCTTCTACTGGGCCGTCCCGGCCGGATTCGAGCTCGCGCCGTTCGAGGAGGAGCCGTTCCAGCCGCATTGCTGCGGGCTCATCGTCGCGGACCGCTACGACGCCGCGGTGGTTCGGGAGGCGCCGCTGCGTAAGCTCCCCGGCGCCCGGAGGCGGGCGGAAACGCTCCGCTTCGCCAGGCGCGCCTCGCGGCGCCTGGTGGGCGATCTCGATCCCGGGCTTTTCGGCCTGGACTAGCGGGAAGGACCCGCCACCGGCTTTGCCGGCTGCGCCGACTCGAGCAGCCGCACGATTGCGCCGGAACGATCGTCGCGCTTGGCATAATCAAGCGCGGAATAGCCGGCGATGCGGTCGGCGCGCTTCGGATCGGCTCCGCGGGAGAGCAGCTGGCGGATCATCGGGATGTTCCGCTTGTGGACCGCCAGGATCAGCGGCGTTTCGCCGCGCGAATTGAAGGCGTCGACCTTCGCCCCCGCGCCGATCAATGCGGCGGCTCCTTCTTCCCAGCCCAATTGGGTCGCGATGATCAGCGGCGTGTCGCCGTCCTTGTTCTGGATATCCGCTCTCGCGCCCTTCGAGAGGAGGAAGCGAAGCCAGGTGAGATCCCGGTCGCGGGCGACGATGTGAAGCGCGCTTTCGCCCGACGTCATGTCCTTGGTGTTGACCAATCTCGCGCCGGAGCCTGCGAGGATGCCTTCGACGGTGTTCCCTGCCCGCTCCTTGACGGCCTTCAGGAACTTGAAGCCTTCGGAATAGCTCTGGGCGCCCGCGGAAACCGAACAGACGGCAAGAGCGGCAGCCGCGACGACGGCCAGTTTGGTGGTGCGGAACACGTTTGAACCCCCGGATATCGGCTTGATTGCCGCCATTTAGCAAAGCAAGGCTGGCGGCGCCATGAATGAAAGCCGCTTCCTCGCCTTTGCCGCCCTGCTGCTCGCACTGCTGATCGGCGCCTGCTCCAGCGGCGGGGGAGACACGCCCCCGCTGGAAGGCGCGAAGCTCGGCGGGCCGTTCACCCTCACCGACCAGGACGGCCGCCAGGCCACCGACAGGCAGTTCGAGGGGAAATACCGCCTCGTCTATTTCGGCTTCACCTACTGCCCCGACGTCTGCCCGGTGGACCTCCAGAGCATCGGCCAGGCGATGCGGCAGCTCGAGAAGAGCGATGCGGCAAAGGCGGCGCGCGTGCAGCCGATCTTCATCTCAGTGGACCCGGAGCGGGACAAGCCGGCGGTGCTGAAGCAATATGTCTCGGCCTTCCACCCCCGTCTGATCGGCCTCACCGGAACGCCTGATCAGATTGCGGATGTGGCGAAGAAATACGGCGTTTTCTATTCCAAGGAGGAAAAAGCGGGCGCCAGCGACTATATGGTCAATCATTCGCGCATCGCCTTGCTGTTCGGGCCGAAGGGCGAGCCGATCGCAATCCTCCCGCACGACAAGGGCGCCGATGCGATTGAAGCGGAGCTGAAACGCTGGGTGAAATGACCGACACGCCGTTCTGGGAAAAGCCGCTTCGGGAGCTCGACCGCGCCCAATGGGAGCAGCTCTGCGACGGCTGCGGCAAATGCTGCCTCCACAAGCTGGAGGACGAGGCGACGGGCGAGATCCACGGCACCAACGTCACCTGCAAGCTGCTCGATGCGCAAACCGGCCGCTGCAGCAACTATCGCCAGCG
>NZ_DASVUE010000097.1:0-1512 GCF_036387215.1 Allosphingosinicella sp. | reverse complement strand
TCGATCGCCGCTTTGCTCGGCTTCTTAGCCATTGAAACGCGCCTCCAGCTTCTCGACCGCGGCGCGCGTCAGCACCAGGGTATCAGCTTTAAGAATGTCGTAGACGTTGGCGCCCACCGCCGGGAGAAGGTTGATCTCGCGAAGGTTCGAGGAGGCCAGGGCGAAGCCGACGTTGAGCGCGTCGCCGTCGATGACGAGAGCGGTCTTGCCGAAGCCGAGATTGCCGAGCTGCTCCTTGAGCGTCTTGGTCTTGGCTTCGCTGACGTCGAGATTTTCCATCACGACCAGCTTGCCGTCGCGGGCTTTGGTCGAGAGCGCCATCTTGAGGCCGAGCGCACGAACCTTCTTGTTCAGCGACGGATTGAAGTCGCGGACGCGCGGGCCGTGAGCCTTGCCGCCGCCGATGAAGATCGGAGCGCGGCGATCGCCGTGGCGGGCCGTGCCGCCGCCCTTCTGGCGGCCGAACTTCTTGCCGGTGCGGGCGACGTCGGAGCGCTCGCGGGCGGCGCGGGCGGTGCCGCGGCGCTTCTCGAGCTGCCAGGTGACGACGCGGTGCAGGATGTCGGCGCGGGGCTCAACGCCGAACACGTCGTCGTTGAGGTCGATGTCGCCGCTGGCGCCGGCGCCGAGGGTCTGAACTTGGACCTTCATGGTTTAGCCTTCCTGGCCGTCGGTGGCTGCCACGGTCGCCTCGGCATCAGCCGGGGTGTCCGCGGGAGCGGTATCGTTGCTTGCGGCCTGGCGGATGCCGGCCGGATAAGGCGCCGCGTCGGGCCGGGCGACCTTGACGGCGTCCTTGACGAGCAGCCAGCCGCCCTTGTGACCGGGCACGGAGCCCTTCACGAACAGGAGGCCGCGCTCGACGTCCGTGCGGACGATCTCGAGATTCTGCTGGGTACGGTTCTTGGCGCCCATGTGGCCGGCCATCTTCTTGTTCTTGAAGACTCGGCCCGGATCCTGGCGCTGACCGGTGGAGCCGAGCGAACGGTGCGAGACGGAGACGCCGTGGGTGGCGCGAAGACCGCCGAAGCCCCAGCGCTTCATGCCGCCGGCAAAGCCCTTGCCCTGCGTCACGCCCTGGACGTCGACCATCTGGCCGGCGACGAAGTGATCGGCGGTGAGAGTGGCGCCGACATCGAGGAGCGCATCCTCGGCGACGCGGAATTCGGCGACGCGCGCCTTGGGCTCCACTTCGGCCTTGCCGAAGTGGCCGCGCTCCGGCTTCGTCAGGTTCTTGGCCTTAGCCGAACCGGCGCCGAGCTGGACAGCGACATAGCCGTCGCGGTCGCTCTCGCGGCGCGAAACCACCTGGACGTTGTCGAGCGCCAGGACCGTCACGGGCACGTGGCGCCCGTCGTCCTGGAATATGCGGGTCATCCCCATTTTCTTCGCGATCACGCCAGTGCGCATGATCATGCTCCTTATACAGAGGCACCCCGGACCATTCCGAGGTGCATGAGGGACCCCATCGAAGTGTTACTTCGATGGGAACCCGCAAGCCCAATGTAAGCG
>NZ_DASVUE010000096.1:0-3596 GCF_036387215.1 Allosphingosinicella sp. | reverse complement strand
GGGACGAGCTCGACCGGGGTCAGGCTTTCCGGCGGCTGCGCCTGCCAGACCACCTTGAAGCCCTTCGGCACCCGCCAGCCGCCATAAGCGGTCCTGACGAGGTCGCGCCCGCAGCGGCCGCAGGTGGAAAAATAATAGCCGGCGTTCCAGCGAGCGAGCGGATCGGCCTTATGCCATCCAAGCTCGCATAGCAGCGGCATCTCATGCTGCGGAGCGGACGCCATCAGTCGTCGGGATCACTGAACACGTCGTAGATGCGCTTGGAATCGAGCCGCGCGCGACCGGCGCTGAACGCGGAATCGACGAACGCGATACGTGCCTCCGCCTTCGGATCGTAGAGGTGAATGAAATCGTGGAACTTCGACGCGGAGACGCACTGCACGAGGAAGCCCGGCAGCGCCGGCCGGAGTTCGCTCTCGATGAGCGCGCTCCGGCACAGCGTGTATCTGACCGAGGAATGGCGGGGAGGGGAGCCGACGAGCGCGATCGTCCTGAGGAGCTCCTGCATCTCCTCCAACGCATCGCGCATGTTCGGCTTCTGCTCGACGATGATCACCTTGTGCTGTTCCCGCTCTCAGAATGTTCCCCGGGAGGTTGCCCCCGCCCGGAAGGCTTCAGTCGATGACGACGACTTCCGGCTTGGCATCCCCCGAAGCGGAGGCAGAAGCCGGCGGCTCGACCAGCTTAAGCTTGCTGTCACCGGCCGGCTCTTCGACGGCCTTCCGCTTCATGTTGCCTTCGACCATGCCGCCGTTGGCGACGCGAAGGCGATCGTAGGTGATGTCGCCGGTGACGCGGGCAGTTGCCTCCACCGCGAGATCCTTGGTCTCGATCGCACCGTCGACGGCGCCGGAGACGCGGACGCGGTCGGCGAAGATCTTGCCGTTCACCGAGCTGCTCTCGCCCAGGATCAGGGTGGCGCAGCGAACGTCGCCGTTGACTCGGCCCTCGATGTGGAGATCCACGGACGCTTCGATGTTGCCGGTGATGATGATGTCGGCACCGATGACCGACATCTGGCCGCGCTCCGTTTTGTCCCGCTGATCCGAGTTGTCCATTTTCTTCGCCTCTCCCGTCTGGTCCCCGCCCGGCTGGCCCGGCCGCTGATTTTCACGTGTGCGTGCAAAAGTGTTCTGCATAAATCCCCTTGTCCACAGCTGCTCTGCCGCCCTCGTGCCGGTGAGCTGAGCTTGAACAATACATGAGCGACCCACGTCCCTCAAAACATTTCTAAAATCTGAAAATTTTGCCCCCATCTGGGACAAAGCGTCACGCGTTTATTGATGCGGGGAACAAGTTCGCCGGGGGAGACGCACAATCAGGAGGGCGGCTGGGACGTGAAGTCTTCAGCACGTCAGAATAGGCGTTAACCATGTTACGCGTCTTCTATTGGAAGGCGGTCGAATAGGGCGGGACGCGTCGCGGCTTTGCACGCGACCAGAGGAAACGGACGCCGCGTCCTCACCGGGACTCGGCCTCCGCTGATGCGCTTCTTGTCGATTGTAAGCTCCCGCCTGTGCGGAAGCGTCCGTCAGCTGCTCTTGGTGCCGAGCGGGATCGCCATGCCGGCGGCCGCCTTTTCGGCGAGGAGCTTTTCGCGCATCCGCTCACCGCGTTCGACCCGGTCCGCCATCTGTGTCCAGGCAGCTTCGGAGCGAAGGCAGCGATCACGGACGTTGTCGAGGGTGGCCGCTTCGGCGTCGGCGCGGGCTTCCGCGGCGCGAGCGAGATAGAAATCCTGATTGGACGACATGACGGCCTTTCGCTTCGTTGGGAGAGCGGGCGGCGGGAACCGTTCGGCTCCCGCCGGAGACCGGCTTAGGCGCTCTGGAGATTGACGGCGCTGGTCTTGCCGCGCCGGTCTTCCTCGAGTTCGTAGCTCACGCGCTGATCGCGATCGAGGGTGGTCATTCCGGCGCGTTCTACGGCCGAGATGTGCACGAAGGCGTCGTTGCCGCCGCCCTCAGGCTGGATGAAGCCGTAGCCCTTGTCGATGTTGAAGAATTTCACGGTGCCGATCGGCATGGTCTTTTCCTTGAGTCGTTATAGTGGTCGGGTCGAAGCCGTGCGGCTCCGGCCTGCGGGAGTAGCTTGGTGAGAAGGAAAAGGAGCGTCAGCGCCAAAATCCGTCGCATGCGACTTCAGCGGGATTGCTGTGCATTATTACGGCAGCAAAAGCAAATCAGCCCGGAGCCTCGCGGCGCGCACGCATCGATTTCGCGCCTCGATGATATGGCATCTTCACACGCACGCGCAGCCGCTTCGAAGACGCAATTACCCGCTCCAATCTCCTCTGCCTGCTGTTGACATCGCTGGCCTGCTTACCTATCTGCCGCTCATCCCGATCAACCGGTCACCCGGCGGCGCATGACGTGCGCGCGTCGGCTATGCTCGTTTGGCGGGACCTCAAAAGCGCTGAGATGGGAGGGGCAGCCAGCCCTCCTGTGGAGCAGGAGATAAATTGAATGGCACGTATCGCTGGGGTTAACATCCCGACCAACAAGCGCGTCGAAATCGCGCTGACCTACATCCACGGCATTGGGCGCACCAAGGCCAGGGAAATCACCGCCAAGCTCGGAATCGCGTCCGAGCGCCGGGTCCAGGACCTCACCGACCAGGAAGTGCTCCAGATCCGCGAGTCGATCGACGCCGACTACACCGTCGAGGGCGATCTTCGCCGCCAGGTCGCGATGAACATCAAGCGCCTGATGGACCTCGCCTCCTACCGCGGCCTCCGTCACCGCAAGGGCCTTCCGGTCCGCGGCCAGCGCACGCACACCAATGCGCGCACCCGCAAGGGCAAGGCCAAGCCGATCGCCGGCAAGAAGAAGTAAGCAGGGGTTCGGATAATGGCACAGGCACCGCAGCGTCTCCGCAGGCGCGAGCGCAAGAACATCACCGCCGGCGTCGCTCACGTGAACGCCAGCTTCAACAACACGATGATCACCATCACGGACGCGCAGGGCAACGCAATCGCGTGGTCTTCGGCCGGCATGATGGGCTTCAAGGGCAGCCGCAAGTCGACGCCCTATGCCGCCCAGGTCGCCGCCGAAGATGCGGGCAAGAAGGCTGCCGAGCACGGAGTCCGCACGCTCGAGGTCGAAGTGAAGGGTCCGGGTTCGGGCCGCGAGAGCGCGCTCCGCGCCCTCCAGTCGGTCGGCTTCCAGATCACGTCGATCCGCGACGTCACCCCGATCCCGCACAACGGCGTCCGCCCCTCCAAGCGCCGCCGCGTGTGATGGCTTCGGCCGAAGTGGTACTTCGGCCGAGGTAGAAGAAGAAGTTCAGAAATCTGGAGGCGGACGCGCCTCCTAACGCCAGAGGAACCACATGGCCGTCAACGCAAAGAACTGGCAGGAAATGAAGAAGCCCAACGCTCTCGAGAAGCGCGCCGCAGGCGATGCGCGCCGCAAGGCGACCTTCGTCGCCGAGCCGCTCGAGCGCGGTTTCGGCCTGACGCTCGGCAACTCGCTGCGCCGCGTGCTTCTGTCCTCGCTCCAGGGCGCCGCGGTCACCTCGATGCGGATCGAAGGCGTGCTGCACGAATTCTCGTCGCTCGCCGGCGTCCGCGAAGACGTGACCGACATCGTCTTGAA
>NZ_DASVUE010000095.1:0-4113 GCF_036387215.1 Allosphingosinicella sp. | reverse complement strand
CGCTGCAATGAGTGAAGCGCAGCAGGCGCAATTGCAGGGACTGTCCGACCCCCAGAAGTTCGGCCGCCTGGTCGAGGTGGCAGGGCTTGGCCCGCTCGGCGCCCAGGCGGGCATTGCGCCGCAAAGGGCAAAAGCCTGCCTCGCGAGCAAGCCGGCGGTGGACCGGCTCGTGGGCATGTACGAAGCCGCCAATGCAATGGGCGTCCAGCGCACGCCCACCTTCTTCGTCAACGGCACGAAGGTGGAGGCCGACACCTGGGCCGAGCTGCAGCCGATCATCCTGAAGGCGGGGGGCTAGCACCGCGCATGGGCTCGGGGGAGCAGGCATGCAGATAAAGCGGCTGAAGCTTTCCGGCTTCAAGAGCTTCGTCGAGCCCGCCGAGCTTCGGATCGAGCCCGGGCTCACCGGCGTCGTCGGCCCCAATGGCTGCGGCAAATCCAACGTCCTCGAAGCGATCCGCTGGGTGATGGGCGAATCCAGCCCCAAGTCGATGCGCGGCTCGGGTATGGACGACGTGATCTTCGCCGGCACCGCCTTCCGCCCCTCGCGTGACTTTGCCGAGGTCTCGCTGCTGGTCGAGCGCGCCGCCGAGGACATCCCCGGCGATCTCGGCGCAGGTAAGGACGGCGAGGTCGAGGTCACCCGCCGGATCGAGCGCGGCGCCGGCTCCGCCTACCGGGTGAACGGCCGCGACGTCCGCGCCAAGGACGTCGCCCTGCTCTTCGCCGATGCCGCCACCGGAGCGCATTCGCCGGCTCTCGTCAGCCAGGGCAAGATCGCCGCCGTCATCGCCGCCAAGCCGACCGAGCGCCGGATGATGCTCGAGGAAGCGGCCGGCATCGCCGGGCTCCACGTGCGCCGCAAGGACGCCGAACAGAAGCTCCGCGCCGCCGAAGCCAATCTCACCCGGCTCGACGAGCTGCTCGGCGACATGGGGCAGCGCGCCGCGTCGCTACGCCGGCAGGCCAAATCGGCCGAGCGCTACCGCAAGCTCACCGACAAGATCCGGGTCGCCGAAGCGCGCCTGATCTTCGCCCGCTGGCGCGAGGCCGCTGCGGCGGCCGAGCAGGCCAAAAAGGAAGCCGAAGCCGCCGTGACCGCGGTCGAAAAGGCGGCCGAGGCGCAGCGCGGCGTCGCCGCCGCCCAGGCCGACGCCGCAAAGGCGCTCGCTTCTCGCCGGGCCGCCGCTCAGGCGGCGCGCGAGGCTGCGACCGCGCTCGGCCACAAGCTCGCCACTGCCCGCGCGGAGCAGGACACGATCGCACGCCGGATCAAGGAGCTGGCCGACCGCCGCACCGCGCTTGCTGCCGACCGTGCCCGCGAGGCGGCGCTCGGCGACGACGCGAAGGCGGCGCTTGCCAGGCTGGAGGAGGAAGCAGCGGCGATCGCACGCCGGCTTGCCCATGCCGAGGAGAGCCGCGCAACGACCGACGTCCGCACCGTCGAGCATGAGGATGCGGCGCGCGAGGCGGAGGCCGCACTCGGCCGAGCCCGTGCCGCACAGGCAGCCGAGCAGGCCGAAGCGCGGGTTGCCCGGACCGCTCTGGAGGCTGCGCGCATGAAGCTGAACCGGGCCGAGGCGGAGGCCGCCCGGCTTGCGGACCAGCTGAAGGAGCTCGGCGACGAAGCGCCGCTCGTAGAAGCTAAGCGCGCGGCCCGGCAGAAGCGCGAGGATGCCGAGGCCCGGCTCGCCGAGACCGCCGAAGCGCTCGGAGCCGCCGAAGCCAGGCGCGAACAGGCCGCCGCCGCCCGCGATGCCGCCGAAAGCGAGAGCGCCTCGGCGCGCGCTGCCCTGGCCGCGCTCGAATCCGAAGCCAAGGCGCTGGTCAAGGCGGTGGAAGGAAGCGGCGGCGACCGGGCCATCGCTTATCTCAAAGCCGACAAGGGCTACGAGCGTGCGCTTGCCGCCGCCCTGGGCGAGGATCTCGACGCCGCTTTGTCCGGCGATTCGCCGCGCCGCTGGGCGGGCGCGGAGATCGGCGCCGGCGATCCGGCTCTCCCGGGCGGCTGCGCGGCGCTGGCCGATCACGTCCAGGGGCCGCCCCAGCTCGCCCGCCGGCTCGCCCAGATCGGAGTCGCGCCGGAGGATGACGGAGGCATCGCGCTCGCCGTCGGCCAGCGCCTCGTCACCCTGGACGGGCGCCTCCGCCGCTGGGACGGCTATGTCGCCACCGGCCTCGGCGCCGCCGCGGCCGAGCGGCTGATCCGAGTGAACCGCCTCGCCGAGATCGAGACCGCCCTGCCGGAGGCCGCGGAAGTGGTTCGCGCCGCCGCCGAGCGGATCGAAACCGCGATGGCCGACATCCAGGCCGCCCGCGAGGCAGCCGACGAAGCGCGCCGGGAGGAAGCCGCCGCCGTCGCTCTGATCCGCGAGGCGGGGCGCGAGGAGGATGCCGCCAACGTCGCGATGGAGCGGCTCGACCTCCGCCGCACCGGCCTTGCCGAGCGCGCCGCTCAGGCCGATGCCGACCTTGCCGACGCCAGGCAGGCGCTGGCGGACGCGGAAGGGATCGTCGCAGCGCTCCCCGATGCCGCGGCACGCGACGCCGAGGTCGCGACGCTCCGCGCGCGTGCCGAGGCAGCCCAGCTTGCCCTTGCGGAGGTGCGCGCCGAAGCGGCCACCCATGCCCGGGCGGTGAGCGCCGACAAGCAGCGCGCCGAGGCGGCCGGCAAGGAAAGCGCCGACTGGCGCGTCCGGGCCGCCGACGCCGCCAAGCGCCACGCCGACATGGGCCGCCGGATCGCCGAGGCCGAAGCCGAGGCCGAGCGGCTGGCCGGCGCTCCCGATGCGCTTGCGGCGGAGGTCGAACGGCTGGAAGCGGATTACGGCCGCTCAGGGGCCGCGGCCGAGGAGGCGGCGGCGGCCGAGCGCGCAGGCGAAGCGAGGCTGCGCGAGGTCGAGGCCGGCCTGGCCGAAGTCGCGGAAGCGCTGGCCGTCGCCCGCGAGGCGCGCGCGGGAGCCGTGGCCCGCGCCGAGAACCAGGAAAGCCGCCGGATCGAGATGGGCCGCATCGCCGGCGAGCGGTTCGAATGCCCGCCGCCGCTCCTCCCGCAGCGCCTCGGCTTCGAGGAAGCGACCATCCAGCCGGCCGGTGCCGAATCGGCATCGCTTGACCGCCTCACGGCTGAGCGGGAGCGGATCGGCCCGGTGAACCTCGTCGCCGAGCGCGAACTCGAAGAGCTGGAGCAGGGCCGCACCGCCTCCCAGGCCGAACGCGAGGAATTGGGGCTCGCGATCAATCGCCTGCGCGGGTCGATCGGCAGCCTCAACCGCGAAGGCCGAGCCCGCCTGCTCGCCGCGTTCGAAGCGGTCGACCGCCACTTCCGGAGCCTCTTCACCACCCTGTTCGACGGCGGCCAGGCCCATCTCGAGCTGGTCGAATCCGACGACCCCCTCGAGGCCGGGCTCGAGATCATGGCTCAGCCGCCGGGCAAGCGCCTGTCCGGGCTCACGCTCCTCTCCGGGGGCGAGCAGGCTCTCACCGCCGTCGCCCTGATCTTCGGCCTCTTCCTCACCAATCCCGCGCCGATCTGCGTCCTCGACGAAGTTGACGCCCCCCTGGACGACGCCAACATCGAACGCTTCTGCGACCTGCTGGACCGAATGACCGCGGAGACCGAGACGCGCTACCTGATCGTCACCCACAATGCGGTCACGATGAGCCGCATGCACCGGCTGTTCGGTGTCACCATGGTGGAAAAGGGCGTCAGCCGCCTCGTCAGCGTCGATCTCGGCGGCGCGGAACGGCTGCTGGCCGCGGAATGAGCCTCTGAATCTCTGCTATTGAGAATAATTCTCAATCGCGTTAGCAGCCCCTCCAAGCGCAACAGACGCTCGGACACCAAGGGGTTACCATGTTCTTCCGTACCGCTTCCCTCCTCGCCCTCGGCTGCGCCCTCGCCGCGCCTGCTCATGCGGCCGATGTGCCTGCGCCTGCCGAAAAGGCCCCCGACACTGGCGACCAGACCATCGTCGTCACCGGCCAGCGCGAGGAATATGGCGTCAAATCCACCCGCACCGGGACCCGCACCGACACCGAGATCAAGGACATCCCGCAGGCGATGACAGTCATCTCGGAGGCGCAGATCGAGGACCAGGCGCTCCGCTCGAT
>NZ_DASVUE010000094.1:0-3439 GCF_036387215.1 Allosphingosinicella sp. | reverse complement strand
GCGAGGCCGAGAAACTGATCGAGGGCGGAACCCGCGAGCTACTGGTGATCAGCCAGGACACGTCCGCATACGGAGTCGACATCCGCCACCAGCCGCGGCCTTGGAAAGGCGGCGAAGCGCGCGCCCACATGACCGACCTGGCGCGCGAGCTCGGCAAGCTCGGCGCCTGGGTGCGCCTTCACTACGTCTACCCTTATCCGCACGTCGACCAGGTCATCCCGCTGATGGCCGAAGGCCTGGTGCTCCCCTATCTCGACATCCCGTTCCAGCACGCCTCGCGCAGCGTCCTCAAGGCGATGCGAAGGCCCGCCAACGAAGCCAAGGTGCTCGAGCGAATCCGCGGCTGGCGGCAGATCTGCCCCGACATCGCGATCCGCTCGACCTTCGTCGTCGGCTTCCCCGGCGAGACCGAAGCCGATTTCGAATATCTCATGCAGTGGCTGGACGAGGCGCAGCTCGATCGGGTGGGAGCCTTCCGGTTCGAGCCCGTCGAGGGCGCCGCGGCCAACCACCTCCCCAACGCAGTCCCCGAGGAAGTGAAGGAAGAGCGTTACGCCCGCCTGATGGAGAAGACCGCAGCCATCTCCGCGGCCAAGCTCCAGGCCAGGATCGGCCGCACCCTGGACGTGATCGTCGACCTCGCCGACGGCGAAGGCGGCGCCACCGGCCGCTCCTATGCCGACGCTCCCGAGATCGACGGCGAAGTCCACCTCCGCGACGCAGGCCACCTCCGGCAGGGCGATGTCGTCAAGGTCCTGGTCGAGGACGCGGACGAGCACGATCTCTACGGAGTACCCGCGGCTTAGGAGCCTTTTCCGCTACCGCTCGTGGCCCGTCAGCCGCTTGTTAGCGAGCGCGGCATTGCCCGGCGGCCTGCAACTGGCCGAGATACTCGGACAGCGGCGGCAGGCCGACCGCCTTTCGATACGCTTCCACTTTGCTCTCATCCTCGAGCGGCTTGACGATCCAGCGCCCGGCCCGGCAGGACGTATCGGTCCCGAACCTTTGCTTACCCGTCAGCGTCAACATGACGCCGTCATACGCATAGGCATAATGCTGCCTCTGCACTTCGTCCCTGGCGACGAGCGGCTGCATGAGCTTCAGCGCGCGCACCTGGAAGCCGGGATCGCTGCCCGCATATTGCAGCATCAGCCAGGCCGCCTGCGAGGCATTCTTCCCCACCGATGAGATCGTGGGCCAGCCGTTCTTCTCGACGACCGACTTCAGCCACTTCGTGTTGTCGCGGTCGCGCTCCGCCGCCGCAGCCCGCACCTGGGCGCGGAGCGTTGTCACCGCCGTCTCCGACAGCTGCGGTCCAGCCGCGAGGTCGCCATGGCCCCAGCTTATCGCGAAGCGGAACGCCTGCTCGCCCACCATCCGAGCCAGCAGCTCGTCCCTCACGGTCTCCGCCTGGCGCCGCGCCACGCCTTCGGCCACGCGCACTGCGTTGAGATAGGTCCAGGCGACAGGCTCCGCCGCGCGCATTGCCTGCTGGAATGTTTCGAACGAGGGGAAGTTCGCCGCGCCCGCATGGACGCCGGCAACCTGGCCGCACAGCCGGTCGCGAAACGGCATTTCCTCCAGGCTCGGTGTCGCAATCCCGACCGCTGCCAGCGAGGCACGAGTCTCCGCAACCTCCGCCTCACGGCAGGCGTCGAGCCAGCTCTGGACCGAGGCCGCCGCCGCTTTTTCTTCCCCGCTCGCGCTCGGGAACCGGCCCCTTATCCAGGCATAGTCGCCCGGGCTGAGCGCGCCGGCGCGGACATAGGGTTGGAGCGCGGCCGGCGGCGGCGGGGTCCTCGCCTGCGGCGTACGGTCGACGAAGCTCGGCTCCGGCGCCATGACGCTGTTGGCCGGTATGCTTCGCCCTTTGACTGCGACGGGCGGCGGAGGGCTGCAGTGCGACACGGCCATGCCCGGCGCGGCAACCTCGGTGACGCACCTGCCGGAAGCTGTTTGCGCATCGGCCGGCGCCGCGTCGGCAACCGCGATCCCGCCCAACAGCGCCAGAAGCATCAGCTGCATTCGACCTCCCCTCGTCGAGCCGCTCTCCCCGCGGCGCGGCTCTGCCGTAAGGCAAGGTCGTGGAAATTCGCCTAACGGGACGCCCCAGCGCGAAAGACGTCCTCACATGAAGATGAGCGTGCCGACCAGCTTTCCAAGCAGCACGAAATACAGCCAGTCCGGAACCTTCCTGATGATCGCGGGCATGTTTCGGCCTCCTCTCGTCCGAGGAGCTACGGAGCTTCCCCCGCGCCGGATGCAACCTGTGTTGCCCAGCCCTCTATCCTCTGCCACAACCTGCCGCCGTGGCGGACCGCTCCTCGAGAAACGATCCAGGCGAGGCGCGGCGGCGCCTCAGCGACGCGCTCGCCCGGGCCGGGCGCGGAAGCCAGGCGGCACTCTCCGAAGTCTATGAAGCGACGTCGGCGAAGCTTTTCGGCATCTGCCTTCGTATCTTGCATGACAGGGCAGAGGCCGAGGACGCTTTGCAGGACATCTACCTCAACGTGTGGCGGAAAGCCGGAAGCTTCGATGCGGAGCGTGCAAGCCCCATCACCTGGCTCGCCACCCTCGCCCGGAACCGCTCGATCGACCGGCTCCGCGCCGCCGGCGGCGGCCGCCGCTCCGACCCGGTCGAGGCGGCGCTCGAGGTCGCCGATCCCTCGCCCGATGCCGCTTCCATGCTCGAGACTGCGGAGACGGGAGGACGGCTCGCCGCCTGCCTCGGCGAACTCGAGGCGCAGCGCGGGGACGCGATCCGCACCGCCTTCTTCGGCGGCGTCACCTATGCCGAGCTTGCCGAACGCAGCGGCGTCGCATTGGGTACGATGAAGAGCTGGATCCGCCGCGGCCTGCTCCAGCTCCGGGAGTGCATGGAGCGATGAGCAGCGCGCCCGAACTCACCGGCGACGACCGGATCGCGGCCGAATATGTGCTTCGGCTGCTGGACGCGGAGGAGATGCTTGCCGCGCGCGGCAGGCTGAACGGCGATCCCGCCTTCGCGCGCCGCGTCGAAGAATGGGAGGCGAGGCTCGCGCCCCTCCTCGACGCCATCCCGGAGGAGACACCTCCCGCTGAACTGTGGAGTCGGATCTCAGCCGGTCTCGATCAATCCGGCGAAGGCGCGACGATCCACGCGCTCCGCCGCAAGGCGAGGCTCTGGCGCACCTATTCCGCGGCGATGACCGCCGTCGCGGCGGCTCTGGTCCTGGTCATCGGCCTGGAGGGCCGGCAAAAGGACCCGGCGATCCAGCCTCCGGCACAGCAGGCTGCCGCCGAGATGATGGTCGCTTCGCTCGGATCCGAGGGCGGCCCCGCGGCGCTCATCATCACCTACGACGCCCGTTCCCGGAGCCTGATCGCCACTCCGGCAGTGCTCCAGGGCGCCGCCGGCCACAGCCACGAACTGTGGGTGGTACCGGCCTCCGGCGCGCCG
>NZ_DASVUE010000093.1:0-23686 GCF_036387215.1 Allosphingosinicella sp. | reverse complement strand
CCGCGCCGCAAGGACTGACATGAAGACGCTGACGCTGCTGCGCCACGCGAAATCGGCATGGGACGATCCCGTGCAGCGGGATTTCGACCGGCCGCTCAACGCGCGCGGCCGCCGCGCGGCCGAGACGATCGGGCGGGAGATGCGCGCGCTGGGGCTGGTCTTCGACAATGTCGTCGCCTCGCCGGCCGTGCGGGTGATCGAAACGCTGGAGGACGTCGCCAGGGGCTATGGCCGCTCGCTGGAGCCCGAGTTCGACAAGCGCATCTATCTTGCCTCGACGGACACGCTGCTGGACGTGATCCATGCCGCCGGCGACGGCGCGGAGCGGCTGCTGCTGGTGGGACACAATCCGGGGCTGGAGAAACTGGCGCTGCTGCTGACCCAAAGCGGCGAGCTGAGGGCGGAGGTCGCGATTAAATATCCGACGGCGACGCTGGCGGAGATCGAGCTGCCGATTGAGCGGTGGGCGGATATCTCGAGTGGAATCGGCACGTTATCGCGCTTCATCCGTCCGCGCGACCTCGATGCCGAACTGGGCCCGGACGAGGACAGCTACTAGCCCTCGTCGAGTGCTTCGCGGAGCGTCTGGCGGAGGGCTCGGAGGCGTTGGGCGGGGAAGTCGGAAGACGAGTTCGCCGGCGTCGGAGCGGCCGGCGCCATCAGGTCCTCGCCATCACCATGGGCGGCGCCATCGCCAGCGCCGGTCGAGAGAAGCTGCTGCACGCCCCGGATCGTATAGCCATCCTGGTTGAGGAGGCGGTGGATGCGGTGGGCAAGCGCCACGTCGGCCGGCCGGTAATAGCGGCGGTTGCCGGCGCGCTGCAGGGGGCGCAGCTGCGGAAATCGCGTTTCCCAATAGCGCAGGATATGTTGCGGAATCCCGAGGTCGTCGGCGAGCTCGCCGATGGTTCGGAAAGCCTGATCGCTCTTGCGGGTGGCCTCGGCCACGAAATCAGCCGCCGTTTACGATCCGCTCGCGCGTGATCTGGCTCGCGCGGAAGGTGAGGACCCGGCGCGGTGCGATCGGCACTTCGACGCCCGTCTTCGGATTGCGGCCGATCCGTTCGCCCTTGTCCCGAAGGATGAAGCTGCCGAAGCCCGAGATCTTCACATTCTGCCCTTCCGAAAGGGCGTGGCACATGTGGAAGAGGATGCGCTCGACGATGTTGGCCGACTCGGCGCGGGAGAGGCCGATCTCCCGGTGCACAACATCCGAGAGGTCCGCACGCGTAAGCGTTCCAACCTCCAGCTTCCTGATAGCACCAGCATCGGCCATGTGAGTCTCCCTCCCCCCGGGTAGAAGCGTAAAATACTAGTCCAGCTTGGACCTAAGCGCAATGGACCATTGCGGTTTTCCGCGGATTGGCTCGCTCAGTAGCGTAGAACGGCTGCGCCCCAAGTGAAACCGCCGCCCATCGCCTCGAGCACGAGCAGGTCGTCCTTTTTAACCCGTCCGTCGCGAACCGCGGTGTCGAGCGCGAGCGGGACCGAGGCTGCGGACGTGTTCGCATGCTGATCGACGGTGATGACGACGCGGTTCGGATCGATCCCGAGCTTCTTGGCGGTGGCATCGAGGATGCGCTTGTTGGCCTGGTGCGGCACGACCCAATCGACCTCGTCGCTTGTGTGGCCGGCTGCGGCGAGGACTTCGTTGAGGACGTCGGCGAGGTTCGTCACCGCGTGGCGGAACACTTCCTTGCCCTTCATCCGGAGCTTGCCGACCGTGCCGGTCGTCGAGACCCCGCCATCGACGAACAGGAGGTCGTTGTGGCGGCCGTCGGCGTGGAGCTTGGTAGCGAGTATGCCGCGGTCCTGCGCCTCCTCGGCCTTGAGGAGCAGGGCTCCGGCACCGTCGCCGAACAGGACGCAGGTCGCCCGGTCTTCGAAATCGAGGATTCGGCTGAAGGTCTCCGAGCCGATCACGAGCGCGTAATCGGCCATTTCGCCCTTCAGCATGTTGTCGGCCACCGAGAGCGCGTAGAGGAAGCCGGTGCAGACCGCCGCCACGTCGAACGCGATGCAGTCGTTGATGCCGAGTGCGGTTTGGACGCGCGTGGCGCTGGCGGGAAAAGTCTGGTCGGGCGTTGCGGTGGCGAGGACGATGAGGCCGACCTTCCCGGCATCGACGCCGGCGGCGGCGAGCGCCTTCCGGGCCGCTTCGGTGGCGAGCGTCGCCGTCGTCTCGCCGTCGCCGGCGAAGTGGCGCGCTTCGATGCCGGTGCGTTCGACTATCCACTCATGGGTGGTGTCGACGCCCTGATCGGCGAGCTGCTGGTTGGTCACGCGGCGCGGGGGCAGCGCCGAACCCGTCCCGACGATGACGGAGCGGCGGCTCATTTCGCGGCCATCGGCGTGCGGTGCGCCGAGACCCGCTCCAGATCCTCCGCGATCTTCCTGCTGAGGTCCTCGCGGACGAGGCGGGCCGCAACGCGAATCGCGTTGGCGATGCCCTTGGCATTCGCGCTGCCGTGGCTTTTGACCACGATGCCGTTGAGGCCGAGGAAGACGGCACCGTTGTGATTGTTCGGGTCGAGATGGTGCTTCAGCAGCTCGGTCGCCGGCCGCGAGATGAGGAAGCCGATCTTCGACCGTACCGAGCTCGTGAAGGCGCGGCGGAGGAGATCGGTGACGAAGCGGGCTGTGCCCTCGGCGGTCTTCAGCGCGATGTTGCCCGAGAAGCCGTCCGTGACGACGACGTCCACGTCGCCGCGGGAGAGCTTGTCCCCTTCGATGAAGCCGTCGAAGCGCATGCCGAGATAATCGGCGTCGCGAAGGATGGCAGCCGCATCCTTGAGCTCATCGGTGCCCTTCAGCTCCTCGGTACCGATGTTGAGGAGCTGCACGCGCGGCTTCTCAAGATCGAGTGCGATGCGCGCATAGGCAGCGCCCATCACAGCGAACTGGACGAGGTTCTGAGCGTCCGATTCGGTGTTGGCGCCGAGATCGAGCATCACGACGTCATTGTCGCCGAGCGTCGGCAGCAAGGCGGCAAGAGCAGGGCGATCGATACCCGGCATCGTGCGCAACGCGAGCTTGGACATGGCCATCAGAGCGCCGGTATTGCCGGCCGAGAGCGCGGCATTGGCCTCACCCGACTTCACGGCGGCGATGGCGCGGCCCATCGAGCTGGTCTTGGCGCGGCGGATCGCCTGGCTCGGCTTTTCGGTGCCGGCGATCACATCGTCGCAATGGACGATCTCGACCGCACCGGCGAGCGAAGGGTGCTTTTCGAGCTCAGGCTCGATCAGGGCCCTGTCGCCGAACATCAGGAAGCACAGGTCCGAGCGGCGCTCATGCGCGCGCGCGGCCCCTGCCAGCATCACCGCCGGCCCAGTATCGCCGCCCATCGCGTCGATTGCGATCCGCGGCGTAGCTGCCACCGGTTTCGCCTCCTGATGCCGTTAGGTCTTTAAGCCTCGACCGGCCGGATCTCGCGGCCATTATAATGGCCGCAGGCGGCGCAGAGGTTGTGCGGCAGGCGCAGCTCGCCGCAATTCGGGCATTCCTGATAATTGACCGGCTTCAGCGCATGATGGCTGCGGCGCATGTTGCGCTTAGAGGGCGACGTTTTTCTCTTAGGGACAGCCATCCTGGCACCTGTTCCAATAATCTCGAGTTCATGATGCGGGCGAGCAAGGGGCCACAGGAACGGCCCATACGGCCGCGGGCCTGGCGGCCGGGTGCTCGAAAGCGCTGCTGCCTATACCGAATTCCGGCGCGGTTGCAAGCGCCGCCGCATAGGGGCAAGTGGTGATGCGACAGGGGAGACGCAAGCCATGACGACATTGCCGATCACGCTTACCATCGCAGCCGCTGCGGCGCTGATCAACGTCTGGCTCGGCCTTCGGGTCAGCCACGTGCGGCGGCGGGACCGGGTGCTGATCGGCGACGAGGGGAATAGCCTGGTCGCGGCTCGAATGCGCGCGCACGCCAATTTTGTTGAATATGCGCCCTTCTTCCTGATCCTGCTCGGCCTCGTCGAAGCGTCGCGCGGCTCGGAGAGCTGGCTCTGGGTGGTGGCGATCCTCTTCATCCTGTCCCGCCTTGCGCATCCGTTCGGGATGGAGCGGCCTGCGCCGAATGTCCTCAGGATGGCCGGCATAGCGGTTACCTGGCTGTGCCTGCTGGGGCTCGCGGCCTACGCGCTTGCGATCCCCTACCTCGAACGCTCACGGCCGGCGCCGGTCTCCTATGCCTCGTCGGCACCGGGAGGCACGAAGCTGAGCTGAGCGAGCCGCCAGCTTCGCGCCGGATCGCCCGGCCAAAGGGAGGGGAGATCGATCGGCAGCTCCGGCGGGCGACCCGTCACCTGCGCCCTGATCACCCGCCCGGTCTCGCGAAGCCGCACTTGGCTGCCCGGGAACAGCCGCTCCAGCTCGTCCTTCAGCTCCTGCGCCTCCTCGGCGACCTCGTCCTTGTCGAGCCTCCGCGGCGCTCCGTCGATCAGCTCGGCGGACGAGGCACGAAGGCCAGTGATGCCGTCGTGGAGGATGCCCAGCGAGATCAAGCCCGCCGCGCCTGCATCCGCCCACCAGAAACCGAAGCCGATGCCGATCACGCCGCCGATTGCGGCCAGGCCCGTCATCCAGTCCGCCTTTTGCATGTCGGCGTCGGTGTGGAGCACCTTGTCGTTGATCCTCCGGGCGATCGGGAGCTTCAGCCGTCCGAGGATCATGGAGGGGATGGTGCTCCACAGAAGCACCGCTATCATCGGCCAGCCAAGCCAGACGTCGCGCCCTGACAGGCGGACTGTACCGATCGTCGCATGCTCCTTCGTCACCAGCGTGATCACGGCCTCTATGAGGAGATAGGCTCCCATAAGCGTCAGGGCGACGGCCGAGATCACGAAGGCGAGGCTGTTCACCCGGTCGAATCCGAACGGGAAAGGGTCGGTGGGCTCCTTGCGCTCCAGCCGGACTGAGAGGAGGTAGACGATCGGCGGGATGAAACCGAGCATGTCCTCGATCCAGACCGTCTTCATGGCCTGGCTTGATCCCATCACCAGGAACATCAGCGGGACGACGGTCAGCACCCAGGCGATCGTCCAATATTCGAGCTTCTCGCCCTTCCGGATGCCGGCCTCGACCTCTGCCGGATAATGCCACTTCATCCTTTCTCGGCCCCGGCATTCCGAGCTTCGGCTTCGAGGACGCCGATCCAGGCATTCTCTCCGTTGCGCGCGGCAGCGATCAGGTGGAACTCGGCCTTCTTGTGCTTCTCGATCCGCAGCGGCGGGCCGAAGCTGACGAGGCTCTTCCACGGGCTTGCCTTCTCGAAGCGGCCGATGACGAGGTCGATCTCGCCTTCTTCGAGCCGGTTCAGCAGCGGCTCCGAATCCCCGATCTCTATCAGGGGCCTTGCCCCGGAGGCGGCTGACACGCGCTGCAGGAGTATCCTGGCCTTCGGGTCCAGAGTGGCTTCGTCGAGCGGCGCGACGAGGCCAACGCGGAACGCCCGCTCCGCCCGGATGCGCTGAAGCGTCCCCTCCGGATCCTTGGGGAATTCACCGCAGGAGGAGGCCGCAAGCAGTGCGAGGCACAAGGCAAGGCGCCAGTTCATTTCGGAGGCAGAACGCTTCCGCCTCCGTTCGCGTTCCTCAGGCCCCTGCCAGCACTCGGTCCGCGACGAAGTGGTTGGTGCGCCGCTCGTGTCCGAAATTGCTCATCGGTCCATGTCCGGGGATGAAGGCGGTGTCGTCCCCGAGGGGCCAGAGCTTGGTGACGATCGCCTGGATAAGGTCGTCATGGTTGCTCATCGGGAAGTCGGTGCGGCCGATCGAACCCTGGAACAGCACGTCGCCGACCAATGCCAGCTTCGAGGGCGGATGGTGGAAAACCACGTGGCCCGGCGTATGGCCCGGACAGTGATAGACGTCGAAGCTGAGGTCGCCCACCGTCACCTGGTCGCCCTCGGCCAGCCAGCGGTCCGGCTCGAACACCCTGGCGCGAATGCCGTAGGAGCGGCCGTCATCCTCCAGCCGCGCGATCCAGAAGCGGTCGGCCTCCTGCGGACCTTCGATCGGCACGCCCAGCTCCTCGGCAAGGATCCCGGCGCCGCCGCAATGGTCGATATGGCCGTGGGTGAGGATCAGCTTCTCGATCGTTACGTTCTGCGACTTGGCGGCCGCCTTCAGCCGGTCGAGATCGCCGCCCGGGTCGACAAACGCGCCCTTCATCGTCCTCGTGCACCAGAGCAAGGTGCAATTCTGCTGGAGCGGCGTCACCGGGATGATCGCGGCTTTCATCGGGGGCAGGTCCATGGCCACGCAAATGGGCGGCTCGGGAAGGGAATGCAACCGCAGGCGCGGCGAGCGGGCTTAGCTCGCGGGAGCGGCGGCCGATCCGCGATGGATCTGGATGCCGAGCGACTCGGAGGCAGCCGGCTCTTCGGCGGCGGCGGTTGCGACCGGAGCCGGCGCGGCGGGCGCCGACGCGGGCGTTCCGCGATGGATCCGAACCTCGGGGGTGGCGCCGCGCCATTTGCGGACGCCGTGTTCCATCTCCGCCACCGCGGCGGCGATCTCGACCGGAGCCTGCTCCGCGATCGCCTGCAGCTCCGCGCCGCCAGGCTCCACGCCGGCATAGCGCTCCGTAAAGGCGGCCGCGCTGCCGCCGCTTCCGGGGAAGCGATAGAAGACGTGCGCTCCGACCACCGCGGCCCTGACAAGGCTCGGCGCCCAATAGGGATAGATAGCGGTCGTGTGATAGTGGGTGGCGTTGCCCACCGGGGCGTAAACCTCGCCGGAAAGCGCCTCGGCGGCGATCCGGCGGGCGCGGGCCCAGGCGTAGATTGCCGGGCGGCGCGCCAGCGAGCCGTCGCAGGTGAAGGTGAACTGGCAGCCGGTGCTGAGGTGCGAGCCCTGGTAGACGACGCCGCAGACGCTGTTCGGATAGGAAGGGTGCCGCACCCTGTTCAGCACCACCTGGGCGACCGCGCGCTGGCCGTCTTCGCTCTCGGACGCCGCTTCGTAATAGATGGCCTGCGTGAGGCAATCGAGCGAGCGCAGCCGGTCTTCCTCCGTCCGCGCTTCAGCCAGGAACGGCCGGGCGGGCGCGGCGGCGGCCTCGAACACCCGATAGGGCATGCCGGGGTCCAGCTTCGCCCATTCCGGCGTAGGAAGTGCCCCTGCGGCGGCAGTCGGCGGGGCAGCGGCCGGCGCAGCGGCAGCAATGGTCGGTTGGAGCCCGTGGGCCGGAACGCAGGAAGCGGCCGCAAGCAGCAGCGGCCCCGTCATCAGCGCTCGTTTCTGGGAAACCCCCAGCAGCATCGATCTTCCCCGCCCGTTGGTCCACGGCCGGCGGTAACCCTGCTTGGTAAGGATCAGGTTAATTCGGGGCGCGCGCCCTCAGGCCGGCTGGAGCGACACGAACCTGTCCGTGCTGACGGTGAGGCGGCCGCAAAGGCTCGGCAGCGGGAAGGGGCGCCCTTCCGCCGCGTAGCTTTCGAGCGTCGTCTCGAGCACTCGGCGCGCTTCGTCGCACGCTTCGTCGATGTCGCGGCCCATGGCCATCGCCTCCGGCAGGTCGGGAATGGTCGCGATGACCATGCCGTCATAGCGGTCGGCGAGCTGCAAGGAATAAGTGAGCATACCGGCCTCCTAAATAAGGGATCCACGCAGCCTCAAGCCACTGGCGCGGTACGCAAATGCCGGCGGAGCGGCGGCTCCTTCCGACAAAGTTGTAGATGATGATGCCAACGCGCGAAGGCGAGTCCCGGCGCCCCGTTTGGGCGCAGCCGGAACTCGTTTCGGCGTGAAAATGGCTGCTGCTATTTTCCCTGCAAGGCGGGAGGATAAGTCGTATCCGGAGCGTCTGTGAAGCAGGTCAGCAAGTTCCTGGCGCTCATTCTCCGGCACCGGCCCGAGGTCGGCGGGCTTACGCTCGACCCGCAGGGGTGGGCGGATGCGGATGAGGTGATTGCCGCGGTGGCGAAGCAATTCGGCGGCTTCGATCGGGCGCGGCTGGAAGAGCTCGTTCGAACCAATGACAAACGTCGTTATGCATTCGACGAGAGCGGCACCCGGATCAGGGCCAGCCAGGGGCACAGCATTGCCGTGGATCTTGATCTCGAGCCGATCGAGCCGCCGCCGTTGCTGTATCACGGCACGGCAATGCGCTTTCTAGAGCCGATCCTGCGCGAGGGGCTGATGAAGGGGCGGAGACAGCACGTTCACCTTAGCGCTGACGCTGAAACGGCCCTGAAGGTCGGCGCTCGGAGAGGCGGGGAGACGGTCGTGCTGGAGGTTCGCAGCGGGGAGATGAAGGAGCACGCCTTCTTCCTCAGCGCGAACGGCGTCTGGCTTACCGGCCACGTGCCGCCGGGCTATCTCCGGCCGCTCAGCACTCCACGACGTTGACGGCGAGGCCGCCGAGGCTGGTCTCCTTATAGCGCTCGTTCATGTCGAGGCCGGTCTTGCGCATCGTCTCGATCACCTGATCGAGGCTGACGAGGTGGGAGCCATCGCCGACAAGCGCCAGCCGCGCCGCTTCGATGGCCTTAATCGCGCCGACGGCATTCCGCTCGATGCAGGGGACCTGGACGAGTCCGGCGACTGGATCGCAGGTGAGGCCGAGATTATGCTCCATGCCGATCTCGGCCGCATTTTCGACCTGCGCGGGAGTGCCTCCCAAAGCTGCGGTGAGGCCGGCGGCAGCCATCGAGCAGGCGACGCCCACCTCGCCCTGGCAGCCGACTTCTGCGCCTGAGATGGAGGCATTCTCCTTGAACAGCGACCCGATCGCCGCGGCGGTGAGGAGGAAGGTCTGGACGCCCTCCTCGTTCGCCCGCGGAGTGAAGCGCTGATAGTAGCGGAGGATCGCAGGCACGATGCCGGCGGCGCCGTTGGTCGGCGCGGTGACGACGCGGCCGCCGGCGGCATTCTCTTCGTTGACCGCCAGTGCCCAGAGATTGACCCAGTCGAGCACCGTTAGCGGGTCCTGAAGCGTCCGCTCCGCGCGCTCCATCAGCAGCCGGTGGAGGCCCGGCGCCCGCCGCTTCACCTTGAGCCCGCCCGGAAGGATGCCGTCGATCACGATGCCACGGTCGATGCAGCGGGACATGGCATCGACGATCGCCGCCAGACGGCGGTTTATCTCTTCGTCGGAAAAACTGGCTTGCTCGTTGGCGCGGGCAACATCAGCGATGCTCAGCCCCTCGCGCCCCGTGATCTCGAGCAGCTCGTCTGCGGAATGATAATTATAGGGGATGTCCCAGGCGCCCTCGGGCGGCGCGTTGCGGGCGATCGCCTCTTCATCGACGATCGCTCCGCCCCCGACGGAATAATAGATCTTGCTCTCCAGCTCGGCTCCTGATCCGTCCAGGGCAATGAAGCGCATGCCGTTCGAATGATGCGGCAGCCGCTCGCGCTGCAGGAAGCGCATGTCGGCGCGTTCGTCGAACGCGATCTCGTGCCGCCCCGCCAGGAGCAGCGTCCCGGTCGCGCGGATGCGGTCGATCATGATGTCGGCCTCGTCGGGATCCAGGCTATGCGGCCGCTGCCCGGAGAGCCCGAGCAGCACCGCCCGGTCGGTGGCGTGGCCCTTGCCGGTGAGCGCGAGTGAGCCGTAGAGGTCCGCCTCCACCCGCGCGGTGGCGTCCAGAAGCGCTTTTTCCGCCAGCATCTCGACAAAGTCGCACGCGGCCGTCATCGGACCCATGGTGTGCGAACTCGAAGGGCCGACCCCGATCTTGAACAGATCGAAGACACTGGAAACCACGGACATTCTCCTGATCTGCCCTTTTTTCCGGGGCTTGGCCGCAAATGGGCCTCAAGACGGCATAAGGCAAGCGCGGCGCAGTGGCTGAGGCGGGCGCGCCCTTCGTGCTGCTGGACGATGCTTCGGGGGCGGGAGCGGGGCTGCTCTGCCGCAATCCGGTGGAGGTCATCGAGGCGCGGGTGCCTTCGGAGGTGCTCCCGGCGCTGGAGCGGCTGCGCCAGGCTTCCGGCGCAGGGCTGCACTGCGCAGGCTTCATCGCTTACGAGGGCGGGCACGCGCTGGAAGCGAAGCTTGCCCCCTTAGGTGGCGCGTTGCCCGCGGGTAGGCCGCCCCTGCTGTGGTTCGGCCTGTTCAGGAGCGCCGAAGAGGTTGCGGTGGAGGAACTGCTGCCGGACCCAGGCGGGGCCTGGGCGGGCGCGCCGAAGCCGCTGATCGAGCGCAACGCCTACGAGGCTGCGGTGCGCCAAGCGATCGATCACATCGAGGCGGGCGACATCTACCAGGCGAACCTCACCTTCCAGGCTGAGGTGAGGGTCGCGGGCGCGCCGCTCGCGCTGTATGCGGGCCTCAGGCGGCGGTCGAAGGCAGCGCACGGCGGCGTCGTCTTCACCGGCGCGCACTGGCTGCTCTCCTGCTCGCCCGAGCTCTTCTTCACGCTCGAGCAGGGCAGGCTCACGACGCGCCCCATGAAAGGTACTGCCGCTCGCACCGGGGACGATATGGCGACCGTCGAGGCGCTTCGGCAGGACCCGAAGCAGCGCGCCGAGAATCTGATGATCGTCGACCTCCTCCGCAACGATCTGTCGCGCGTATCGAAGCCGGGGACTGTGAAGGTCCCGGCGCTGTTCGAAGTCGAGACTTACCCGACAGTCCACCAGATGACATCCACGGTGGTGTCTGAGCTGGAGGAGGGGCTCGATGCTATCGACGTACTCCAGGCGATCTTCCCCTGCGGTTCGGTGACGGGGGCTCCGAAGATCCGCGCCATGCAGGTGATACACGCTCTCGAGGCGGGCCCGCGCGGCGCCTATACCGGATCGATCGGCCGGCTCACGCCCGATGGTGATGCCGCTTTCAATGTTGCAATCCGCACCCTGACGTTGGAAGCGGGCGGGAGCCGGGCGCTGATGGGCCTCGGCTCGGGGATAGTGGCCGACAGCCGCGCCGGCGAGGAATGGCGCGAATGTTTGGCGAAGGGAGCGTTTGTGAGCGATCCGGACCGAAGCTTCGATCTGATCGAGACCATGCGCTTCGATCCCCACGAGGGCGTGGTCGACATCGAGCGGCATCTCGCCCGCATGAAGCGCAGCGCCGATGCGCTCGGCTTCGTCTTCGACCGCCACGGTGCGCGGAACGAGCTTCAGGCGGCGACCTTTCGCCTCCGCGAGCCGAAGAAGCTGCGGTTGCTGCTGTCCGGGACAGGCGCCGTCGCGATCGAGGTGCGGGCGCTGCCGAAGCCGCCTTCAGGCGCAGTGAAGACGGCGCTGGCGCCGCTTCCCGTCTCCGCTGACGACTTCCGCCTCAACCACAAGACCAGCGACCGCGCCTTCTATGATGAGGCGCGCGCGGCGGCGGGCGCGTTCGAGGTGGTCTTCGAGGATGAAGCGGGCTTCATCACCGAAGGAAGCTTCACCCACGTCTTCGTGCGGAGGGGAGGCGTGCTCGTGACGCCGCCGCTCGGGCGCGGGTTGCTCCCCGGCATCCTGCGCGAGCGGCTGATCGCGAGCGGGGAAGCGGTGGAAGGCGATCTCGTCGCCGCCGATCTCGTTTCGGGCTTCTACATCGGCAATGCGGTCCGCGGCCTCATCCCGGCGGTGCTTCCCTCCTAGCGTATCGGGATCGCTGCCAGGGCCAGTGCCCCTCGATCTCAACTTCCAGCGAGAAGCTCAGGAAGGTGCGGATCAGCACGATACCGGCAAGCACCGCAAGGCTGTCCAGGGTCGGCTCGATAGCCACCGTGTTGACGATGTCGGCGGCGACGAGGAACTCGAGCCCGAGCAGGATCGCCCGCCCCAGGCTGGAGCGGAAATCGCCGACGATCTGCTCCTTCGGCTGGTTGTTCATCAGCTTCAGGAGGAAGACGAGCAACGCAGCGATCGCGCCTATGACGATGATGGCGATGCCGGTCACCTCCACTGCGCGCGTGACCCAGCGGATCCCCGTCATGAGCGTTTCGTCCATGCGCCTCTCCTTGCGCGAGGAGAACGGCACCGAGCGGGCTTGGTTGCGGGTGCATCTTCACAGCCGGTTCAGCGTATCTCCTCCACACGTGGCGCACGGAGGATTTGATGATCGACAGACGCACCTTGCTGGGCGCCGGCGGCGCTTCGCTGATCGGCGGCATCGCCTTGTTCGGGTCGACGCGCGGCTCGGAGGCCCGGGCGGCGAATTTCGAGGTGAAGCTCTCGGAAGCCGAGTGGAAGAAGCGCCTCCCGCCCGAGCGCTATGCGGTGCTGCGGCAGGAGAATACCGAACGCTCCGGCTCCAGCCCCCTCAACAAGGAGAAGCGGAAGGGCACCTATGTCTGCGCCGGCTGCGGGCTGCCGCTCTATTCGTCCGCGACCAAGTTCGAGAGCGGCACCGGCTGGCCGAGCTTCTGGAAGCCGCTCCCCAACGCGATCGGCACCCGCAAGGACAACAGTCTCTTCTTCACCCGTACCGAAGTGCATTGCCGCCGCTGCGGCGGCCATCTGGGGCACGTGTTCGACGATGGCCCGAAGCCGACCGGCCTTCGCTACTGCATGAACGGCCTGGCGATGAACTTCCGCCCGGCCTGAGCCGTCAGGCCGCGAGCGGAAAGCGGAGCAGCCGGTCCGCCACCGGCACCAGTGCCTGCGCCTGAGCATCGGCGCCGACGGCGCGGACGATTTCCGGATGCGTCGCGTCGAGCCCGCCCGTCAGCGCTCCGAAGGCCGGCAGAATGAGCTTCCGCTCGGTCGCGACGAAGCAGCGTCGGGAGAGCTTCCGGCCACGGTGCGTGATCCTCAGCTTCGGGTGGAAATGCCCGGAAAGCTCCGGCCGGGCCTCGGCGGGATCCGCTTCGTGGCGAAGGATCAGTCCGTCCACCTCCGCCTCCTCTACGATCTCGCCGCCGCAATGGTCGGCGAAGCCAGGATCGTGGTTTCCCGTGATCCAGGTCCAGCGTGTCCTGGCGGTGAGCGCGCTTAGCATTTCGCGCGCCCGCGCCGGCAGCCGGTCGCAGCCGTGCCGGTCGTGGAAGCTGTCGCCGAGACACCAGATTTCCGATGGCTGAGTCGCCGCGGCCAGAGCCGTAAGATCGCTCAGCGTCGCGATCGAATCGTAGGGCGGAAGCATTTGCCCCAGCCTTGCGAACCAGCTTGCCTTTTCGAGGTGCAGATCGGCGACCAGCAACGCGTGGCGGGAGGGCCAGTAAAGCGCCCCCTGCGCCAGCGCCATCAGCTCATGTCCTGCGAACGAAAAGCGAACCATCTGCCCCTGCTACTGGGGGGCGAAAGCCGGTTCAAGCGGCGGCGTCTCAGGCCTCGACGATTTTCTCGAGCGCCTGATAGCCGGATTGCTGCGGCTGTGCGGGTGCCGCTTCGGGCGGCGTCGTCGCGTAGAAGAGGATGGCGCCCGCGACGAAGCCCTGCGTGACCAGCAAGATCGGGTTCTGCAGCTTCTTCTTGAGGTTCATCATCGTCTTCGTCCCTGTGGCTCTTCTTGTGCGGGCCGTGTTCCGGTCTGCTCCAGTGCGCCTAAACGAGAGATGAATCCTCGGCATGAAGCGTTCGACAAAAGTGCGATCCGCCGCGACCAATCTGCGAACATGAAAAAACCGGCGCCGGAAGGTCCCGGCGCCGGTTCGAAAGAAGCGGGAGCCTCGCTTAGGCGGCTTCGCTTTCGCGGGTCTCGATCTGCTCCTGCCGGTCGTTCGAAGCGTCGATCGTCTGGCTGGAGCCGCCGTTGATCTCGATCTTGCGGGGCTTCATGGCCTCCGGGATTTCGCGGACGAGCTCGATCGAGAGCAGGCCGTCGCGAAGCTCGGCATTCTCGACCCGGACGAAGTCGGCGAGCTCGAAGCGCCGCTCGAACGCGCGGGTGGCGATGCCGACGTGCAGGAAGTTGCCGTCCTTGTTCCGGTTCTCAGCCTTCCGGCCGGTGATCACCAGCAGGTTCTGGCGCGCAGTGATGTCGATCTCGTTCTGCCTGAACCCGGCGACCGCCAGCGTGATGCGGTAGCTGTCGTCGCTCACCTTCTCGATGTCGAAGGGCGGGTAATTATCCTGTTCCGCGCGGCTGGCGTTTTCAAGGAAATCGAACAGCCGGTCGAAGCCGACGGTCGAACGGCGATAAGGCGAAAAATCGAATGCGGTCCTCATGATCCATGTCCTCCTTATGAAGCAACATCTTCGAAGGGGCGGATCGGGCGATGCGCCCCTCAAAACTGGCCGGAAACTGCCAAAAAGTCTTCCGACGGCGGAGATCTAGGAATCGATTTTCCGGGCTTCAAGAGGTGGTTTCGTGAGCTTTTCGAGCAGCGATCTGCTCTTCCACGGCGGCTGCGAGCTGGGCCAGCGTGAAGGGCTTCCGAAGCACCGGAACGTCCGGTCCCAGCGCCGCCTCCAGCTGGTCCGTCTCCGCATAGCCGGTGACGAACACGATCGGCAGGTCCGGCCGCAGCTTCCGCGCCGCGCGCGCGACCTCGGCGCCGTTCATTCCCGGCATCGCATAGTCGAGGAGGACGAGGTCAGGAGGGCCGCGTTCAAGCTCCGCTAGCCCGCTCTCGCCGTCCTCGGCCTCTGTCGCGCCATAGCCCAGGCTCTGGAGCGAATCCGCCAGGAATGCGCGAACGTCGGTGTCGTCGTCGATGACGAGCACCTTCGCTCCGCGGGATGCCGCTACTGTAACGGACGGCCCGTTCTCGGGTTTCTCCTGGCGCTCGGCGGCTTCGGGTGCGGCGGCGGCGGGCATCAGCAGGCGCACGACGGTCCCGGTGCCCAGCTCGCTTTCGATGCGGATGGTGCCGCCAGACTGGCGGGCAATCCCATAGACCTGGGCCAGGCCGAGACCTGTGCCCTTGCCAAGCGGCTTGGTGGAGAAGAACGGCTCGATGGCGCGGGCGATGACGTCCGGCGGCATTCCCTCGCCCGTGTCGGCGACGGAGACGCAGATATAGTCTCCCGGCTCCAGCTCGGCATCGGAGGAGACGGACATCCGCCCCGTCGAGATGGTCAGGGTGCCGCCCTCCGGCATCGCATCTCGGCCGTTGATGGCGAGGTTCAGGATCGCGTTCTCGAGCTGGTTCGGATCGCACATGCCGTGCCGCACCTCCGGGTCCAGCCGTGTCTCGATGGCGACATTCCTGCCGATCGTATGCCGGAGGAGCTCCTGCATATTGGCGATGACTTCGTTCACGGCGACCGGGGCCATGCTGATCCGCTGGATCCGCGAAAAAGCGAGCAGCTGCCCAGTGAGTTTCGCGCCGCGGCGGGCGGATTCGAGCGCGGTCTCTGCGATCCGCTTCATCCGTTCGTCGGTTGCGCGGGAGGCGATGATCTCAAGGCCGCCCATGATCGGCGTCAGCAGATTGTTGAAATCGTGCGCGATGCCGCCGGTGAGCTGCCCGACCGCCTCCATCTTCTGCGCCTGCCGAAGCGCTTCCTCGGCGCGGAGCCGATCGCTCACCTCCGCCTGGAGCCGGTCGAGGGCTGCGGTAAGGTCCGCGGTCCGCTCCGCCACCCGCCGTTCGAGCGTGTCGTTCATCTCGCGCAGCTTGCGCTCGGCTTCCTTGGACGCCGTGATGTCATGGGCGACGCCGATGAAGCCGATATGCTCGCCGCCGGGTCCCCAGCGTGGCTGCGATTCCGACCGGATCCAGTGCCATTCGCCGTCCCCGGCGCGGTAGCGGCCTTCGAGCACGAACGGCTTCAGGGTCGCCTCGCCGGCGATCGATTCGCTGACGATGCGATCGGCGTCATCCGGGTGGATGATGCTCCTCCAGTCGAAATCGACCGCTTCCTCGTAGGTGATGCCCAGAAATTCGACATAGGCGCGGTTGACGAAGCTGCGCTTCCTGTCGAGCCGCGTCACCCACATCGGCACCGGCGCGGAATCGGCGATCAGCCGGAACCGTTCCTCGCTCTCGCGAAGCGCGAGTTCGGCTTGATGAAGCTCGGTGACGTCGCTGCCCTGGGCGAAGATGCCGGTCACCTTGCCCTTCGCATCCGTGATCGGCTGGAAAACGAAGTCGAGCAGCCGTTCCTCGGGCTCCGCCCCGGCATGGCGCCGGAGCCGCAGCGGCCGCGCTCGTCCCGTAACAGCCTTTCCGGTCTGGTAGACGTGGTCGAGCAGGCTGAAGAATTGCTGACCCTCAAGCTCCGGAAACGCCTCGCGCGCCGTCCGCCCGATCAGGTCCCGTTCGCCCACCAGCCGCAGGTATGACGGGTTCACCATTTCGAAGACGTGGTCCGGCCCCTTCGACAGCGCCATGAAGCCCGGCGCCTGATCGAAAAGCTGCTGCAGCCGCTCGGTGTCGAGTGCCTTTCCGGCCATTATTTACTCAGCGCTTCCCCGCCGCCTGCCGTTCCGCCTGGCGCAGGAGCCGCAAGGTGTTGCCGCTCCAGATCTTCTCGATGTCCGCTTCGCTATAGCCCGCCTGCCGAAGCCGGGCGGTGATCATCGGAAGGCCCGAAATGTCCTTCATGTCCGTAAGGCCGCCGCCGCCGTCCCAATCGGCGCCGATGCCGACATGATCGATCCCCATCACTTTCACGGCGTGGAACAGGCTGCGCATGAACAGGTCGAGATTGGCAAGCGCCCTCGGGCTCTGAGCGTCGAGTGCCGCCTTGTCGGCGATCAGCCGGCGGCGCTGGTCGGCGTTCAGCGTCTCCCATTGCTCCTGCCTCTTCTCGATCTCGTCGCGGGCGGGCACCGACTGCGTCGGCACCAGGAACAGCGTGTTCATCTGCATGACGCCGCCCGATTTCGCGAGCTTGCGCATGAGGTCGTCGGGGATGTTCCGCGGATGATCGAACATCGCATCCGGCCCGTGGTGCGAAAGGATGATCGGAGTCTTCGAAAGCTGGATCATCTGCTCGATGGCCGTATCCGAGCTGTGGCTTCCGTCGATCACCATCCCAAGGCGGTTCATCTCCGCGACCCATTCCCGCCCAAGCGGGCTGAGGCCCCGGTGGATCGGATCGCCACGCGCGCTGTCGGCGAACTGGTTGCTGCCGTTATGCACCGGCCCCGCCATCCGGACGCCGAGGCGGTAGAAGGTCGAAAGCAGCGAGACGTCGGTGCCGAGCGGATAGCTGTTCTCGATCGACTGGAACGCGATCCTCTTGCCCTCGCGGTGCAGCCGCAACGCGTCGTCGGCGGTATAGGCGAAGCCGATCTTGTCGCTATTGGCTGCGACCACGCGCTGGATCGCCGCGGCGCGCAGCAGCGCACCCTCGCGCGCCTTCGCGAAGCCCTCGGGCGTCAGTGGTCCCTGCGCGGTGTAGATGACGAAGAAGCCGCCATCGAGACCGCCCAGCTGCATGCGCGGGATGTCAACCTGGCTGTTGTCCCAATCCACATCGTGCCACTCGTCGAACTTCCAGCCGGGCCGCTCGAACAGCACCGGGGTGTCGAGATGGGTGTCGAGGGTGAGGATCCGCTCGTGGAGCAGCCGGTCGGTCTGCGAGACCGAATTCTGCGCGGCGGCGGGAACCGCAAGCGCGAGCGCGAGCGCCGGGATGTGGGCCAATCTCATTTTCCCTCCTGTTTCGCGCAGCATGGAAGCCGTTGGCGGCTTAGGCAAGCGGCGGCGGAACTCTTCGGCTCCCAACGCCTTTGAGCGCGAAATAGGCGGGAGCTTCCATGAACGATGCAGCGATCGGCGCGCGCGCGCCGGCAAAGGGTCCGGGCGACATTCCCGCTCAGGGATGGAAACAGGTCCTTATCCGTACCTACAAGGAGTCCGACAGGGACAATGTCGGCATCATCGCGGCGGGCGTTGCATTTTATGCCTTTCTCGCTTTCGTGCCGCTGCTCGGGGCGCTGGTGCTGGTCTACGGGCTGGTGGCCGAGCCCTCCTCCGTCGTCCAGCACATGCAGGCGATGACGGCGATGATGCCGGCGGACGCGGCCAAGATCATCGGCGAGCAGCTGCTGACGGTGAGCCAGACCGCGGCCGGCAAGAAGGGGCTCGGGCTGCTCGTTGCCCTCCTGCTCTCGATCTACGGCGCAATGCGCGGCTCGAGCGCGATCGTCACCGCGCTCAACGTCGTCTACAATGTCGAGGAGGGCCGCGGCTTCATCAGGACGACCTTGATTGCAGTCGCCCTGACGATCGGCGCCTTGCTGGCCATGCTGGTGGCAATCATCGGCATCTCCGTGATCGGCTATGTCGAGGATCTGCTGCCTTTCTCGTCCCCCGCCGTCCACGTCGTGCTGAAGATCGGCTTCTGGATCGCAGCCGCCGCGGCGATCGCGACCCTCGTGGCGCTCATCTACCGCTACGCGCCCAACCGGCCGAAGGCGAAATGGCAGTGGCTGTCGCCGGGATCGATCGCCGCAACTCTGCTGTGGGTGGCCGCGACGGTCGGGTTCGGCTTCTACGTTTCGAACTTCGGCAGCTACAACGCCACCTACGGCTCGCTCGGCGCGGTGGTCGTCTTTTTGACGTGGCTCTATTTAACCGCCTACATCCTCCTCATGGGCGGCGAACTCAATGCGGAGCTGGAAAAGCAAACGACCTGCGAGACGGTCGAGACTTGATGGACTGGAGCCTGATCGGCACGGCGACGGGGGCAAGCGCTGCGGCCGGTCTGGCGACCGCCGCCGGTGCGCTCCCGGTGTTGGCGGTGAGGAGGATTTCGCAGCGGTTGCAGAGTGGCTTCCTCGGATTCGCAGCCGGAGTCATGCTGGCGGCGTCGTTCTTCTCCCTGATTCTGCCCGGTTTGGAGGCGGTTGCGCAGCGGGGCGGCAATGCGGTGATGGCGGCGGGGATCGTCGGCGGAGCGATTCTGCTCGGAGCGGTCACGCTCCAGCTCATCAATCAGCACGCGCCGCACGAACATTTCATCATCGGACCCAATCAGGGCGCGGTAACGTCGCAAATGCAGCGCATCTGGCTGTTCGTGATCGCGATCACGCTCCATAACTTCCCGGAAGGGCTCGCCGTGGGGGTCAGCTTCGGCGGCGGCAACATGACGAACGGCACCGCGACCGCGGTCGGGATCGGCCTCCAGAACGTGCCGGAGGGCCTCGCGGTCGCGGTCTCGCTCGCCTCCGTCGGCTACAGCCGGGGCTTCTCGTTCCTGGCGGCGCTTGCGACGGGGCTGGTGGAGCCGGTCGGCGGTTTCCTCGGCATCGCCGCGGTCACCTATTCCTCGATCCTGCTCCCTTGGGGCCTCGGCTTCGCGGCGGGAGCGATGATCTGGGTGGTGAGCTCCGAGATCATTCCCGAAACGCACCGGGAAGGGCAGCAGAATTCGGCGACGACGGCCCTCATGGGCGGGCTCGTGCTGATGCTGTTCCTCGACTGGACGCTCGGCTAGCCCTGCCAGCGGAGCACGAACTCCCTCAGCGCGCGAGCGTCGTGAAGCGCGTTGTGAGGAACCCTGCTGACGGCCGCGGTGCTGAAGCCGGGGCTGCTCACGAATTCGAACTTGAGGTTGCCGACCGGCGCCATGTCTCCCGCATCCGTGACCAGAAGCGAGCAGAAATGGGCGATGTCCTCAGGCCAGTCGGCGACGATCAGCGGATCATGGTCGTGCGCGAGATAGGCCGCGACTTCGGACGCCGCCTGCCGCCGCGGCATCGGCCCCGAGCTCAATCCCGGCGGGACCGAGTTGAGGTACGGGACGACATGGCGCTCCACCCAGGGATGGAGCGGCTCGGGGAGCGGCAGCAAGGCGTAGAATTCCTGATCGCCATGCTCGGGAACCAGCGCGACGCTGATCAGCTCGCCGCCGAAGCCGTTGAATTCCGTGTCGAGGAAATAGCGCATGAAGCTGGACGCTATTCTCCTTTCGCCCCTAAGTGTCCACCTGTAACGCAGCAGGAAATCGCGCATTCCCATGACATCCCACTCCACCGATCGCCGCAGGTTCCTCGGCGGCGCAGCGGCCGGCGCCGCATTCCTGTCCTCCGCTCTTGCGCGTGCCGCCGGGGACGACATGGCGACGGTGCGCGCCGCCGTGGCGGCCGGGCATGACGACACGGTCCGGCGGCTCCAGGACTGGATCGCACACCCCACCATCGCGGCCGAGCAGCTGAACGTTGAGGGCGGCGCCGATTACATGGCCCGTCTCGCCCGCGATGCCGGCTTCCAGAAGGTGCAGAAGGTGCCCACGAAGGGTGTGCCGGGCGTGTTCGCGACGCTCGATGCCGGGGCGAAGCGCTGGGTCGGCCTCTATTTCATGTATGACGTGAAGCAGTTCGATCCCGCCGAATGGTCGCACCCGCCGCTCGAGGGGCGGCTGGTCGATCGCCCCGGCACAGGCAAGGTGATCGTGGGCCGTGGCGCCGTGAACCAGAAGGGGCCGCAGACAGCCTTCCTCGCAGCGCTTCACGCGCTTCGGGCGGCCGGCAAGAAGCCGCCGGTGAACCTCGTCCTGGTCGCCGAGGGCGAGGAGGAGATCGGATCCCCACACTTCCCCGAGATCGTCCGGCGGCCGGACGTGCTTGCGGCGCTCAAGAAATGCCAGGGCATCTTCATGCCGTCGGCGGGGCAGGGGCCGAACGGCAGCGCGAGCATTTCGCTCGGCGCCAAGGGGGTCATCGAGCTGGAGCTCGTGTCGAGCGGCGAGAAATGGGGCCGCGGGCCGGCAAAGGACGTGCATTCGAGCCTCAAGGCGCAGGTCGACAGCCCGGTCTGGCACCTCGTCCAGGCGCTCAACACGCTCGTGGAGGCGGACGGCAACACGCCGGCGATCCCCGGCTGGTTCGAGAAGGTCCGTCCGCTGACGGCGCGCGAGCGGGCGCTGGTGGCCGAAAGCGCGCGCAACCGGAACGAAGCGGACGCGAAGCGGTCCCTTGGCGTCCAGCGCTGGATAGGCGACCTCCCCTGGCAGGAGGCG
This sequence comes from Allosphingosinicella sp., assembly GCF_036387215.1. GTDB lineage: Bacteria > Pseudomonadota > Alphaproteobacteria > Sphingomonadales > Sphingomonadaceae > Allosphingosinicella. The sequence goes on along the minus strand of NZ_DASVUE010000093.1, from coordinate 2,940 downwards.
CTGGAGCGGCTGGTCTCGCAGCCGACGGTCAATATCGAGGGGCTGGTCGCCGGCTATACCGGCCCCGGCGGCAAGACCGTGCTTCCTGCGCGGGCGGTGGCGAAGCTCGATCTGAGGCTGGTGCCGAACATGACGGTGGAGGACTGCCTGGCGAAGCTCAGGGCGCATCTTGCAAGCCGCGGCTTCGGAGATATCGAAGTGAATGTGAGCGGCGGCTACGACCCCACCGAGACGGCGGAGGACAGCCGCATCATCCGCTCCCAGCAGGCGGTCTTCACACGCGCCGGCATCCCCTACGCGCTGACGCCGCGCAACGCGGGATCATGGCCGGGCTACGTCTTCACCGGCCCGCCGCTCGGCCTCCCTGCCGGGCAGTTCGGCTTCGGCACCGGCGCGGGCGCCCATGCGCCCAACGAATATTATGTGATCGAGAGTCTCGGCCCGGCCGTCGCCGGCATTGACGGCGCGACGATGGGCTATGTCGACTTTCTCTACGAGATGGCGGCGATCAAGTAGCGGCGGCGCTCATTCCTGCTCTCCGGAATCGAGCGGGCGCGGCTTGCCGTTCTCGTCCAGCGCCACATAGGTGAAGACGCCCTCCGTCACCTTCTCCGGGTCCTTGCCCCCGCGCGAGCGGGTCCAGGTCTCGATCTTCACCTGGATCGAGGCCTTGCCCTCGTCCTCGGTGAAGCAGAAGCAGCTCACCTCGTCGCCGACCGAGATCGGGTGGAGGAACTTCATCGCATCGATCGCGACCGTTGCGACGCGGCCCCCGGCGCGCTCGGCAGCCATCGTCGCTCCGGCGAGGTCCATCTGGGACAGGGTCCACCCGCCGAATATGTCGCCGGACGGATTGGCATCCCGCGGCATTGCGATCGTTCGGAGGTGCGCCTCTCCGGGCGGCTTCGGCATTTTCTCGTCAGTCATGGCCGCCCAACGCGCCTCTTGCCCCGGAGTGCCTCCAGCTGCGCACCCCCGGGCGACATTGGCCTTGACGGGATGAGCGGCAACGGCACAGCTGCAAGGGTGCAGCGGCAGGTGATCTCGAACGTCCAGGTCCTGCGCTTCTTCGCGGCCTTCAGCGTGCTCTTGCGTCACTCGGCCTATCTGCTGATCCCGACAACCTCGGTCTTCTGGCTGTTCCCCTGGTCGGCGGGGGTCGACATCTTCTTCGTGATCAGCGGCTTCATCATGGCGCGGCTCACGCACGGGCAGTTCGGAAAACCGGGAGTGGCCGGTACCTTCCTTCTGCGCAGGGCCGTCCGCATCGTGCCGCCCTACTGGTTCTTCACCACGCTGATGATCGCCGCGGCGCTGCTCGCAAGCGCGGAGGTGCGGAACGCCACCCTTCAGCCCGCCCAGATCCTGACGTCCTACGGCTTCATCCCGTGGCCGCGCGGCGACGGCGAGCTTAATCCGATCCTCTCGCAGGGGTGGACGCTAAACTACGAGGCCTTCTTCTACCTCGCTTTCGCGGCCTGCCTGCTGTTCCGACGAGGTCTCGCCCTGCTGGCCGCGGGATTTGCCGCGCTCGTCCTCCTGCATCCGTTGGTTCCGAAGGACTGGTTCGCACTCTACTTCCTGTCGGCCCCGATCATCCTCGAGTTCCTCGGCGGCATCGGCATCGCCCTCCTCTATCTGAGGGGCGTGCGGCTGCCCCTGTGGGGTTCATTGCTTTGCGCGGCCTGCGCAGTCGCGGCTTTCCTCGTGCTGCGGCAAGTCGGGCTGCCGGAGGGGCGGTTCCTGTTCTTCGGCGTTCCCGCCATCCTCGTCTGCGCCAGCCTGATCCTCCGGCCCGAGCCGGAGTGCCCCGGGCCGATCCGGAGGGCGCTCCAGGCGGGTGGCGATGCGTCTTATACGATTTACCTGTCGCACACCTTCACCATCCATGCCGCTGCGATCCTTTGGCGCCGGCTTGGATTCGAGCTCCCTTGGTTAGGGGTCGCACTGGAGGTGGCGATCTCCATCGCCGCGGCCCTGCTCTTCTATCGCCTTGCCGAGAGGCCGTTCACGCACCTTCTGGAGCGGCGGTTCGGCATGCGGCCCAGCCGCGGCGTCCAGGCCGTCGCGCCCTAGTCGATCCGCATCGCGATGTCGGCGAGGCTTTCCGCCTCGATCAGCAGCTGATCGTCGGCGGTTCCCATCGCCATCCGCTCGCGGCCGATGATCGTGAGGACCGGGACCGCCATCGGCGACACCCGGTCGAGTTCGACATGGAGCATCGTCTCCTGCGCGCGGTCCAGCAGGCGGGCGAGGCGCCCGACATCTGTCATTTTCTCGCGGGCGTCGGCCCACGCGGCCTTCAGCAGCAGGTGATCGGGCTCGTAGCGGCGCAGCACGTCGTAGATGAGGTCGGTCGAGAAAGTGACCTGCTTTCCCGTCTTGCGCTTGCCGGGATGATGACGATCGACGAGGCCGCCGATCACTGCAACTTCCCGGAACGCACGCTTCAGGAGGTGCGAGCCCTCCACCCAGTCGACGAACTCCTTTTCGAGGATGTCCGCCGAGAAGAGCGAAGCGGGATCCATGATCGGCTCAAGACCATAGCAGGCGAGGGCATAATCGTTGGCGACAAAGCCCAATGGCTTCAGCCCTGCGGTCTCCATCCGCCGCGTGATCAGCATTCCCAGCGACTGGTTCGCGTTCCAGCCTTCGAAGCTGTACGCGGCCATGTAATTCACGCCCTCGTGCGGAAACGTTTCGACGAGCAGCTGATCAGGGGCGGGGAGGGCGGAGCGATAGTCCTGGATCCGGAGCCAATCCTGCACCGGATCGGGGAAGCGCGGCCATTGGTCGCGGTCGTGGAGGAAAGCCCGGACGCGGTCGGCGAGATGGGTCGTGATCGCGAGCCGGGCGCCCATATAGGTTGGGATACGGGCCGATTTGCTCGTCGCCTTGACGATGAGGTCGATGCCGTCGATCCGCTCCACCTCCAGGACG
>NZ_DASVUE010000092.1:0-6394 GCF_036387215.1 Allosphingosinicella sp. | reverse complement strand
CGGGAAGAGCAGCTGCTGGCCCGCCAGGCGCTTGCGGACCTGCTGGTGCGCTCGGAAGCCGCGGGGGACCTGCCGCTGATCCGCGATCTCCAGGCGCTCAGCCACCGCATGGGGGAGGGCGGCGCGGAAAGCTTCCTGATGTGCTGCGCGCGCGCTCCCGCCGCAATGGAGGCGCTCGGCACGCGCGAGAGCATCGAGGCCCGCCTCCGCCGCGCCTTCGGGATCCCGCTCGGTAACATTGACGAGGCGATCGCGGCCGAATGCTGCGACGATGTCTTCGACCTTGCCGGGCTTCGGCAGATCGGCCTCCTCAACGGCGGCTGGGGGACGAAGAGCGGGCTCGAGCGGGCGAGCCTTTGCGAACAATGGGCCGCGGCCTCGCCGCAGGAGCGGGCGGGCATGGTGGACCGGCTCCACCTCGTCTGGGCGAAGGCGGACGGGGAGATCAGAAGCTTCGGCAAGGGGCAGGCGCCGCAGGACGAGGATTATGTCCGCCTCGCCACCGCCGCCTTCGAATGCTGCGCCCGGCTCATCTCGATGCGGAAGGTCGCGCAGCTGGTCGGGCAGCTCTCGGCCGGCCTTCGCGCCGGCCAGGCGTTCGCCGCCGCTTATGCGGAAGCGAAGCGCGCGCAGGGGGCGGTGGATTTCAACGACCTGATCCGCTGGGCGGAGGAGCTGCTCCTGACGCCCAGAATGGGCGAATGGGTGCGCTACAAGCTTGACCAGTCCACGGACCATATCCTGGTCGACGAGGCGCAGGACACGAACGAGCGCCAGTGGAACATCGTCCGGGCGCTCGCCTCGGAATATTTCGCGGGCGAGGGCGCTTCGCAGCGGCACCGGACGATCTTCACCGTCGGCGATTACAAGCAGGCGATCTTCGGCTTCCAGGGAACGCAGCCGGGGAGCTTCGACGTCGCCCGCGCCTGGTTCGATCGCGAGGCGAGGAGCGTCGGTCAGGACTTCCTGGATCTGTCGATGGACCGGAGCTTCCGCTCGGCGCCCCCCGTCCTGCAATTGGTCGATCGGGTGATCGGCGATCTCGGCTTCGAGGCGCTCGGCCTGCCTCGCCGGCCCAACCCGCACGAAAGCCACCACTCAAGCCGCGCAGGCTCGGTCACCCTCTGGCAGCCTTATTCGGAGGAGCTGGCGCTCGCCGAGGACGAAGCCGGCGAGGAAGGCTGGGTCAGCGATGCGACCCGGCGCTACGCGGGCAAGCTCGCGCGTCAGATCCGGCTGTGGCTTGAACACCCGTTCCAGGTGGAGGGGAAGGGGAGGCCGCTCCGGCCCGAGGACATATTGATCCTCGTCCGCCGCCGCGGCGATCTCGCCTCGCTGCTGGTCGCCCGGCTCCACGCCGAGGGCGTGCCGGTGGCGGGTGTCGACCGGCTGCTCCTCTCCGCCCCCCTCGCGGTGCAGGACCTGCTTGCCGCCGCCCGGTTCGCGGTCCAGCCGCTCGACGACCTCAACCTTGCAAGCCTCCTCGTCTCGCCCCTCCTGGGCTGGTCGCAGGACGAACTCTATGCCGTCGCTCACAAGCGGGAGGGGGCGCTCTGGCCTCAGGTGCGGACCAGCGCCCAAAGGCCGGATAGCGTCGAACGGCTGCAGTCGATCCTCGCCATGGCCGATTACGCGACTCCGCATCAATTCTTCGAAGCTTTGCTCTCCGGTCCAATGGGCGGACGAGCCAGGCTGCTCCATCGGCTTGGGGCGGAAGCGCGCGATCCGATCGAGGAGCTGCTTGCAAGCGCGCTCGAATTCGAGACCACCACGGCGCCCTCGCTCCAGCGCTTCCTCGACTGGTTCGCACGCGGCGACGTCGAGATCGTCCGCGATCCGTCCGCGCCGCTCGATGCGGTGCGGGTGATGACCGTGCATGGCTCCAAGGGGCTGCAGTCGCCGGTGGTGATCCTCGCCGATGCCTGCGTGGACCCGAACCGCGCGCGCGGCTCCTCCGCCGATTTCGATCTGGGCGAAGGCGGGCCCGCAATCCCCGTCTTCCGGCCGCGGAAGGACGAGCTTGCCGAGCCGTTGAAGTCGCAGCTGGAGGCGCAGGACCGGCTGGACCGGGAGGAGCATTGGCGCCTCCTCTACGTCGCCATGACCCGCGCCGAGGAGCGGCTCTACGTGGGCGGCGCGCTGGGCCCTGCCGACAGGAAGGGGCCGGCGCAGGAGAGCTGGTACAGCGCCGTCGAGCGCTCCCTTTCCGGGCTCGGGCCCGAATGGGCGGATGACCCGCTCTGGGGCCGCGCCATGCGGCTGGGCGAGGCGGAAGTCGCGGTGCGCCCGCCGGCGCCCGCCGCGGCCTCCAGCCTCGCGCTTCCGGCATGGCTTCGGCAAATGGCGCCGGTCGAGTCCCGGCCGCCGCGGCCGCTTGCGCCCTCGTCGGTGGGCGAGGACGACGTTCCGAACCCGCCGCCGACGCCCGAGATGCGGCTTGCGGCCGAGCGTGGCAGGCTCCTCCACCAGCTGTTCGAGCGTCTCCCAGGCGTCGAAGCCGCCGAACGGGCGCGGCTCGCCGATCTCTGGCTGCAGCGCTCCGCTGGGGTCGAGGATGCCGACCTCCGCCGCTCGCTCATCGAGGACGCCTGCCGGATCATCTCCGATCCCGCTTATTCCGGCATCTTCAGCCCTGAAGCGCTCGCCGAAGCGCCGATCGCCGCCGTGACGCCGGACGGTTCGGTGATCACCGGAACCGTCGACCGGTTGCTCGTGGCGGACGATGCCGTTCGGCTGGTCGATTTCAAGACGGGACGTGCGGTTCCGAGGACGCCTTCGGAGATTCCTTCCGCCCACCTTCGCCAGATGGCCGCTTACGTGGCCGCGCTTGAGGTGATCTTCCCCGGCCGCGAAATCGAGGCGGCGCTTCTCTACACTTCCGGGCCCACCCTGCATCCGCTCCCGCGCGGGCTCCTCAGGCCCCACATGCCGGGCGCCGCCGCGCTGGCGGACGGTTGAGCCGGGCGTTTTCCCTCCCTACATGGTGTCGAAGAGATTCAGGAGATTCCAATGGCCACCAAGAACGTCACCGACGACACCTTCCAGCAGGACGTGATCAGCGCCGACAAGCCGGTGCTGGTCGATTTCTGGGCGGAATGGTGCGGGCCGTGCCGGATGATCGCTCCGGCGCTCGAGGAGATTTCGAACGAGCTGGGCGAGAAGGTGACCGTTGCCAAGCTCAACATCGACGACAATCCCGACGCTCCCGCCAAATACGGCGTGCGCGGCATTCCGACGATGATCCTGTTCAAGAACGGGCAGCCCGCCGCCACCAAGGTCGGCGCGGCCCCGAAGAGCGCGCTTCAGAGCTGGCTCGAGGGCCAGCTCTAAGAAGCGGATTTCATTCCGGCGGGTCTGTCCCTTCGAGGCCCCGCGTATCCGGCCTGACTTTGTCGTGCCGGGGAAGATCGTCTCCCGGCTCGAACCAGGCGATCTTGCTGCCGTAGAAGATGTGGAAGCCGGGCAGGACGGCGTCCGGATCGTCCAGGGTCGCCACGGTGAGGTCCACGGTCTCGGGCTGGTGGTAAACCTTCATCAGCAGCGGCGTTCCGCATTCGCCGCAGAAGACGCGGTGGCCGAAGCTGCTCGACTTGAATGTCCGGAGCTTGTCCTCGCCTCTCGCGAAGACGAGATCCGGCACGGGCACTGTTGCAAACACCATCGCTGGCGCGCCTGAGACCAGCTGGCAGGTCCGACAATGGCACCATCCTGCGTCCCAGGGCCGGCTCCCGAGTTCGTAGGCGACCGCGCCGCACGCGCAGCCTCCGGTGATCGGCTTGTCCATGAGCTGCCGCTACGCTCCTCGTGAGAGCGGCGTCAATCTCGCAACGCGCTTATGGACGGAAGCGGCGGCAGTCACTATGTGCTCTGAGGCGGCGCCCGGCGTGGGTGCCCGAGGGACTCATCCGCTTGGAACTGCTGCTCTTCCTTTCTGCGATGCTCGCTGGCCTTACCGGGCTGATCTCGGGTGACCGGGCGGTGGAGACGCGCGAGATCGGCAGGGCCTCGGTTGCTGCCGCCGCCGCCGTCGAGCTCACCGCAAGCGGCGTTGAAAAGGCGAGCGAAGCGAAGCTTCAGCTTGCACAGGCGCCGGCTTCGAGCCCGAGCGCTCCGGCTTTCCTGTCGTCGCTGACGATCATCGCCCCGCGCGACACCGCGCCGGTCGACGAGCGCCGCCTGATATAGCGGCAGCCCGCCGGCGGTTCCGGCCGCTTCCAATCGACATTCGAACAGGCGCGCCTCGCCGCGCGCCGCTTTACCATCTTATTACGGGATTCCTTTCATGATCGGCGGATTTGCCAAAGCTATTTTCGGGTCGGCGAACGATCGCTACGTCCGCTCGCTTCAGAAGATCGTCGACCGCATCAACGGCTTCGAGCACACCATTTCGGCGATGACCGACGACGAGCTGCGCGGCCAGACGCAGATCTTCCGGCAGCGGCTGTCCGCCGGCACAGGCCTGGACGAGATCCTGCCCGAGGCGTTCGCAACAGTCCGTGAGGCCGCAAAGCGAACGCTCGGCCAGCGCCATTACGACGTGCAGATGATCGGCGGCATCGTCCTCCATCGCGGCTCGATCGCCGAGATGCGGACCGGTGAGGGCAAGACCTTGGTCGCGACGCTCGCCACCTATCTGAACGCGCTCGAGGGGAAGGGCGTCCACGTCGTCACCGTGAACGACTATCTCGCCCGCCGCGACGCCGAGTGGATGGGCCAGATCTACCGCTTCCTCGGGCTCACCGTCGGCGTGATCGTGCCCAACCTCACCGATCACCAGCGCCGGATGGCCTATGCCTCCGACATCACCTACGGCACGAACAACGAGTTCGGCTTCGACTATCTTCGCGACAACATGAAGTACGACCGCGCGCAGATGACGCAGCGGCCGTTCAACTTCGCAATCGTCGACGAGGTGGATTCGATCCTGATCGACGAAGCCCGTACCCCGCTGATCATCTCAGGCCCCACTGACGACAAGTCCGAGCTCTACATGTCGGTCGATGCGATCGTCCGGCAGATCCCGGCCGAATATTATGAGGTCGACGAGAAGCAGAAGTCGGTCGTCCTCACCGAGGACGGGACCGAGCAGATGGAGCGGCTGCTGGAGCAGGCCGGCCTGCTGGTCGGCGGCAACCTCTATGACTTCGAGAACACGCAGGTGGTCCACCACCTCAATCAGGCGCTGCGCGCGAACGTGATCTTCAAGCGCGACATCGATTATATTGTGAAGGACGACAAGGTCGTCATCATCGACGAGTTCACCGGACGAATGATGGACGGCCGCCGCTGGTCGGACGGCCTTCACCAGGCGGTCGAGGCCAAGGAGGGCGTCAATATCGAGCCCGAGAACCAGACGCTCGCCTCGATCACCTTCCAGAATTATTTCCGCCTCTATCCGAAGCTCTCGGGCATGACCGGAACGGCCGCGACCGAAGCGCCGGAATTCTTCGACATCTACAAGATGAACGTCGTCACCATCCCGACCAACCTGCCAGTGCAGCGGGTCGACGAGGACGATCAGTTCTACAAGAACATCAACGACAAGTTCGCCGCCATCACCCAGGCGATCAAGGAGAAGCAGGCGCTCGGACAGCCGGTCCTGGTCGGCACCGTCTCGATCGAGAAGTCCGAGATGCTGTCCGACTATCTGAAGCAGGAGGGCGTCCGCCACGAGGTTCTGAACGCCCGCTATCACGAGCAGGAAGCGCATATCGTGGCTCAGGCGGGGCGGATCGGCGCCGTCACCATCGCCACCAACATGGCCGGCCGCGGCACCGACATCCAGCTCGGCGGCAATCTCGAATTCCGCATGCAGGACGAGCATCCCAATCTCGCCGAGGGGCCGGAGCGGGATGCCATCGAAGCGCGGATCAAGCAGGAGATCGAGGAGGAGCGCCAGCGCGTCCGCGAGGTCGGCGGGCTGTTCGTGCTCGGCACCGAGCGGCACGAGAGCCGGCGCATCGACAACCAGCTGCGCGGACGCTCGGGCCGCCAGGGCGATCCGGGTCTCAGCCGCTTCTATCTGTCGCTGGACGACGATCTGCTGCGCATCTTCGGCCCGCAGACCATGTTCGCGCGCCTCATGAACAAGAATCTGGAGGATGGCGAGGCGATCGTCAGCCCCTGGATCTCGAAGGCGATCGAGACCGCCCAGAAGAAGGTCGAGGCGCGCAACTACGATATCCGCAAGCAGGTCGTGGAATATGACGATGTGATGAACGACCAGCGCAAAGTCATCTACGAGCAGCGCGCCGACATCATGGACGCAGACACCGTCGGCGACGTCGTCGAAGACATGCGCGCCGAGACCGTCAACACCATCGTCGGCGAAGCCTGCCCCCCCAATTCCTACCCCGAGCAATGGGATATCCCGCTGCTGAAGGAGCGGGTGGAG
>NZ_DASVUE010000091.1:0-4570 GCF_036387215.1 Allosphingosinicella sp. | reverse complement strand
CCGTCCATCATGTCCGAAGGCGCGACGATGTCCGCGCCGGCCCTCGCCTGCACCAGCGCCTGCTCGACCAGAATCGCGCTGGTCTCGTCGTTCAGCACATATCCGGCCGCATCCGTAACCCCGTCATGGCCGTGCGAGGTATAGGGATCGAGCGCTACATCCGTGAGCACTCCGACCTCGGGCGCGGCATCCTTGGCGGCCTTGATCGCGCGGCAGATGAGGTTGTCCGGGTTGAGCGCCTCGCTCGCATCCTCGGTCCGGAGCTCCGCCGGCGTGTTCGGGAAGAGCGCGATGCACGGGACGCCGAGCGCCCGCGCTTCCCGCGCCCGATCGGGGATCAGGTCGAGGCTCCAGCGCGACACGCCGGGGAGGCTGGCGATCGGCTCCTCCTGCCCTTCCCCGCCGGTGATGAAGATCGGCCAGATGAGGTCCGACGGCGTCAGCACGGTCTCAGCCACCATCGCGCGCGCCCAGGCCGAAGAGCGGCTGCGGCGCATGCGCATCGCGGGGAAGGAAGCGGAACTCATCGCCGCCGGCTCTAGCGCGGCCGCTCCACGCTGAAAAGTTGTGGATACGTTTGGCCTGAGGACGGTTCTCGATTTCGTGCACGCAACGAAACCCGTTCCCAAACAAGCCGTCCTGATCGTCAATGCGCATTCGCGCAAAGGCCAGGACCTGTTCCGCGAGGCGCGAGAGAAGATCGAGGCGGCCGGAGTGACGCTGATCGCCGCCCATGCGGTGAAGGACCCGAGCAAGCTCAACGAAACCGTCCGGGGAGCCGTGGGCGACGGTGCTCCGATGGTGATCGTCGGCGGCGGCGACGGCTCCCTGTCCGGCACCGTCGACGACGTGGTGGGCCGCGACTGCGTGTTCGCGCTGCTTCCGCTCGGCACCGCAAACAGCTTTGCAAGGACGCTCGGCATCCCCCTCGACCTCGACGGGGCGATCGACGTCATCGCCAATGGGAGGCGGCGGCGGGTGGATCTCGGCGTTATCGACGGCGACTATTTCGCGAACGCGGCCTCGATGGGCCTGTCGCCGATGATCGGGAACACGGTGCCGCACAAGCTGAAGCGTTATCTCGGCGTGTTCGGCTATTTGATATGGGCGACCTGGTGCCTGATGCGGTTCCGCCCCTTCAAGCTATCGGTCGACAACGGCAGCGAGAAGCGCACGATCTGGACGACCGAAGTCCGCATCTTCAACGGCCGCTTCCACGGCGGCGTCGAGCTTGCCGAGGACGCCGAGGTCGACAGCGGCGAGATCGTCCTCCAGGCCGTGGTCGGCCGCTCCATGCTGCGGCTGATCTGGGACTGGTTCGCCAAATATTTCAAGCTTCCGGCACGCCAGGCGGTGAGCGAGGAGATCAGCGGCAAGCGGCTGCTGATCGACACCAAGCCGCGCCTCCCCATCTCGATCGACGGCGAGGTGCTCGCCAAGACGCCCGCAACCGTCGAGATCGCCCACAAGGCGATCGAGGTAGTGGTGCCCGCCTAACCTGACGGGTTGAGCCGCCCGCCCGGCTCGGTGGAAGCGTTCGCCTCCTCGATCGAGTCGTCCAGCCCGATCGGCGCGCCTGCCCCCATCCCGCCCTTTCGCCAGCCGCCGTGCAGGTAGAAGGCGATCGCGAGCACCATGTTGACCGCGGAGGCGACCGGGAAGCTCAGCCAGAGGGCGTCCGCTCCGAGCGAGGCATGGAAAAGCGCCGCAAAGCCGAGGCGGACGGGGAAGAGCCCGATCGTCAGGATCAGCAGCGGGCCGATCACCGCCCCGTTTGCCCGCACGGTGCCGAACAGCACGAGCGTGATGCCGAACAGGAGGAAGCTCCAGGTGGCAAGCAGATGGATGTGCCGCGCGATCGGGAGAGCCGGGCTGTCGCCGCCGAGGAACAAGGCGAGCGCCGGCCGGTCCGCGACGATGAGGATGGCAACGAGCGCGGCCGTGATGAGGAGCGTGAAGGCGACGCCGGCGCGCGTGACGGCGCTCACACGGTCCCATCTTCCGGCGCCGATATTCTGGGCCACCATCGCGCTCACCGCGCCGCCGAGCGACATTGCCGGCATCTGCACGTAGGTCCAAAGCTGCATCGCCACGCCGAAGGCGGCGGTCGTGTCCACGCCCTCGCGGTTGACGAGCCCCAGCATCGCCAGCGAGGACGCGGAGATGACGATCATCTGCAGTCCCATCGGCAGGCCCTTCAGCACGATCACCTTGAGGAGCGCAGGATCAGGCTTGAGATAGCCGAGCTCCGGTCCACGCAGCCGCAGCGGCAGATCGCGGGCATAGATGTAGATGAGCATGCCGATGAGGGCCGTGTAGTTGGCAATGACCGTCGCGGTGGCCGAACCGGCGATGCCGAGCCGGGGCGCGGGGCCGAACCCGAGGATGAAGACCGGGTTCAGCCCACTGTCCAGCACCGCGCTGAGAATCATGAACCAAAGCGGCGTCAGCGCATCGCCGCTGCCGCGAAGCGCCATCATCAGCATCACCATCACGAGCATGCTCGGCATGGCGAAGAAAATGACCCGGAGATAGGCAAGCGCCAGCGGAGCGGCGCCGCTCGGAGTGCCAAGCAGCTCTAGAAGTGCAGGCGCGAAGACCCACCCGGCCGCGGTGAGCAGGATCACGAACAGGAGGAATGCACCGATCGCTGTCCCGATTATGCGCCGCGCACCGTCCACATCCTTGCGGCCGAAGGCTTGGCCGATGAGGATTGTCGAGGCCATCCCGAAGCCGAATACGAAGGCCATCAGCAGGAACATCACCAGGTTCGCATTGGATGTTGCCGCCAGCGCGTTCTCGCCAAGGAAGCGGCCGACCCAGATGGCGTTGATCGAACCGTTCAGCGATTGAAGGATGCTCGAGATGAGCATCGGCATGGCGAAGGCGAGTAGCGCCGGCGCGATCGGGCCGGACGTGAGATCCCGTCCCCGAGGCGGTGCGCCGCGAGCCATGCGGTTCAGGCCACTCCCGCGGGCCGGAAGTTGACACGAAGTTCACACCCAGGAGCCACCCTGACCATCATCCTTTTACCGTGGCGCGCAGGATGACGTGGATCGAGCAGAGCATGTGCATGAGGTACCCTCGCACAGGCGGGCGGGTGTAGGAAAGCCCTTTTTTGCCGATATGGTTCGATTACCCAAGCCGCGCCAACGCCGCCCGGTACTTCTCCGCGTCGGAGGCCTTTTCCGCATAGTCCGCCCGCGCCTTCTCCACCGCCTCGGGCTTGGCGCGCTCGACGAAGCTGGGATTGCTGAGGCGTCCGGCGAGCGCATCCCGCTCCTTCTCCGCCGCCTGGAGCGCTTTGCCGAGCCGGGTGCGCTCCGCCTCGATATCGATGACGCCTTCGAGCGGGAGGACGAAGGTGGCTTCGTCCACCACCACCTGAGCGGCGCCGCCTGAAGCTTCACCATCGCCGATCGTCTCGATCCGGGCGAGGCGCCGGACTGCCGCTTCGTTGCGCTGGAGCCGCTGCGCGGTCCGCGCATCGGCATCGCGGACGTGGAGCGCCAGCCGGGCGCCCGGCGGCACTCCGAGTTCGGTCCGGGCGGCGCGGATTCCGCCGACGAGCCTGATCAGCCAGTCGATCTCCGGCCCCGCCTCGGGATCGAACGCGCGTGCGTCGGGCATCGGCCACTTGGCAACGATGAGGTCGTACGGCCGCTCGCCCAGCGCGTGCCAGAGCTCTTCCGTGATGAACGGCATGAACGGGTGGAGCATGACCAGGATCTGGTCCAGCACCCAGCCCGCAACCTCCCGCGTCTCATCGTCGATCTGGCCCCTCTCGTCTCCGGTCGAGACAGGCTTGATCAGCTCAAGATACCAGTCGCAGAAGCTGGCCCAGACGAAATGGTAGATGGTGTTGGCGCTTTCATCGAAGCGGAAGTCCGCCATCGCGAGGTCGAGCGCCTGAACGGTCCGAACCGTCTCGCCGATAATCCAGCGGTTGACTGCCAGTTCGGCGAGCGGCGGCTCGATCGCCTTGGAAGCGCCGATGCCATTGGCCTGGCAGAAGCGGGCGGCGTTCCAGAGCTTGGTCGCGAAGTTGCGATAGCCCTCGATGCGCTTTTCATCCAATTTGATGTCGCGGCCCTGGCTTTCCATCGCCGCCAGCGTGAAGCGGAGCGCATCCGCGCCGTAGCGATCGATGAGGCCGAGGGGATCGACGGTGTTCCCCTTCGACTTCGACATCTTCTGCCCCTTGGCGTCGCGGACGAGGCCGTGGAGGTAGAGCGTCTTCCAGGGCTTCTCGCCCATGAACTGGAAACCCTGCATCGCCATGCGGGCATCCCAGAAGAAGATGATATCGAAGCCGGAGATGAGGACGTCGTTGGGGTAATGGCGCTTCAGCGCCTCCGTCTCCTCCGGCCAGCCGAGCGTTCCGAACGGCCACAGGGCCGAGGAGAACCAGGTGTCGAGCACGTCCTGGTCGCGGCGGAGCGGGCGGTCGCCGGCTTCGGCGCGCGCTTCCTCCTCCGTCTCCGCGACGAAGACATCGCCCCGGTCGTCATACCAGGCCGGGATCTGGTGGCCCCACCAGAGCTGGCGCGAGACGCACCAGGGCTGGATG
>NZ_DASVUE010000090.1:0-6714 GCF_036387215.1 Allosphingosinicella sp. | reverse complement strand
CCGGCGAGCGTGCGCGCGCAGCCGGAGACGAGGGGCAAAGCCGCGCCGGCCGCGAGCGTCGCCATGGCCTGGCGGCGGGAAAGAGAAGAGGTGGGCAAGGGATACTCCGTCTTAGGCGGGAGGAAGCGAGCGGTCGGCCTCGACGCGCAGGCAATTGCCGTCGATGCCGGTGATCCGCACCTGGTCGCCGGCGCCTGCCGGGCCGCCGCGGGCGCTCCATTCGGAATCGCCGATGCGGACCCGGCCGCGATGCTCGTCCACCGGCTCGACGACGAGGACGCTTTTGCCGACGAGGCGCGCCGCCCGGTCGTTGAGCAGCGGATCGCTGCTCTCCACCGGGTTGTTCGTATACCAGCGGCGGCCGAGATAGACGGACGCGATCGACAGCAAGGCGAACATCGCGAACTGGAAGGCGAGCGGAAGGCCGAAGATCAGTGCGGCGAGCCCCGTCAGCGCTGCCGCTGCCGCCAGCCAGATCAGGAAGACGCCGGGGACGATCAGCTCGGCGACCGCCATCAGCATCGCCACGAGCAGCCAGACCCAGTGCGGCTCCAGGTCGCCGAAGCTCATTGGCCGGGGCCGTCAAATGGTCCGGGCCGGCGCGCGGGCGGGGCGGCTGCGGGCGCCTTGGCCGCCGGACCGCCGAGCGCGTCGCGGGCAAGCTCGCCGATGCCGCCGAGCGTTCCGATGAGCTGCGTCGCCTCGACGGGGAAGAGGATCGTCTTGGCGTTGGGCGAGGTCGCGAACTGGCTTACGGCGTCGACATATTTCTGCGCGATGAAATAGTTGATGGCCTGCGTATTGCCGCCGGCGATCGCGTCCGAGACGACCTGGGTCGCCTTGGCTTCGGCTTCGGCGGCGCGCTCGCGGGCCTCGGCATCGCGGAAGGCGGCTTCGCGGCGCCCCTCGGCCTCGAGGATCTGGCCCTGCTTCTCGCCTTCGGCCCTGAGGATCGCCGAGGCGCGGCTGCCTTCGGCCTCGAGGATCACGGCGCGCTTCTCGCGCTCGGCCTTCATCTGGCGGCCCATCGCGTTGACGATGTCCGCAGGCGGACGGATGTCCTTGATCTCGACGCGCGTGATCTTGACGCCCCAGCTCTCGGTCGCCTGATCCACCACCGACAGCAGGCGCGCATTGATCTCGTCGCGCTTCGACAAGGTCTCGTCGAGGTCCATCGAGCCCATCACCGTCCTGAGGTTCGTCGTCGTCAGCTGCATGATCGCAAGGTAGAGATCGGAGACTTCGTAAGCCGCCCGGGCGGCATCCAGCACCTGGAAGAACACCACGCCGTCCGTCGAGACCATGGCGTTGTCCTTGGTGATGATCTCCTGGCCGGGAATATCGAGCACCTGTTCCATCATGTTGATGCGGCGGCCGACGCGATAGAAGAAGGGCATGTAGAAATTGAAGCCGGGCCGGGCGACGGCTGTGAAGCGGCCGAAATGTTCGATCGTGTAATGATAGCCCTGGCGGACGATCTTGATGCCGCTCATCAGGAAGATGATGACCAGCAGGACCAGAAAGAACATGATGGCTTCGATCATCGCGGTCGCCCCTCCTCAGGCCTGATGCGGATATCATGTAGACAAGCGGGCCGCACTCCAAGCAGAATCAGACCCATGGACGTCGCCTCCCTACAGCTTTGCCGATCGCTGCTTTTCCTCCCCGCTTCCAATCCGCGCGCGATCGAGAAAGCGCGGGGGCTCGATGCCGACATGATCGTCCTCGATTGCGAGGATGCCGTGAAGCCGGAGGACAAAGGCGCCGCCCGCGCCGCGGCTGTCGCGGCCGTCGCGGGCGGCTTCGGCAAGCCCGTGGCGATTCGGATGAACACCACCACATCGCAGTGGTTTGCCGACGATGTCGAGGCGTTCCGCACAAGCGGCGCAGAGGTGCTCGTCCTCCCGAAAGCGGAAACGCCCCAGCAGGTGCAGGACGGGGCGATGCTGGTCGGAAAGCCGCTGCTGGCGATGATCGAGACTGCGTCCGGCGTGCTCAACGCAGCCGCGATCGCGCCGCACACGCTTGGCCTCGTCGCCGGCACAAACGATCTCTCCGCAGATCTCGAGCTTCCGGCCGGAGCGGGAAGGGCGCCGCTGATGCACAGCCTCCAGGTGACGGTGCTTGCCGCCCGTGCGGCTCGAGTAGCTGTCTTTGACGGCGTCTATAACGGCTTGGAGGATGAAGAAGGCCTCATCGCGCAGTGCGTGGAGGGCCGCTCTTTCGGGTTCGACGGCAAGTCGCTGATCCACCCGAGCCAGATCGAAATCGCCAACCGCATCTTCAGCCCGTCCGAAGCGGAGATCGAGACGGCCGAGCGGCTGATCGCCGCCGCGACCGGCGGAGCGGAACGGTTCGAGGGCAAGATGATCGAGACCCTGCACGTCGATCAGGCGCGGGCGCTGCTGAGGAAGGCGCGGCGTTAGGACGAGGCGTCGCCGGTGTAGATTCGGCGCCCCGGCGCCCCTATGGAGCGGCACCGACTCCCTGCGAGGACAAGATGGAAATCAGCCTGGGTCTCACCTTCGACGACGTGCTTCTGAAGCCCGCCGAATCGAGCGTGCTGCCGAGCCAGGCCGATACCCGCACTCGCCTCACTCGGGAGATCGGGCTCAACATCCCGATCATATCCTCGGCGATGGATACGGTCACCGAAGCCGACATGGCCATCGTGATGGCGCAGCTCGGCGGCATCGGCGTGCTTCACCGCAATCTGTCGGTTGAAGAACAGGCTGCAGCGGTTCGGGCGGTCAAGCGGTTCGAGAGCGGCATGGTGGTGAACCCGATCACGATGCGCCCGCAGCAGACTCTGGCCGAAGCGCTCGAGCTGATGGCGCGCCACCGGATTTCAGGCATCCCCATCACCGCGGAAGACGGGACGCTCGTCGGCATCCTCACGCACCGCGACGTTCGCTTCGCTGGCAATCCGAACCAGCCGGTGTCGGAACTGATGACGAGCGACAATCTCGTCACCGTCGGCCCTGGCGTCAGCCAGGAGGAAGCGCGGCGGCAGTTGCACCAGCGGCGTATCGAGAAGCTGCTCGTTATCGACGACAATCGCCGCTGCATCGGCCTCATCACCGTCAAGGACATCGAAAAGGCCGTCACCTATCCGGAAGCGACGAAGGACGGTTCGGGTCGGCTGCGCGTGGCTGCGGCGACCACGGTGGGCGACAAGGGCTACGAGCGCTCGGAGGCGTTGATCGACGCGGAATGCGATCTCATCGTGATCGACACCGCCCACGGCCATAACAGGGACGTCGCGGCGGCCGTCGAGCGGATCAAGAAGCGCTCGAACGCGGTCCAGATCGTCGCCGGCAATGTCGCCACCGCCGAGGCGACCAAAGCGCTGATCGGCGCCGGCGCCGATGCGGTGAAGGTGGGGATCGGCCCGGGCTCGATCTGCACGACTCGGGTCGTCGCGGGAGTGGGCGTGCCGCAGCTCACCGCGATCCTGGATTCGGCCGGAGAGGCGGCGAAGAGCGGCGTTCCGGTGATCGCCGACGGCGGTCTCAGGACCAGCGGCGATGTCGCCAAAGCGCTCGCCGCCGGCGCGTCGACAGTGATGGTCGGATCGCTTCTTGCAGGGACCGAAGAGGCGCCGGGCGAGACCTTCCTCTATCAGGGGCGGAGCTACAAGAGCTATCGCGGCATGGGCTCGGTGGGCGCGATGACGCGCGGCTCGGCCGACCGCTATTTCCAGCAGGACATCAAGGACCAGCTGAAGCTCGTGCCCGAAGGCATCGAGGGCCAGGTTCCGTACAAGGGTCATGCCCGCGATGTGATCCACCAGCTGGTTGGCGGCGTGAAAGCCGCAATGGGCTATACGGGATCGGGCACGATCGAGGAGCTCCAGCGTCGTGCGCGCTTCGTCCGCATCACCGGCGCCGGCCTTCGCGAGAGCCATGTCCACGACGTGGCGATCACCCGCGAAGCTCCCAATTATCCGACCCGGTAGGAACCCGCGATGACGCCTGCCGCGCGGGCGCAGGCCGCGATCGAGATACTGGACCAGGTGATCGCCGCCGCCCGCGAGGCCGGGCCTGCCGCCGACACGATCATCTCCGGCTATTTCAAGTCGCGCCGCTATGCGGGGTCCAAGGATCGAAGGGCAGTGCGCGAACTCGTCTACCGAGCCATCCGCCGCTCGGGGGAGCGGCCGCCGTCGGGACGAGCGGCGTTGCTCGGGCTGGCGGACGAGGATCCGGAGATCGAACGGCTGTTCGACGGCTCGCCGCATGCTCCCGCGCATCGAGCCGAGGGCGAAGACAGCGCCGCTCCGGCCCTCGTGCCGGAGTGGCTGCAAGGGCGGTTCGATCCCCTGGTTGAGGCGCGGGACTGGCCAGCGCTGCTGGAACGGGCTCCTCTCGATGTGCGCGTCAATAGCTTGAAGGGGGACCTCGAAGCTGCGCGTGACGCCTTGCCGGAGGCGGTGCCGACGCCGCTGTCTCCTCTGGGGCTGCGCCTCGCCGAAGGGACGCGCATCGAAGATCATCCCGCGTGCCAGTCCGGCCTGGTGGAGGTCCAGGACGAGGGGAGCCAGCTGCTCGCGCTCGGCTGCGGCGCTTCACCAGGACATCTCGTCGTCGATCTCTGCGCCGGCGCCGGGGGCAAGACGCTCGCACTTGCCGCCGAGATGAGGAACCAGGGGCGGATCATCGCCTGCGACACCGATCGCGGCCGCCTCGGGCGGATGCGGCCGAGACTCGAGCGGGCAGGGGTTTCGATCGTCGAGACGCGGCTCCTGAACCCAGGGGCCGAGCTCGACCCGCTGGAGGATCTGAAGGGCAAGGCGGACCTGGTCCTGGTCGATGCGCCCTGCTCCGGCACCGGCACCTGGCGGCGCAACCCGGAGACGCGCTGGCGGCTGACGCCCGAGCGGCTCCAGCGACTCGTCCAGCTCCAGGCCTATCTTCTTGATGTCGCGGCGGAACTCGTTCGCCCGGGCGGAATTCTGGTCTATGCGGTTTGTTCGCTGCTCGAAGAGGAGGGACGGGCGCAGGCAGAGGCTTTTGGCAGCCGCCGTTCAGCTTTCCTGTGCCAAGGTCCGGCATTCGAATTCGGGCGCATTGCGGGTGCGGGGCGGTTGCTCAGCCCTGCGCCCGATGGGACTGACGGCTTTTTCGTCGCGCGTTGGCAGGCGCCATGCTAGTCTGCTTCGCGACCGACATATGGAGATTTTGATGCGCCTCACGCCGATCACGCTCTCGATTGCATTCGCGCTGGCGACGATGGCGAGCGCCGGGCACGGGCAGCGGCCGGACGACCAGATCGAGCCCCGTTCGGTCGAGCTGCTCCAGCAGGGCCAGGCCCTGACCTCCGCGGGCAGGTTCAACGAGGCCATCGACATCCTCGAAAGCGCTCTTGCCGTCGATCCGCGCAACCGCGCCGCCTATGTCGCACTCGCCCGCGTTGCGCAGGGGCAGAAGCTCCCGGGCAAGGCGATCCGGCTTTATTCCGAGGCGCTGAAGCTGGAACCGAACGACGTCAACGCACTTGCCGGCCAAGGCGAGGCTTTGGTCGAGCGCGGCGCCGTGGAGCGTGCGAAGCGCAACCTCGAGAGGCTGAAGACGGCGTGCAAGGGCTCCTGCCCGCAGGCGACGACGCTGGCCGCGGTGATCGCCAAGGGGCCGCCGCCGGAAGTTCGCACCGCCCAGGCGCAGGGCACGACGCCGGTCACCCAGAAGAATTAGGCTCGCACGTACATTGCCCGGGCGATTGCGACGAACTCGTCGACGCTGAGCGTTTCGGCCCGGCGCTCCGGATTGATGCCCAGCCGCTCGAGCGCCTGAAGCGCCCCGGGAAGCGATTGCACGCTCCGGCGCAGCATCTTGCGGCGCTGCCCGAACGCGGCGGCGGTAAGCTTCTCTAACGTGGCCGCGGACACGCCTGAAGGCGCCTCCTTCGGCACGAGGTGCACGACCGCAGACATCACCTTCGGCGGCGGCACGAAGGCGGAGCGGTGCACCTTCATCGCCAGCCGCGCGTCGCATCGCCATTGCGCGAGGATGGCAAGACGGCCGTAGGCGGGTGTGTCGGGCCTGGCGACGATCCGCTCCGCCACCTCCTGCTGGAACATCAAGGTCAGCGACGCCCACCATGGCGGCCAGGCCTCGCCCCCCAACCAGCGCACGAGGAGGGCAGTGCCGACATTGTACGGTAGGTTGGAGACGATGTGAGCGCCGGCTCCGGCGACTTCCGCTTCGTCCAGATCGAGCGCGTCGCCCTCGATGACAATGAGCTTGCCGTCAAACGCTTCCCGCACCTCTGCCAGCGCGGGCAGGCACCGCCGGTCCCGCTCGACCGCAGTCACGGTCGCGCCGGCGCGGAGGAGGGCCCTGGTGAGGCCGCCGGGGCCCGGACCGACCTCATAAGCCCGCTGCCCCTCGAGCAAACCCGGTACCCTCGCGATGCGGTCCAGCAATTGCTCGTCGAGCAGGAAGTTCTGGCCGAGCGCCTTCGATGCGCTGAGGCCGTGGCGGGAGATCACCTCCCGCAGCGGCGGTAGCGCGCTCACGCCTGGGCGATGCGCTGCGCCGCAGCGGCGGCTGTCCGGAGCGCAGCGATCATTGCTCCCGGATGCGCCTGGTCCTTCCCCGCGATCGGGAAGGCGGTGCCGTGGTCGGGCGAGGTGCGGACGATCGGAAGGCCGAGCGTCATGTTCACGCCTTCATCGAAGTGGAGCGCCTTGATCGGGATCAGCGCCTGATCGTG
>NZ_DASVUE010000089.1:0-2399 GCF_036387215.1 Allosphingosinicella sp. | reverse complement strand
CGGGGCGCGGTCCGGTGATCGTGTTCCTGCCCGGCTACATGTCGGACATGGAGGGCGGCAAGGCGACTGCCCTCGATGCCTGGGCCGAGCGCGAGGGGCGGGCGATGCTCCGCTTCGATTATTCGGGCTGCGGCTCCAGCGCCGGAGACTTCGAGGCGCAGACGCTCACCAACTGGCGGAACGACGTACTGGCGATGCTCGAGGACGTGCTCGAGGAGCAGCCCGTGGTGCTGGTCGGCTCCTCGATGGGCGGGTGGCTGATGCTTCTCGCGGCGCTCGCCCGGCCGCAGCAGGTGAAGGGCCTCGTCGGCATTGCGGCCGCGCCCGATTTCACCTCCTGGGGCTTCACCCAGGACCAGAAGATGACGATGCTCCGCGAAGGGCGCCTGGTGGAGCCCTCGCCTTACGGCGAGCAACCCTACGTCACCAGCCGTGCCTTCTGGGAAAGCGGCGAGACTCACCGGCTGCTGCACGCGCCGATCGAAGTCGATTGCCCGGTGCGCCTGCTCCACGGCCAGGCCGATGCCGACGTGCCATGGACCTATTCGCTGGAGCTGATGCGGCTCATCCGTTCAGCCGACGTGCAGAGCCTTTTCGTCAAGGACGGCGATCATCGCCTGTCGCGCGATCAGGACATCGCGCTTCTGATCGCGATCGTGAACGGACTTCTGGAGGCCCTTTGATCCCCTTCCTGATGGCACTCGCCGCCGCCCAGGCCACCGCTTCGGCCGGCGACATCGCGCGCTTTCAGAGCTGCACCGCGCTCGTGAAGAGCCAGCCGGAGAATGGCGTTGCGAGCGCCAACGACTGGCTTCTGAAGGGCGGCGGCCTCCTTGCCCGGCAGTGCCTCGGCCTCGGCTACACGGCGCTCGGCCGCTGGGCCCCGGCCGCGACAGCCTTTGAGCAAGCGGCGCGCGAGGCCGAGACCAGGAAGGAGCCTCGCGCTTCCGATCTCTGGGTCCAGTCCGGCAATGCCTGGCTTGCCGCGGGCGACGGCGCCAAGGCGAAGGCCGCGTTCGACGCCGCTCTCATCACCACCGCGCTGACCCCGGAGCTTCGCGGCGAAGTCTATCTCGACCGCGCCCGCGCCTCGGTCCAGCTCGGTGACCTCGCCGGCGCCCGCGCCGACATAGATCGCAGCCTGGAGCTGGTCCCGGCCGATCCGTTCGCCTGGTACCTTTCCTCGGCGCTTGCGCTCCGCGAGGACAATCTTGCGCGGGCGAAGGAGCATTCCGCCAGGGCGGTCGCGCTTGCGCCCGACGATGCCAACGTCCTCCTCCACGCCGGCAACGTCGCCGGCCTCGGCGGCGACGGCGACGCGGCAAGGTCCTTCTACACGAAGGCGGCTGCTGCCGCTCCCGGCTCGGCGGCGGCCAAGGCTGCCGAAGCCGCGCTCGCAGCCAATGCCGCACCGCAACCAAAGGCAGTGGCTTCTCCGCCGAAATAAGCTAGGGCATGCGCTTCCGGAGCCCAGCGCGATGGCGCCGGCGAAGGCGCTCGCCTGAACCCTAATCCAGGTAGAAATCGGTCGTCGTCACGACCCGCACCTTCTGGAAGGGTGAATCGTTCCCCGATCCGGCGCCTTCCCCGTCGCGCGCGCCGATCGAGAAATAACCCTGGGTCGCGGACTTGATCCCGCCCACGGCGGTTCCGCTGTCGTTGGCGAACTGCTCGGCGCCCTTCCGCGCATCCCGCGTCGCCTCGGCGATCATCGCCGGCTTCACGTCGTTCAACTTGGTGAAGCTGTAGACCATCGCCGTCCCCTCCTCGAGCGCGACGCCGCTGCGGATCAGCTCGAACTGCCGCGCGAATGCCGCGCGCGCCTTCATGACGTCATTGGTCCTAAGCTGCAGCCGCTGGCGGACGGTGACGCTGTTGGTGCCGCGGTTGCTGTCGAAAAACTGGTTCACGCCCGCACCGGCGCCGGTCACCTCCGCCTCCTTGAAACCGGCGCGGCGGAAGAAGTCGCGGACGGTCCGCGTATCCTCCTCGATCGCCGCCTGCACGGGCCCCAGTTCGCTGCCCTGCTCCGTGAAGACGATCGTCCAGGTGGCAAGGTCCGCAGTCACATCGCGCTCGGCAAGTCCGCGGACCGTCACAGAGCGTTCGGCCATCTTCGCCCGCTTCAGCCCGTCGCCGAGCAGGAAGCCCCCGATCACCATTCCGAGCGCCAATATGGCGGATGCGATGAGGAGCCACTTGCGGTTGTCGTGGAGCCCTTCAGACATGATATGCCTCCCGTGAAAGCCCGATCGGCAGCTTCCGCCGGACCTTGATTGTCTCCCATGCTGCCGATGAACCGTGTATTTATAGCGACGAGCTGAGGCAAGAATGAAGTATCTGCACACGATGATCCGCGTCTCGGATCCCCAGGAGACGATCCGTTTCTTCGAGCTGCT
>NZ_DASVUE010000088.1:0-3418 GCF_036387215.1 Allosphingosinicella sp. | reverse complement strand
GCGCACAAGCCGGAGCGGCTGCTGGAATGGGTCGAGCTTTATCATCGCTGGCGCCGCGGCTGATGGAGACCCGTATCGTCATCTTCGCCAAGGCGCCGGTGCCGGGGAAGGTGAAGACGCGGCTTGTGCCGGCGCTCGGCGAAGAAGGTGCGGCCTCGCTGGCGCGGCGGATGCTTCGGGACACGGTGCGGGAGGCGCGGAAGGTGGGCGTCGCGGAGGTGGAGCTCTGCGCAGCGCCGCCGCCCGATCATCCGGACTGGAAGGACCTGCTTCCGCCCACCCTGATCGAGGATCAGGGCGAAGGCGATCTCGGCGAGCGGCTGGCGCGGGCGGCGGAGCGGGTGATCGCCGGCGGGCAAAGGGTGATCTTCGTCGGCACCGATTGCCCGCAGCTCAACGAGCGGCGGCTGCGCCAGGCCTGCTGGGAACTCGAAGGCCACGACGCGGTGATCCACCCCACGTTCGACGGCGGCTACGCCCTGCTAGGGCTCAGACGCTTCGATCCTTCGATCTTCGCCTCGATCGAATGGAGCACCGCCTCCGTCGCCCGGACGACCATCGCCCGCATCGGCGCGCTTGGATGGGACCTGCACATCGGAGAGACGCTGCAGGATATCGACGAGCCGCAGGATCTTTCGGCGCTGCCATCCGGCGCGGCAACGGCTACGGCACGCGGATGATCGACAGCCTCCCTCCTTATGGCGACCTCCTCGGCCTCAGCACCGCGCGCGGCGAGGAGGGCGAGCTTCTCTGGATCATGCCGTTTCGCGAGGAGGTGGTGGGGCGGCCCGGCTACCTCCATGGCGGAGCGATCGCCGGGCTGCTCGAATTCGCGGCGCTGGGGACGCTCTACGACCTTCTCAAGGGCGAGGAGGTGGCCCTGAAGCCGATCAACGTCACCGTTCAGTTCATGCGCGGCGGTTCCGATCATGACACCTATGCCGCGGCGACGATCACCAAGCTCGGCGGGCGCGTCGCCAATGTCGAGGCGCATTGCTGGCAGCAGGACCGGGCGAACCCGATCGCATCGGCGCAGATGAACGTGCTCCTGAAACGGGGTCAGTAGCCGTTGAGGCGGGCGAGCTTGTCGGCGTGATAATTCGCGTCGCCGAACAGCTCGTTCAGCACCCGGTCCCGCTTCATGTAGAGGCCGATGTCATATTCATCCGTCATGCCGATGCCGCCGTGCATCTGCACGCCCTCCTGCACCGCGAGCGTCGAGGTGCGGCCGGCCTTCGCCTTCGCAACCGAGACCATCGCTTCGGCTTCCTCACTTCCCTCGTCCAGCAATTGCTGCGCCTTCAACGTGGCGGAGCGGGCGATCTCAAGCTCCGAATAGAGGTGCGCCGAGCGGTGCTGGAGCGCCTGGAACTCGCCGATCAAGCGGCCGAACTGCTTGCGCTGCTTGAGGTAGTCGACGGTCATGTCCATTGCCGCCGAACCGAGTCCGACCATTTCCGAGGCGGCTCCTGCGCGGCCGGCGGCGAGGACGCGGCGGAGGATCGCCTCCCCCTGCCCCACCTCGCCGATCACCGCGTCGGCATCCACTTCCACGCCTTCGAAATCGATGCGCGCGCCGATGCTGCTGTCGGCGAGGCGGACGCCTTCGATAGCGAGCCCGTTGGCGTCCTTTTCCACCGCGAACAGGGTGAGGCCTTCCGCGGCCTTGGCTGCGACCACGAGGAAGTCGGCGGAAGCGCCCTGGACGACGAACTGCTTGCGCCCTGTGAGGCGGAAGCCGTTGCCGGAGCGATCGGCTTGCATCGCGACCGCTTCCGGCCGGTGCTTGGGACCTTCGTCCACCGCAAGCGCAGCGACCGTATCGCCGCTGAGGATGCCCGGGAGCCAGCGCTCGCGCAGCGGTGAGCCTCGAAGCGCCTCGACGACTGCGACGGCCGTGATCAGGAACGGCGAGGGCGTCAGATTGCGACCGATCTCCTCGAGCACGATCCCCGCCTCGACATTGCCGAGGCCGAGGCCGCCGTCCGCCTCGTCGACGAGGATGCCGGTGAAGCCCATCTCGCCGAACTGCTTCCAGAGCCCATGGCCGAAGCCGTCCTTGCAGTTGCGGTCGCGCCAGTGGCGGAGCTGCTTCGCGATGGCGCCTTCCGCCGCCATGAACTCGCGCGCGCTATCGCGGAGCATCGCCTGATCTTCGGTGAGGTAGAGCGGCATCAAGCCCCCGGAAGCTGAAGGATGTGCTTGGCGACGATTCCGAGCTGGATCTCGCTGGTGCCGCCCTCGATCGAATTGGCCTTGGTGCGAAGCCACTCGCGCGCCGCCTTCCCGCCCTGCGAGCGGTCGCTCTCCCATTCGAGCCCGTTCGACCCGCCGGCCACCATGACAAGCTCGTGCCGCGCCTTGTTGAGCTCGGTGCCGGCATATTTCATCATCGACGGCTGCGCCGGATGCGCCTGCCCGGCTTTGAGCTCGTCCATGAAACGCTCGGACATCGCCCGGAATGCCATTGCATCGACGTCGAAGCGGGCGACGTCGGCGCGGAGGAGCGGGTCCTCGGCCAGCCGCTCCTTCAGCGCCGCGCCAAGGCTCTCGCCGCTGCCGCCGAGGCCCATTCCGCTGATCATCTCGCGCTCGTGACCGAGCAAATATTTGGCCACATCCCAGCCCTTATTGACCTCACCGACCACCTGCTCCTTCGGCACCTGCACATCATCGAAGAAGGTCTCGCAGAACGGCGAATAGCCGGAGATGAGCAGAATGGGCTTTGTCGAGACGCCGGGGCTCGCCATGTCGAACAGCAGGAAGCTGATGCCCTTGTGCTTCGGCGCCTGGAAGTCGGTGCGGACGAGGCAGAAGATCCAGTCCGCCTTGTCGGCATAGGAGGTCCAGACCTTCTGGCCATTGACGAGCCAGTGATCGCCTTTGTCTTCGCACCGGGTCTGCAGGCTTGCGAGGTCGGAGCCGGCATTGGGCTCGGAATAGCCCTGGCACCAGCGTATCTCGCCGCGCGCGATCTCGGGCAAGAAGCGCTTCTTCTGCTCCTCGGTGCCGTATTTCAGAAGCGCCGGCCCAAGCATTGAGATGCCGAAGCTGTAGAGCGGGTTGCGAGCACCGATTGCCGCCATTTCCTGACGCAATATTTTGGTCTCGGCGGGTGAAAGGCCGCCGCCGCCATATTCCTTCGGCCAGTCAGGCACGGTCCAGCCCTGCTCCGCCATCCGCTCGAGCCACCGCCGCTGCGCATCGTTCTTGAAGACGGCGTTCCGGCCGCCCCAGCAGAGGTCGTCCTCTCCAAGCACCGGCTCGCGCATCTCTTGGGGGCAATTCGCCTCCAGCCATTCACGCGTCTCAAGGCGGAAATCGGCCACTGCTCTTGTCTCCGATGCGGCTCAGGGATAGCGGGGATGATAGGTTGACGGGAACGTAAAGCAAGCGAGGGGCGCGGGATGGATTTTTC
>NZ_DASVUE010000087.1:0-4697 GCF_036387215.1 Allosphingosinicella sp. | reverse complement strand
CCTGATCGACCCGGCAGTGATCTTCGGAGCATTGATGGGCGCGATCAGCTGGAATGTGATCACCTGGATGCTCGGCATCCCTTCCAGCAGCAGCCACGCTTTGATCGGCGGGCTGATCGGCGCCGGCACCGCCAAGGCCGGCCTCCCGGCGATCGTCTGGTCGGGAGTGACCAAGACGTCGGTGGCGATCGTCCTGTCACCGACGCTGGGCATGCTGGTGGCGCTTCTGCTGGTCGCGATCACGTCCTGGCTGTTCTCGCGGGTGGACGCCCCGTTCGCGGACCGCATCTTCCGCCGGCTCCAGCTGGTCTCCGCCGCGCTCTATTCGCTCGGCCACGGCGCGAACGACGCGCAGAAGACGATGGGCATCATTGCCGTGCTGCTCTTCTCCCAGGGAATGCTCGGCGACACCTTCTACGTGCCCTTCTGGGTCGTCATCACCTGCCAGGCGGCAATGGGTCTCGGCACCTTGTTCGGCGGCTGGCGCATCGTCCACACGATGGGTTCGAAGATCACCCGCCTCACGCCGCATCAGGGCTTCTGCGCGGAGAGCGGCGGAGCGATCATGCTCTTCTCGGCCACCTCGCTCGGCATCCCGGTGTCCACCACCCACACGATCACCGGCTGCATCGTCGGCGTCGGCGCCGCGCGTCGAGCGTCCGCAGTGCGCTGGGGCGTTGCCGGCAATATTGTCGTCGCTTGGATCGTGACGCTTCCCGCGGCAGCGCTGATCGGCGCGTTCTTCTATTTCGTTGCGACGGCGCTCTCCTGAGCCTCAGCGAAGCTCCGAAAGCTCCACCCCCTTCGTCTCCCGCGCAAGCAAGGCGCTGACGCCGCTGATCGCGCAAGCGATGCCGACATAGATGGCGACCGGCGTCGCCGAATCGTACCGCTGGTAGAGCGCGAGCGCGATGATCGGCGCCAGCGAGCCGGCGACGATCGAGGTCAGCTGATAGGCGAGCGAAACGCCGGAATAGCGGATCCGGGTAGGGAACAGCTCGGTGATGAACGCCGCCTGCGGTCCGTACATGGCACCGTGCAGAACTAAACCAACGACGACGGCGAGTATGATCGAGCCGTTGTCTCCGCTCGCCAGCATCGGGAAAAAGAGGAACGTCCACGCCGCAAGGCCGAGCCCGCCGAAGGCATAGACCGGGCGCCGCCCGATCCGGTCCGACAGCCGCGCGAACAGTGGGATGGCGAAGAACTGCACTGCCGCGCCGATCAGCAATGCGTTCAGCGCCAGACTCCGGCTCTCGGCCGCCACATCGACCAGATAGGTGAGCGAGAAGACGGTGAGGATGTAATAAGAGATGTTCTCGCCCACCCGCAGCCCGGCACCGAGGACTAGCGCCTTCGGCCGCTCGCGAAAGACTTCGATTGCCGGGAGCTTGGGCCGAGACTCCTCCTGCGCCTCTTCAAACAGCGGGCTCTCGGTCACGCGGTTGCGGATATACCAGCCGATCACGACCAGGAACGCCGAGAGGACGAAAGGCACGCGCCATCCCCAGGCGAGAAAGTCTGCTTCGGTCTGTATCCCCGCCATCAGCGCCAGCACTCCGGCCGCGAGCAGATTGCCCGCCGGCACCCCAGCCTGAGGCCAGCTGGCCCAGAAGCCGCGGCGAGCGGCATCCCCATGCTCGGCCGCCATCAGCACTGCCCCTCCCCATTCGCCGCCGACGGCGAAGCCTTGCACCAGGCGCAGAGCAATGAGCGCGATCGGAGCCCAGACGCCGATCTGCGCATAGGTCGGAAGGACACCGATCAGCACCGTCGCAGCACCCATCAGCATAAGGCTCAGCATGAGCAGCCGTTTGCGGCCGATCCGATCTCCGAAGTGGCCGAAGACGATTCCGCCCACCGGACGGGCGACGAAGCCGAGCGCATAGGTGGCGAAGGCGAGCAGGGTTCCCGTCAGCGGGTCGTAATCCGGGAAGAACAGCTTGTTGAACACGAGCGCGGCCGCGGAGCCGTAGAGGAAGAAGTCATACCATTCGATGGTGGTGCCGATGAGGCTCGCCATGATGACCCGGCGGAGCGGCGTCTTCCCCTCTTCCTGCCCGATCGTGCCAGCCATTCCGCTCCCCCTGCTCCGTTGAGGCGGAAGCATTCCCGCAGCGCCGTTTCATTTCAAGCGCGCACTTTCGTGGATGAACCCGACCGCAGCAGCGACGAAGCCGCACCCGCGCGTGCTCCGGGAAAGCCGGTCGCCTCCCCGTCCGGCTCCATCTCAAAAGCGAGGTGGCGCCGGAGCAAAAGCCTAGGAGGCGATCAGCGCCGGCCCGGGGGGTCGGCTGACAACGGATCAGTGGAGGACAAATGCGCCCGCTTCGCGCCACCCATGCCTGCAACCTTGCTTCGGCGGGTCTAAGCCTGCTCGCAGTCACGACGATGCTGTTCGCGATCGGCGGGCCGGCAGCCGGCAGCCAGACGGAAGAGACTGCTTCGCCCGCCGCCGCACCGGCGCCTGGGCGGCCGGCCGGGCTTTGGTCCGCTTCTTCGATCGCGGCCCTGCAGGCGGAGATCGAGGCCGCTGCCGCCGAAGGTCTCGAGCCCGAAGCATACAATGCGGCGGCGCTTCGCGGGATTGGGGAAGGCCCGGAGGCGGATCGCCTCGCCACCTCGCTCGCGATCGCCCTTGCGCAGGATTATGCACGCGGCCGCATCGAGGATGCATCGCGCTTCGGCTGGCACATCCAGCGCAACGATGCGGACGCCAACAGCCTCGGCCAACAGCTGTACGCCGCGCTTCGCCAGGATCGGCTGCGTCCCTGGCTTCGAAGCCTGCTCCCCACCGATGCGCGCTATGCGGCGCTCCGCACCGCCTACGCCTCCGCTTCCGGGGAGCCGGTGCGGGCGAAGCTTCGGGCCAACATGGAGCGCTGGCGCTGGATGCCTCGCTCGCTCGGCGCGGATCACATCTACGTCAACGTGCCGAGCTACACGCTCTCCGTCGTCGAGGACGGGCGCCCGGTCTCCGCCTACACCGTCGTGGTCGGAAGCCCCTCCACGCCCACGCCGCAGATCGCGGTCGAGGCCCAGTCGGTCGTGGTGAACCCCTGGTGGAACGTGCCCCGGAGCATCGCCCGCAACATGAAGGCCGGCGGCAACGGCTACGTCTATTCGCGCGGATCGATCCGGCAGCGGCCGGGGCCGCGCAACGCGCTCGGCAAGGTCAAGATCGACATGCCGAACCCGCATTCCATCTACCTCCACGACACGCCTTCGAAGTCGCTGTTCGCGGAGAAGAGCCGAGCCTTCAGCCACGGCTGCATCCGCGTGAAGGACATCGACCGGCTGGCGGTGGAGCTGATGGAGCTCGATCGCGGCGAGACGGCCGAAGTCCAGAAGGCGCTTGCCGGCTCGGCAACCCGGACGGTGAAGCTGCAGCAGCGGCGGCCGGTCTACCTCGTCTATTTCACCATGGATGTGGCCCCTGACGGCCGGCTGGTGACGCTGGAGGATCCCTATGGACGCGATACCAAGCTGATCGCGGGCCTGCAGCGCGAGACGCAGCTCGCCTCCGCTCAGCTCCGCTCCTCCTCGAAGACGCGCGCCTGAAATGGCGAGTAAAGCGGATCTTGCGATCGGCATCGCGATGCTCGCGAGAAGCCTAATCGCCTGCGACGCCGCCTTGGCGTCCCCGGAGTGGGCGCAGCCGCCGCACGCGGGCCAAAGCGTCAGCCCGGCCGCCGGTCTCGCTCTCCTGCCCCGGCGCCAAACCCGCCGAGGCCTTTCCAACGACCCTGCCCGCTCCCGCCCCTCCGCCACTCCGGTCGGCGGCGCCCTTTACGAAACCTTCCCGGAAGAGGTTTAAGCCTACGCGCCGTTCGGACGTGCGCCCGCCGGCCCCCAATCCTATAAGCGGCTCATGATCGCACTGACCCGTTCCGCCGGCCTTCCCCTTTGGTCGTGGCGCGACGATCCTGCCGTACCGTCCTTCCCCGATGAGCATCCCCTCATCGTGTTCGACGGCGAGTGCGTCCTTTGCTCAGTAAACGCCCAGTTCGTCCTCCGGCACGACCGGCGGCGCCGCTTCCGGCTAACGACCGCGCAGGGCGCGCTCGGGCAGGCGCTCTATCGCCATTTCGGCCTGGCGACGGATGACTATCAAACGATGCTCGTGCTGGCGGAGGGAGAGCTTCTGACCGAGTCCGAAGCCGCGCTCGCCATTGCCGGAGGCTTGGGCTGGCCATGGCGTGCCGCGGTTGCGGCCCAGGTCGTACCGCAGCGCCTGAGGGACGCGCTCTACCGCCTCATCGCCCGCAATCGCTTCCGGCTCTTCGGCCGCCGCGCGACCTGCTGGGCGGCGGCACCCGCCGATCGCGACCGAATTCTCTGAAGAAGATCCTGATCCTCGGCGGCTACGGCACCTTCGGTGGACGCATCGCCCACCGTGCGGCTGAACTCGGCTTCGAGATTCTCGTCGCCGGCCGGAGCGCTGCCAAGGCTCACGCCTTCTGCGCCGGGCACGAGCGGCTCATCCCCCTTGTCCTGGATCGCGGCGAAGGGCTTGCCGAGGCCTTGGCCCGTCACCACCCCTTTGCCGTGGTCGACGCCGTCGGTCCCTTCCAGGGGGCGGACTACGGCATCGCGCGCGCCGCCGTGGCGGCCGGCTGCCACTATCTGGACATCGCCGATGCCACCACGTTCGTGACCGGCGCCGCCGCGCTGGACGTGGAGGCCAAATCGGCGGG
>NZ_DASVUE010000086.1:0-18240 GCF_036387215.1 Allosphingosinicella sp. | reverse complement strand
GGCGGAGTCGCTGCTGTTCCCGCCCGTCCCAAATCGGGACCGGGGGTGAGTCTTTCGTGCAACAGTAAGCGAGGCTAGTCGGCGGCGGCGCTGAGCGCTCCGGCATAGGAGCGGAGGGTGTCGGCCGCGTGCGCGGCGTGGGGCGAGCGCACGTCCAGCTCCAGCACCTCGGCGATCTCGGCCATGTGCGCGGCCGCCTCGCCCGCGGTCAGCACGCCCTTGCCGACGAGCGCCGCGAAGATCGCGGAGGCGGTGATCGACTGCACCTCCATCAGCGCTCTGATGGCGCTTTCGTCGGTGCGCGGCTGTTGTGGAGGAGCGGGTTCGGCGAGCGGCTCGGAAGCGCGGCGATCGAAGAAGAAGCGGCTCATTTGCGTAGCGGGATCCTGTCACGACTGGGCGCGGGTTCCCGGAGGGGAGGCGCCGCGATGCTAACTTGCGGGCCGCCTTTCCTGTTCCTTGCCGCCGGCCGCCCGCCGGCGGGAAGTGCTGCGGGCGCGGCGCAAACGAAAAAGGCCCCAGCAGCATGCTGAGGCCCTTGCGCCGTGGTTCCGCGGAACCGCTGGATCCTGGAGGCCTCGCCTCAGATCAGGATCGTGGCGAAGACGAGGGCCTGGGCCACGAGGGCCGTGAAGCCGGTCGTTGCAATCTCGACGATACGCACTTTGGTTCTCCTTGAACGCGGGGAACATTCCCGCACGGCCTAGGTGGAGGGGGAACGGCAGTTTCTCAACTGAAAAGGTAGACATTGCAGATGCAGAAACTGCATCTGGAGCCGAGCGTCAAAGGCCGGTGCCGAATCCTTGACTTTGCGGGGCGGATCGGCTTTGGGAGCCGCGACGGGCGGGGCGGAAGCTCCGCTTTTCTATTTGAGGGTTTGGGCGGTGCCCTGTTCCACCGCCTGGCCGGAGCTGCCTCATACGGGCTCCGGACGAACGAGAAGGAAGTTACCATGCGCCATCGCGTCGCCGGCCGTAAGCTGCAGCGCACCTCCAGCCACCGCGCGGCACTGTTCCGCAATATGGCTGCCGCTCTCATCAAGCACGAGCAGATCACCACCACCACCGCCAAGGCGAAGGAGCTTCGGCCGTACGTGGAGAAGCTGATCACGCTCGCTAAGAAGGGCGGCCTTTCGAACCGCCGCCTGGCGCATGCGCGGCTGCTGGACGATGCCCAGCTGGTGAAGCTGTTCGACACGCTCGCTCCGCGCTACGCGGACCGGAACGGCGGCTATTGCCGGATCGTCAAGGCGGGCCTGCGCGCCTCGGACGCGGCGCCGATCTCGATCATCGAGCTCGTCGACCGCGACGTCAGCGCCAAGGGGCAGGACAGCGGTCCCGTCCAGGGCGGCGACGAGGAGTATGACGAGGCCGCCTGATCGCGGCTTCGCATCGGCAGAGCGAAAGGGCCTCCTTCGGGAGGCCTTTTTTCTACGCATAAAGGCCGTAAAAATCCGTGCGGAGCGCGGGAAAGCTGATATGGGTTAACCGACTCGCCATGGGGGCGGTGACGAGTTGGCTCCGCCGCGATTAACTCCCTTTGCGCGGCGGAGCCGTTCATCTCTGGAATCCAGCTGGCCCGCCGGCACGCCAAAACGCTCCGGCGATACTCGTAACCGGAGCGTCTCGGGAGAAGTTATGCTCTCCCTTGAACGGCCGGCCGCCGCCGCCGTTCCCGCTCCGATCGGCCAAGCTTTCCAATGGACGACGAGCCGGTATAGGACAGCGGTGGATGAGCTTCCGAACCGCACGCCGCTTCCGCCGAGGCTTTGCTCCACCTTCCCGGAAGCGGTGACGCGCAATGCCTGATCGGGGACCGGATTGGGACGAGCAGGCGCGGCTCGCCGCGCTCGAGGAATACCGGATCCTCGACACTCCGCCGGAGCCTGAGTTCGAGGACATCGTGCGGCTCGTCGCCGACCTGTTCGAAGCGCCGATCGCAGTCGTCAACCTGATCGCCGGCGACCGGCAATGGTTCAAGGCCGAGACGGGGCTCGGGGTGCGCGAGACGCCGCTCGACGTCTCGATCTGCGCGCATGCGATCCTCCAACCGGGCCTCTTCGTGGTGCCGGACACGACCACGGACGAGCGCTTCAGGTGCAATCCGCTGGTGACCGGCGAGCCGCGGCTGCGCTTCTATGCGGGCGCGCTTCTGGAGACGCCGGAGGGGCTTCCGCTCGGCACCTTGTGCGTGCTCGACACCAAGACCCGGCCCGACGGGATCACGGACCGGCAGCGGCTGGCGCTCGAAGTCCTCGCCCGTCAGGTGATGACCCAACTCGAGCTCCGGCGCGCGATCGATGAGCGCGAGGAGCGGTCGAGGCTGCTCGAGGCGGAAGTCGCCCGGCGCCGCGGGCTCGAGGGCGGCTTGCACGCAAGCGAGGACCGCTACCGGCAAATGGTCGAAGGAGCTGAGGATTTCGCAATCTTCACTCTCGACGAGCATGGCGTCATCGGGAGCTGGAACCGGGGCGCCGAGCGGATACTCGGCTATCCGGCGGAGGAAGCGGTCGGGAGGCCGGGAGCGGAGATCTTCACCGGGGAAGACCGTGCGGCAGGCGCGCCCGACGATGAGATGAACCGCGCCAGGGCCGCCGGACGCGCGGTCGACGAACGCTGGCACGTGCGCAGGGACGGCAGCCGCTTCTGGGCTTCGGGGCTGCTGATGCGGCTCGCCGGCGGCGGCTATCTGAAGATGTTCCGCGACCGAACCGCCGAGCATTCGGCCGAAGCCGCATTGCGGGAAAGCGAAGCTCGGCTTCGGATCGTCCAGGCGGCAGGCGGGGTCGGCAGCTTCGACTACGATCTTGAAAAGGACGAGGCGGTCTGCTCGCCCGAATATTATGCGCTGCTCGGCCTGCCCGAAGGCGCGCCGGTGAACAGCCGGACCTGGCCAGCCCTCATCCATCCCGAGGACCGGGAGAAGGCGGTCGAGGCGCTCAACACCGCGATCGAATCGCGAAAGCCGTTCGACCACGAGTACCGGATCATCCGCCCCGATACCGGCGAGGTGCGTTGGCTTGCGGGGCGGGCGGCGATCATCTGCGACGAGGCAGGCAATCCGCAGCGCTTCGTCGGCGGCAATATCGACGTGACGGCGCGGAAGGCCGCCGAGGCCGAGCTTCGGGAGAGCGACGCGCGGCTTCGGGCGCTGACCGACCACTTGCCGGGGGGCATGGTCTACCAGATCGCGACGGGGCCGGACGGAGCGGCAAGGAAGTTCCTCTACGTTTCGCAAAGCCATGAGCAGCTGACGGGGGTGCCGGCCGAAGCGGTGCTCGCCGATCCGAGCATCCCGTACAACATGATCCATCCGGACGACCGCCCGCTGCTGGTCGAGGCGGAAGCGGAGGCGATCCGAACCAAGGCGATGTTCGACGCCGAAGTGCGCTTCCGGCGGGCCGACGGCGAGCTCCGCTGGTGCCGCCTCATTTCGGCGCCGCGCGAGCAGCCGGACGGCTCGCTCATCTGGGACGGGATCCAGATCGACGTGACCGGCCGGAAGGCGGCCGAAGCGGCGGTCCGGGACAGCGAGGCGCGTTTCCAGGCGATCGCCAACTCGATCGACCAGATGGTGTGGTCCGCGCGCCCGGACGGCTACCACGATTATTTCAACCGAAGATGGTACGAATTCACGGGCATGCCTGAGGGATCGACCGACGGCGAGGAATGGAACGGGATGTTCCACCCCGAGGACCAGGACCGCGCCTGGTCCGTGTGGCGGCACTGCCTCGAGACGGGAGAGCCCTACCACATCGAGTATCGGCTCCGGCACCGCTCGGGCGACTTTCGCTGGGTGCTTGGGCGGGCGCAGCCGGTGCGCGACGAGCAGGGTGCGATCACGCGCTGGTTCGGAACCTGCACGGACATCGAGGATATCGTCGAGGCGCGGGACGTGCTTGCGCGGTCGCGCGAGCAGCTCGAACGAATGGTCGAGGAGCGGACCGAGGCGCTGGTCCAGGCGCAGGAGCAGCTTCGGCAGAGCCAGAAGCTGGAGGCGATGGGGCAGCTCACGGGCGGTGTGGCCCATGATTTCAACAACCTCCTGACGCCGATCGTCGGGAGCCTCGACCTGCTTCAGCGGCGGCGGCTGGGCGGCGAGCGCGAGCAGCGGCTGATCGACGGCGCGCTGCAATCGGCGGAGCGGGCGAAGACCCTGGTCCAGCGCCTGCTCGCCTTTGCACGGCGCCAGCCGCTGCAATCGGGCGCGGTCGATGTCGGCAATCTCGTGAGGGGCATGGCCGAGCTGGTGGTCAGCACGTCGGGCCCGCAGGTGAAGGTGGTGGTCGAGGTGCCGGACGCATTGCCGCCCGCGACGGCCGACCAGAACCAGCTCGAAATGGCGATCCTCAATTTGAGCGTGAACGCGCGCGATGCGATGCCGGACGGGGGGACGCTCACCATCTCCGCAGCGGCGGAGACGGCCGGGCAGGGGCACCGGGCGAAGCTCAAGGCCGGCGATTATGTGCGCCTCTCCGTCGCCGATACCGGCACCGGCATGGACGAGGAGACGCTTGCGCGGGCGGTCGAGCCGTTCTTCTCGACGAAGGGGATCGGCAAGGGCACCGGCCTCGGGCTGTCGATGGTGCACGGGCTTGCCTCGCAGCTTGGCGGAGCGCTTGCGATCACCAGCCGGCCCGGGCTCGGCACGCGCATCGACCTGTGGCTGCCGGTGAGCGAGGAGCCGGCCGAGGCGGACGAGCCGGCGGCGGTGGCGGCGCCCGGGGCGAAGGCGATCGGAACGGCATTGCTGGTCGACGACGAGGAACTGGTGCGGATGAGCACTGCCGACATGCTGTCGGAGCTTGGCTACCGGGTCGTGGAGGCCGCATCGGGCGAGGAGGCCCTGAAGGCGGTGGACGGAGGGCTTCGGCCCGACCTGCTCGTCACCGACCATCTGATGCCGGGGATGAGCGGCGCCGATCTTGCCCGCGAAGTGCGGGCGCGGCGGCCGGGGACGCTCGTGCTGATCGTGTCCGGCTATGCGGAGGCGGAAGCAATCGCGCCCGATCTGCCGCGTCTCACCAAGCCGTTCCGCCAGTCGGACCTCGCCGGGAGCCTGGCCGGCCTGAAAGGACCCTGACCTGTCCGGAGCCGGAGCGGCGGCGATGCGTTCAGGGGCTGAGGCTTCGCGCCGTCCCGGCCGCGAGCGAGAGACGAAGAGGCAGCAAATGGCCGTCAACAAGGAAACCCCGAACCGCCACACCGACAGCGCGGACAACGCCAAATCCTGGGGCCAGTCCGGCGACCTCGCCCGCGGCGACCCGGAGGAGATCGAGAAGCTGAATGGCCGGATCGGCGGCGGCGATTCGGGCGGCGGCGCCTATCCGAACCCCCACAGCGGCAAGGAAGGCGGCGGTCGCGAAGGCTATATGGGCAGCGGCGGCCAGACGGAGATGCCCTATCACGGCACGGGCCAGCTCGGCGACGAGGATGTCGGCGGGAATGCCAATTCCCCGGCCGAGAAGACCGGCAAGAAGGAGTGACGCGACAGCCCGTTCTTTCCTGAACGAAAGCAAACAAGCCGGTTCAGGATCGGCTCAGTGCGACTCCTCTACTTTCCGACCATGCCCATTCCCTTGGGTGGTTTGGAGGAGGTTAGTCATGAAGAGCTTCAAGCAGATCGTTGCCGGCGCGACTGCCGCCGCAATTGCCATCGTCGCGCTCGCGGCTCCCGCCGACGCGCAATATCGCGACCGATATTATCGCCACAACCGCGGCGGGATCGATGCCGGCGACGTGATTGCCGGAGTCGCCATCATCGGCGGCATTGCCGCGATCGCATCGGCGCTGGACAATGACGGCCGGCGCTACGGCTACGGCAATCGCTACCGCTACCGCGACGATTATCGTAACGCCGTCAACGCCTGCGGCTATGAGGCCGATCGCTACGGCCGCGGCCGCATCAGCATCACCGACGTCGACCGGACCGGCAACGGCTACCGGGTGCGCGGCGTGATCGACGGCCAGGGCGGCTATGGCGGCTACGACGGCTACAACCGTTATGACCGTTAC
The DNA here is from genome assembly GCF_036387215.1 of Allosphingosinicella sp. Classification (GTDB taxonomy): domain Bacteria; phylum Pseudomonadota; class Alphaproteobacteria; order Sphingomonadales; family Sphingomonadaceae; genus Allosphingosinicella. The sequence goes on along the minus strand of NZ_DASVUE010000086.1, from coordinate 12,226 downwards.
GATCGCTACGGCGGCTACAACCGCTACGACCGGTACGATGCGCGCGTCGCCTTCACCTGCAGGACCGACCGCTACGGCCGGGTGCGCGATTTCGACGTGAACCGCTACGGCAACCGCTACGGCTGGTAAGCCTTAATCCAGCCTGTAACCTGCTGGATGGAAGTGCGCGCGGATCCCCCGGGTCCGCGCGCATTTTCTTTTTGAAGGGCCGCTCGGAGGCGGTAGAAGATCGGGCCATGGGGGTGGCTTCGCGCATGGGGAAGCGGACATGGGCCGCATTGGCGGCGGCAGCGGGGCTCGTCGCCGCGGTTACCGCCTACGCCTGCGCCGATCCGCTCGAGAACCCCACCTGGGACCTCGCCAAGGATTATTACGATACCGGCGGCAACGGCGCGATGCTGACGCCGGGCAACGACACGCGCGTAAACCTGCTGCTCCTGCTCGCCGACCGGCGCGGCGCCGTGGTGCGCGATCCCCGGGCGAAGCAGGAGGGGCCGCCGGTCATCCTCTTCCCCTGGGCCTTGATGGCGGACGCGGCCGAGCCACCGTCGGGAGAAGCATCGCCCTATCAATGGCAAACAGCCACCCGCTGCCAATCGAACGCGGCCGGAGCGGCGGCGTTCATCAGGGCCGTCCGTTCCAGCACGCGCGTTCCAGAGGAGGAGAAGCAAAGGCTTGCAGCGGCGCGGGCAGCGCTTGCTCCCGATTGCTCCGCCGAGGTGCCGCGCCCGGATGTCGCGGGCCTGTCCACGCCCGCGGGCAGGGCGTTCGCCGCGTACCTCGCTGGAGCCGCGGACTTTTACAGCGGCCGCTTCGATGCCGCTCGCGGGAGCTTCGCCGGTCTCTCCGACGCACCCGAGCCGTGGCTACGCGAAAGCGGCCTCTACATGGTGGCACGGACTGAGCTCAACCGCGCTCAGCAGCTGTCGTTCGACGAATATGGAGCGCTCGCAGAGCCCGAGCAGCGCGACCAGAAGGCGATAGCCGCCGCGCGTGCCGCCTTTGAAGCCTATCTTCGCGCTTATCCGAAGGGGAGCTATGCGGCCTCGGCGCGGGGTCTGACCCGCCGCGTGGCGTGGCTGAAGGGAGACGATGCGGAGCTCGCCGCAGCCTTCGACCGGCAGCTTGCGCGGCCGGGGCCGGTGGACGGTGCCGGGACCGCGCTCGCGCTGACCAACGAGATCGACCTGGCGCTGCTTGGCAGCGGCGATGCGAAGGCCGCTCGGGACCCCATGCTGGTCGCGGTCGCCGATCTTCGGCGCATGCGCTGCTCCGCGGAGGCGGCGGAGTGCGGACCGCGTATCGGGCGGGCGGAGCTGGAGCGGCAGGCGCCGCTCTTCGCCAAGGACCGCGCCCTGTTCGATTACCTGCGCGCGGCGGAGGCCTATTCTGTTCGCCGCCAGCCGCGGGAAGTTCTTGCGCTGATCCCCGATGCGGCCCGCCAGCGGAGCTTCAGCTATGTCGAATTCAGCCGGCAGATGCTGCGCGGATTGGCGCTGGAGGCGACAGGGGACCCGGCGACCCGCGTATTCTGGCTGAGCCTGTTCGAAGGGGCGATGCAGCCTTACCAGCGCGGCGCGGTCGAGCTTGCGCTGGCGATGCACGAGGAGCGGAGCGGCGGGCTGATGCGGATCTTCGCGCCCGATTCCAGGGTGCGGCACCCGGTGATCCGCCAGCTCCTTCTGGAGCATGTCGCCGGGCCCGATCTGCTCCGCCGGCAGGCGCGCGACGCCGCCGCTCCGAGGCAGGAGCGGGAGGTCGCGCTCTACATGCTGCTCGGAAAGGAGCTCGGTCGGGGCTTCTACCGCGAGTTCCTCAACGATGTGGCGCTCGTTCCGAAGGACGTGCCGCAGGAAAGCTATTACGACAGTGCAAGCAGCTATGACGCGCGGTCGAACCCCAACCTCCAGCGGCCGCCGCTTTCGCGGTTCCTGCCGGCTGCTCGCGTGGGCGAGATTGGCTGTCCGGCGCTGCTCGCAACCGTTCGCCAGCTTGCCGATGCTCCGCGCGCGGTGCGGCCGCGTCTGTGCCTGGCCGAATATGTGCGGACGAACGGCTTCGACGATTTCGAGGTGGACTGGCGGATGAGGGGCAGGGGGCTTGCAACGACCAAGCCGCAATTCCCGGGCACGCCCTACCAGCGGCTGGAGGTCTACAAAACCGTCATCGCCGATCCGGCTGCGACCGACGACGACCGGGCGCTTGCCCTCAATCGCGCGGTTCGCTGCTACGAGCCGACCGGGAGCAACAGCTGCGGCGGCATCGAGGTGGACCTGGCGACGCGCCGCGCCTGGTTCGCGCGGCTGAAGCGGGACTATCCGAAGTCGCGCTGGGCGCAGTCGCTCAGATATTACTGGTAGTGGGGGCGCTCCGGGCGTTCGCGGCGGCGCTGGTGCTGGCGCTGGCCGGCTGCGGCCCGGCCGATCCCGATCGCGTCGCTGCGGAGCGCTACGACAGCTTCTGGCTCTGGGCGGGGGTGCGGCCGCAGCCGGTGCTGGCGAAGGCGCGGACCATCTACCTTCTGGATGGCGAGATCCGGGCGGATGAGCGCGGATATGTCAGCTTGCGCCCCGGGGTTCCGCGGCTGCCGGGCAAGGCGCTTTGGCTGGTGGTTCGGACGGACACGCTCGATTGGCCGCCGCAGGCACTGGAAGGGCTGACGCAGCGGCTCGACTCCTGTGGCGCTTCCGGGAACCGAATGATGGGCCTCCAGGTGGATTTCGACGCCCGCACCCGCGGCCTCGCGCGCTACGCGGAGTTTCTGCGCGCGCTGCGGGCAAAGCTGCCCCGGCGATACCGGCTGTCGATCACGGGGCTGATGGATTGGAGCGCCAATGGCGATCCGAAGGCGCTTGCGGCGCTTGGCGGCGTCGTGGACGAAGTCGTGGTCCAAACCTACCGGGGTCGTTCCACCATCCCCGGCTATGAAGCTTATTTCGAGCGGATGCGGGGGTTCGCGCTGCCGTTCAAGGTGGGGCTGGTGCAGGACGGACGGTGGCGGGAGCCGGAAGGACTTGCCGCCGAACGGAATTTCCGGGGCTACGTCGTCTTCCTCCTCAACCCGCCGCAGGACTAGGGCGACGCAGCCGTACCTCCCTCGCCTTTACTCGATTGAGCAGGCTGCTATCGGCTTGTCGCCATGACCGTGCAGCCAAGCGACTCCATCCTCATCGTCGATTTCGGAAGCCAGGTGACGCAGCTGATCGCTCGCCGGGTGCGGGAGGCTGGGGTCTATAGCGAGATCGTGCCGTTCAGCGGCGCCGAGGAGGCGCTGGAGCGGATCGGCCCGAAGGGGGTGATCCTGTCGGGCGGGCCGGCGTCCGTCACCACCGCCGACAGCCCGCGCGCGTCCGAGCGGCTGTTCGAGGCCGGGGTGCCGATGCTCGGCATCTGTTACGGCCAGCAGCTGATGGCGGAGCAATTGGGCGGAAGGGTCGTCAACGGTGATCATGCCGAGTTCGGCCGCGCCTTCATCGAGGTGAAGGAGGAATGCCCGCTGTTCGACGGGCTGTGGGCGCCGGGCGAGAAGCACCAGGTGTGGATGAGCCACGGCGACAAGGTGGAGCGGCTGCCGGAGGGGTTCCGGATCGTTGCTCAATCGGACGGGGCGCCCTTTGCGGCGACCGTTAATGACGAGCGGCGCTTCTACGGTGTCCAGTTCCACCCCGAGGTGGTGCATACGCCCGACGGGGGGAAGCTGATCGCCAATTTCGTCCGCCACGTCTGCGGGCTTGCCGGCGACTGGACGATGGCCGAGTTCCGCCAGACCAAGATCGCCGAGATCCGCGAGCAGGTGGGGAAGGGGCGGGTGATCTGCGGCCTTTCCGGCGGAGTCGACAGCGCGGTTGCGGCGGTCCTCATCCACGAGGCGATCGGCGAGCAATTGACCTGCGTTTTCGTCGACCATGGCCTGATGCGCGCGCACGAGGCCGAGCAGGTGGTGAGCCTGTTCCGCAACAGCTACAACATCCCGCTCGTGCATGTGGACGCGGAGAGCCTGTTCCTGGACGGGCTCGCGGGAGTCACGGATCCCGAGGCGAAGCGGAAGTTCATCGGCAAGACGTTCATCGATGTGTTCGACGAGGAAGCGCGGAAGATCGGCGGCGCCGACTTCCTGGCGCAGGGCACGCTCTATCCCGACGTGATCGAAAGCGTCAGCTTCACCGGCGGGCCTTCGGTGACGATCAAGAGCCACCATAATGTCGGCGGCCTGCCTGAGCGGATGAACATGAAGCTGGTCGAGCCGCTGCGCGAGCTCTTCAAGGACGAGGTGAGGGAGCTTGGCAAGGAGCTGGGGCTTCCGGAGGCGTTCGTCGGGCGGCATCCGTTCCCGGGGCCGGGATTGGCGATCCGCATACCGGGCGAAGTGACCAAGGAGCGGTGCGACATCCTCCGCAAGGCCGACGCGATCTATCTGGAGGAGATCCGCAACGCCGGCCTCTACGACGCGATCTGGCAGGCGTTCGCGGTGCTCCTGCCGGTGAAGACCGTGGGCGTGATGGGGGACGGACGTACCTACGACAATGTCTGCGGCCTTCGTGCCGTCACCTCGACCGACGGCATGACCGCCGACATCTACCCGTTCGACGCAAGCTTCCTAAGCCGCGTCGCAACCCGGATCATCAACGAAGTCCGCGGCATCAACCGGGTGGTGTACGACTATACCTCCAAGCCGCCGGGCACGATCGAGTGGGAGTGAATTGATTTTCACGCCTCCTTACACTAAGTAAGGAGCCGGAGATTGCCGTGGCTACTGCAACGATGACGTCCAAAGGCCAGATCACCATTCCGGCGGAGGTGCGGGCGAAGTTTCGCCTGAGTGCCGGCACCAGGGTGGATTTTGTCGAGAACGGCGCTGGCGAGTTGGTTCTGCGGCCGAAGAAGGGAGATGTACGGGCGCTGCGGGGGATCATCAAATATGACGGCCCGCCCGTATCGATCGAGGATATGGACCGGGGGATCGCGGAGGCGGTCGCGGAGCGGCTGAAGCGCTGCGATTGATCGCGCTCGATTCGAACGTCCTGCTGCGATATCTCGTTCAGGACGGAAACGAGCAGGCGCGGATGGCCACCAATCTCATCGAGGTAGAGCTTTCCCAGACGGACAGGGGCTTCATATCGCTCCCCGTGCTGTGCGAGACGCTGTGGGCGCTGAGGACCACCTACAAACAGGGCCGGGAGCAGATCAGGCAAGCGGCTGAGCTATTGCTGGCGGCGAGTCAGCTGCAAGTGGAAGCATCGCACATCATTGGACAGGCAGTGGCCACAGAAGGTGCGGACATTGCAGATGCCATCGTTCATTACTCTGCGCTGGCGCATGGCTGCGTGAAGACGGTGACGTTCGATCGTAAGTTCTCCCGCCTGGAAGGAGTCGAGTTGCTCGCCGCGGGCGATGAATGACACCCTCCTAGCCATCTCCCTCGGCCTTTTTTCGGCAGTGACGCTGGCGTCGGCCAATGTGTCGGTGAAGATGGGCGGGGACATCCTCCTCTCGCGGGCAATCCTTTCGGCGAGCGCGGCGCTGCTGATCCTGCCGGCGGCGTTCTTCGTGCCCGCGCCGGACGCGGCGGTGTGGAACGCGCTCGCTTATGCGCTGCCGGCGCACTTCTTCTACCAGATCTGCATGATCCGGGCGCTTCAGAGCGGGGATCTGTCGCTGGTCTTTCCGGTGATGCGCGGCGCGGCTCCGCTCCTGACGGCGTTCGTCGCCCTGATCGTTCTTCGCGAGGAGCTGGCGCCGCTCGCATGGGCGGGGCTGGTGCTCGCGACGGTGTCAGTGGGGATATTCGCGCTCCCGCCGAAGGGCGTGGCGATGCGCGATCATCCCCATGCTGCCGCTTTGTTCTGGGCGGTCGGCACTGCGGTCGGGATCGCGCTCTACAACGTCACGGATGCACGCGGCGTGCGCGTGGCGCCGAGCCCGTTCACCTATATCGTCTGGCTGTTCCTGCTGGACGGGATTGCGGTGATGCTGCTTGCGCTGCTGCTCCGGCGCAGGCTCATCGCGCAGACCCTTGCATCGCGCTGGCACTATGGCGTGGCCGGAGGAGCGCTGTCGATCCTCTCCTTCGGCGCCGCGCTCTACGCATTCGGGTTGATGGAGACCGCCAAGGTCTCGGCGCTGCGCGAGACGGCGGTGGTGTTCGCGGCTGCGATGGGATCGATGTTCCTGGGCGAAAGCTTCGGCCGCCGCCGGATCCTTGCCGCCTGTACATTGGCGGCGGGACTCGTGCTGATGCAGTTCGGACGCTAAGAAGCGCATCATGTCCACCTACACGCTCGACACCTCCACCAGCCGCGCCAATCCGACGCCGGCGCCGATGCGGCGGCTGACGGTGCCGAAGATCCAGGCGATGAAGGGGGGCGAGCCGATCGTGATGCTCACCGCCTATACCGCGCGGATGGCGCAGCTGCTTGATCCGCATTGCGACCTGCTGCTGGTCGGCGACAGCCTGGGGCAGGTGATCTACGGCCTGCCCTCGACCATCCCGGTGACGCTCGAGATGATGTGCGCGCACGGCGCGGCGGTGGCGCGCGGATCCTGGCACGCGGTGGTGGCGATCGACATGCCGTTCGGATCCTATGAGGCAAGCCCGGCCCAGGCGTTCGAGAATGCCTCGCGCGTGCTGAAGGAAACGGGCGCCGCGGCGGTGAAGCTCGAGGGCGGGGAGGCGATGGCGGAGACCGTGGCTTTCCTTACCAGGCGCGGCATTCCGGTGATCGGGCACGTAGGCCTCACCCCGCAGGCGGTGAACGCGCTCGGCGGCTACCGCGCCCGGGGCCGCGACGACGCCGAGGCGGAGAAGATCCTCCGCGACGCGCGGGCGGTGGCGGAGGCAGGCTGCTTCGCTTTGGTGCTGGAAGGCGTGATGGAGGAGATCGCCGCCGAAGCGACGCGGACCGTTGGTTGTCCGACGATCGGTATCGGTGCGTCGGCGCAGTGCGACGGCCAGGTGCTTGTGACCGAGGACATGCTCGGCCTGTTCGAGCGGACCCCGCGCTTCGTCAAACGCTTCGACGACCTGGCCACGAGGGTCAGCGAGGCCGCCGCCACCTATGCCGCCGACGTGCGCTCGCGGGCCTTTCCGACCGAGGATCAGATCTACCGCAAGCCTGCCTGATTGATCTTCCGTTCGGCGGCCGGACTGGGTAGAGGTGCGGCAGGCGAAATCGGGCGGGCGCCAATCCTCTGTTCATCTTCGATCCTGTTTGACAGGCGCGAAGCTGTTTGGTGGAAAGCCCCCGCGGCCCTTCCCCTGCCGGTTGGAGAATTTCATTGGCGATCAAGCCTGTCGATAACGAGACCTTCTATCGCGAGGTGGACGAGGAGCTGCGCCGCGACCAGCTGAAGACGACGTGGGAGCGGTTCGGCAAGTGGATCATCGCCGCAGTCGTGCTGTTCCTCGCCGGGATCGCGGCCTTCCTCTACTGGCAGCACCGCCAGGAGGAGCAGGCGGGGAAGACCGGCGAGGAGATGACGGCGATCCTCGACGAAATGACCGCCGGCAAGACCAAGGGCGTCGAGCCGCGGCTGGACGCAGTCGCGAAGAACGGCGGGCCGGGCTACCGCGCCGCCGCCTTGCTCACCAAGGCGGACCTCGCCATCGGCCAGGGCAACATCCCGGCCGCGGTTGCTGGCTTCAAGCAGGTGGCCGAGGACGAGGATGTTCCCGCTCCCTATCGCGAGCTTGCGCTGATCCGGCAGACGGCCGCGGAATATGACAGCCTGCAGCCCGCAGTGGTGATCCAGCGCCTGCAGCCGCTCGCCGTGGCCGGCAACCCGTGGTTCGGGAGTGCCGGCGAGATGGTGGCCCTGGCTTATCTGAAGCAGCAGAAGAATGCGGACGCTGCCCGCATTTTCGCCGCAATGGCGAAGGATCAAAGCATTCCGGCGAGCATCCGCTCGCGGTCGGTCCAGATGGCGGGGGCGCTTGGGGTCGACGCGGTACAGCAAAGCGCAACGAAGGAAGCGGCGCAATGAATCGTGTGATTTTGTCCCTGGCGATGCTCGGCCTCCTCGGCGGCTGCGGCGTCCTGGGCGGTAAGGACAAGCCCAAGACCCCGACCGTCGGCGAGCGGATCCCGGTGCTCTCCACGAGCACCAGCATCGAGGTCGATCCCGCGCTTGCGGACGTGCAGATCGTGCTGCCCGAAGCGCAGGCGAACAGCGACTGGGGGCAGCGCGGCGGCAATGCGGCGAAGTCGATCGGCCATGTCGCGCTCGGGAGCGCGCTCGGCCGCGCCTGGTCCGCCAGCATCGGACGCGGCAGCGAGCCGCGCCAGCGGCTCGGCTCCGGCCCGGTCGTCGGCGGCGGCCGTGTCTATACGATCGATACGCTCGCCGTCGTTCGCGCGTTCGACGCCGCCACGGGCGCTCAGGTGTGGGCGCGGGAAGTCGGCGATCCGAAGGAGCGGCGCGGCGGAGTCAGCTTCCTCAGCGGCGAATCCACCGGTGCCTACGGGCTCCTGTTCGGCGGCGGCGTCAGCTTCGACGAAGGCCGCGTCTACGCCACCAGCGGGCTCGGCGACGTCGAGGCGATCGACGCGGCGACCGGGGCCCAGATATGGCGCTCGCGGCCGGGCGGCCCGCTTCGGGGTGCCCCGACCATTGCCAGCGGCAACCTCTATGTGGTGAGCCAGGACAACCAGCTTTTCGCGCTCAATCCGGCGGACGGAAAGCTGCGCTGGAACGGCTCCGGCACCTTCGAAGTCTCGGGCGTGTTCGGAGCGGCCGCTCCGGCTGCCGCGGCCGGCACGGTCGTCGCCGGCTTCTCCTCGGGCGAACTCACCGGCTACCGCTACGAGAACGGCCGCGTCGTCTGGCAGGACGCGCTTGCCCGGACCAGCATCTCGACCGCGGTTGCGACCCTTTCGGACATCGACGCGAGCCCGGTGATCGACAACGGCCGCGTCTACGCAATCGGCCAGGGTGGGCGCATGGTCGCGCTCGAGCTCAACACGGGCCAACGCATCTGGGAGATCAACATCGCCGGCATCTCCACCCCCTGGGTGGCGGGCGAATGGGTGTTCGTGGTCAACGATCAGGCGCAGCTGCTTGCGGTGGCGCGGGCGACGGGGCGCATCAAGTGGATGACCCAGCTCCGCCGCTACCGCGACCAGGACGACAAGAAGGGCACGATCAACTGGGTCGGGCCGGTGCTTGCGGGCGGTCGACTCATCCTCGCCAATTCGCGCGGCGATCTCGTCAACGTCGATCCGCTGACCGGCGCCGTCCAGTCCACGGTCGAGACCGGAATGAGCGTGTCGCTGCCGATGGCGGTGGCGGGGGGCACGCTTTACGTCCTCCACGACGAGGGGCGGCTCACCGCCTGGCGGTAGGGCGGCTCAGGACCTGACCGGACGGCGGGGCGGGGCGGCGCGAAGGTGCCAGACCGCGCCGCCGCGGCCCATGATCCCGGCGAGCGTCCCGGCGCCTCCCTCGTCGAGCGCGCTCAGCAGGCCATCAACGTCTTCACCCCCGGTCCAGGGGGGCTCCAGCCCATGCTCGCGGCGGATCTCGGCGATCGCGCGGCTCAGCAGCCGGCGCCTGAAGGCGCGGGGGAGGCCGGCGGGATCGATGCGCCACTCGCCGCCCTGGCAGGTGATCCGGTCTTCGGCGAGCTGATCGGCGGCCCAGGCGAGCGCTTCATCGGCCTCGCGCGCGGCCTCGGCGGTACGGGCGAGGCGTTTCGGATCCAATTGCGGGTTCCGGGCGAGGAACGCACGCAGCGCCGCGCGGTCGAAGCGCGTGTCGCGGTTCGAAGGATCGTCGGCGGGCTCGATCGCCGCGTCGCCGACGATATGGACCAGCTCGGCCTTGCTCCATGACAGGAGCGGCCGAACGATGGTGAGATCGCCGTCGCGGCGCAGCGGGCGGATGCCCGAGAGGCCGGCGATCCCGGAGCCGCGCTGAAGGCGCATCAGCAAGGTCTCGGCCTGATCGTCGGCATGATGGGCGGTGGCGAGATGGACGATCCCCTCGTCCGCCGCCCAGCGGGCGAGGGCGGCGTAGCGGGCCCGTCGCGCCTCGGCCTGGAGCCCGGCGCGCCCTTCCGGAACCTCGACGTTGAGGATCGAGTGCGGGCAGCCGAGGCGGTCGCAGATATGCTCGACGTGCAGCGCTTCCAGCGCCGATTCCGGGCGGAGGCCGTGGTCCACCGTCGCTGCGGCGACGCGGCCCGGGAGGGCTGCAGCGGCGAGCAGAAGCAATGCCAGACTGTCAGGCCCGCCCGAGACGGCAAGGCCGAGCCGTTCCGGAAGTGTGCCTTCGAGCGCCTCCAGATCGCGGCGGAAGCGGGCGATCAGGTCCGGAGCGGGCGCGAGCGAGGGCATGGCCCTCCCTAGAGCATCTGCTCCGGCTGAGGAAATCGCCGGCCGGGTCGCTCAGTCGCCGGAGCCGCGCTTGACGGTCCCGCCGCCCTGCACGGAGGTGACGACCGAGGGATCGCCCCAATAGCGGATCTCGCCGCCGCCGCGGACGGCCGCGGCAAGCGAGGCGCGCGGGTGAGCGTAGATGGTGCCGCCGCCGCTGACCGCGGCTGCGACGCTCTCGGTGCGGGCGGAACGGACGTCGATATGGCCGCCGCCGTTGACCGCGACGGCGAGCGAGTCTCCGGACGGGAAGCTGCCGACCGTCTGCATGGTGCCGCCGCCGGAGACCGCGACGGCCTTGAGGTCGGGTGTGACGATCTCGACCTTCAGCTTGTAAATGCGCGGACAGTTGCGGTTGCAGGCCTGGATCACGAGCTGCTCGTGGTTCCCGCGCTTGCCGTCGTCCTTGAGAGCGATGGTCGTATAGGCGGTGCTGCCCTCCACGATGGTCACGCGCTGTACCGGGCCGTGGCGGAGCCGGACCTCGCCCCCGCCCTTGAGCTGGACCGAACTGAATTTTCCGACCGGCACCACCGTCTGGGCGGCGGCCGGAGCGGGAGCGGCGAGAAGGGCGAGCGCCAGAGCGGCGGAAATACGGAGCGGGTTCATCTGTCCTCCCAGGATCGTGCGGGCGCCGAACCGCGCCTCCTCGCCTTTATCAGCAAGAGCCGTGCCATGGCGTACTTAAGGAAGCCGGCCGATCCGGGGCCCGATCGTGGGCGAAAGCGGACAGCCTCTGTCCGGAAGCGAACAGGAGGAGCGGGAGGAATTCTGCGTAACGGGTGCGGAATCATTGAAACGGATCAGCAGCATGCTTGTTTACGCCCCCACCCCTATTGATGTAGATTAGCTTCATGACCGCAGTCGAGATCGCCGAAAACGGCCCGATGGAATGTTCGCCGGAGACGCCGTGGGGGCTTCATCCTGCAGTCCTCGACAATATCTGCCCGCGCTGCGGATGGACCGCCCGGGGTCTTCCCGGCGGAGACGCGGAAGCGCTTTCGACCGGGTGAACGGGCGATGCCGACCTTCTACATCCACGTTCACGGCGGGGACTTCGAGGCGGTGGACCTCGTCGGGCGGGACCTGTCGTGCAGCGAGGCGGCGCGGGCGGAGGCGGTTCGGGAGGCGCGGGAGCTCCTTGCCGAAGACATCACCCACGGCCGGGTGCCGCTCGAAGAGTGGATCGAGGTGGAGGACGAGGACCACCGGCCGGTCATGACGCTGCCGTTGTCGCAGGTGACGCCCCAAGTCTCCCGCCGCTGAATTTCGGACCGAAGCTGCAACCTCCGAGCGGCTGACGGATTGGCACGCCCGATGGCGGACGACTTTCCCCTGCAGAGCTTCTTCATGGCGGGGTTCGAATGCTCCTCGCACCGCCGGCCCGACGGCGTCCGGCTCGATCTGATCGCCGCCACCGGGCATGACCGGCTGGCGCTGGAGGATTATCGAAGCTGCTCCGCGCTGGGGCTCCGGACCATCCGCGACGGGCTGCGCTGGCATCTGATCGAGCGCGAGCCGGGCCGCTACGACTGGTCGAGCTGGGTGCCGATGCTGGAAGCGGCCGCGGAGATGGGCGTGCAGGTGATGTGGGACATGTTCCACTACGGCTCCCCCGATCATGTGGACCAGGGGCATTCCTCGTTCGTGGACTCCTTCGCGCGCTTCGCCGCGGAGGCGGTGCGGGTGCACCGGGCGGTGACGGGAGCCGCGCCGATCATATGCCCGGTGAACGAAATCTCATTCCTGACCTGGGCGATGCGCACCGGCTATTTCCCGCCCGCCGGCCCCGACGAGCCGCGCTGGCTGAAGCGGCATCTGGTGCGCGCCGCCATCGCCGGCGTGAAGGCGATGCG
>NZ_DASVUE010000085.1:0-7482 GCF_036387215.1 Allosphingosinicella sp. | reverse complement strand
TTCGAGGAGGCGCTGAAGCGCGTCCAGCCCTCCGCGATGCGCGAGGTGATGGGCTCGGCCTATGGCGAGAGCGAGCGCAAGCTGCGCGAGATTTTCGAGGAGGCGACCAAGGCGGCGCCCTCGATCATCTTCATCGACGAGATCGATTCGATCGCGCCCAAGCGCGGCCAGGTCCAGGGCGAGACCGAGAAGCGGCTCGTCGCCCAGCTTCTGACCCTGCTCGACGGCCTCGAGCCCCGCGCCAATCTGGTCGTCATTGCCGCCACCAACCGCCCCGAGGCGATCGACGAGGCTCTCCGCCGCCCTGGCCGCTTCGACCGCGAGATCGTGATCGGAGTCCCCGACGAGAACGGCCGGCGCGAGATCCTCGCCATCCACACCCGCGGCATGCCGCTCGACGGTGGAGTCGACCTGCCGGCGCTGGCGCGGCGCACCTACGGCTTCGTCGGCGCGGACCTCGCCGCCCTCGTCCGCGAGGCCGCGATCGAGGCGGTCCGGCGGATCATGCCCAGAATCAATCTCGAGGAGGGCACGATCCCGCCCGAGGTGCTGGAGACGCTGTCGGTCAAGGGCGAGGATTTCGAGGAGGCGCTGAAGCGCGTCCAGCCCTCCGCGATGCGCGAGGTGATGGTCCAGATGCCGAATGTCGGCTGGGACGATATCGGCGGAGTAGACGAGGCGCGCGAGCGGCTTCGCGAGGGCGTCGAGCTTCCGCTGCGCGATCCGGCCGCATTCCGGCGGCTCGGCATCCGGCCAGCCAAGGGCTTCCTGCTTTATGGCCCCCCCGGCACCGGCAAGACGCTACTCGCCAAGGCGACGGCACGCGAGGCGGAGGCGACTTTCATCGCCACCAAATCCTCCGACCTCCTCTCCAAATGGTATGGCGAGAGCGAGCAGCAGATCGCTCGCCTGTTCGCCCGCGCCCGCCAGGTCGCGCCGACCGTGATCTTCATCGACGAGCTCGACAGCCTCGTCCCCGCCCGCGGCGGCGGAATGGGCGAGCCGCAGGTGACGGAGCGGGTGGTGAACACAATCCTGTCCGAGATGGACGGGCTCGAGGAGCTTCAATCGGTGGTCGTGATCGGCGCCACCAACCGCCCGAACCTCATCGATCCGGCGCTGCTTCGCCCCGGCCGTTTCGACGAACTCATCTACGTCTCGGTGCCGGACAAAGCGGGGCGCCGGCACATCCTCGGCATCCGCACCGAGAAGATGCCGATCGCCGCGGACGTGGACCTCGATGACCTCGCCGCCCGCACCGAGCGCTTCACCGGCGCCGACCTCGAGGATCTGGTTCGCCGCGCCGGCCTCTTCGCGCTCCGCGAATCGCTGGGCGCCCAGACCGTGACCGCCGACCATTTCGAGCGGGCGCTGAAGGAGACCCGGCCGTCCGTCACGCCCGAGATGGAGGAGGAATATGCGCGGATCGAATCCCACATAAAGCAGGAGGCGCGCGGCGCCGGCTCCGGGATCGGCTTCATCGCTCCGGGAATGCTTACGCCGCGGGGGCCGAAGGGCGGAAGCGAAGGCTGACGCCGACGGCCAGCCCCATCATCAGCGCTCCGACGATCAGGAACGGAAGCGGCATGGCGAGCCCGTAAAGGCCCACTCCAATGGCCGGGCCGGCGACGTAGGCGATGCCGTTCACTGACGTGACCATCCCCGCCACCACATTCTGCTCGCCCGGCTCGACTGAAAGCAAGGCCCCGCTGGTGAAGCCCGGTCTGAACATTCCGAAGCCCAGCGAGGCGGTGGCGAAGCCCAATGTGAGCCCGTAGACGCTTCCGGCTAGCCCGGTTGCCGTAGCGCCGAGGGCTGCGAGGAACGAGCCCCAGATCACAAGCCCGCGCGGGTGGAGCTTCAACTGCGGGATCAGCCACCATTGCCCAAGCAATGTCGCCGCCGCGCCGACGATCAGGACAAGCGCGATCCATTGCTGGGAATGGGCTGGCGGAAGCGCAAGCCGATCGATCACCAGAAAGCCGATCACGCCCAGCAGCGCGGCCTGGCCGTGGCCGCCGATCACTCCGATCACATGCCAGGGAAGAATACGCGGATCGCGCCACCTCAGCGGCGCTCCCGCCTCGTCGCCGTCCCGGGCAGTGCCCGCCCCTCCCGATCCGCCCATGAAAGGGTAATCGGGAACGCCCCCGCGTGCCGGGTTCTGCGGAGTGTCGTCGGGCAGGCGGGTGACGATCGCCGTCAGCACAGCTGCTCCGATCATGGCGAACACGACCAGCGGCCCCGAAAGTCCGAGCGGCGGGAAGATGAACAGCGGCGCGAGCGCTGGACCGATGATGGTGCCGAGCCCAAAGGAGGAGGCGATTGCGGCAAGCGCATTGGTGCGCTGATCGCCGTCCGTACGAGCGGCGACATAGGCCTGTACCGCGGGCGGCGAGGCCGATCCCCAGATGCCGTAGACGGTGCGCCCAAGCATGAAGATCAGGAACACGAGCATCGGCGGGATCAGCCCGGCAAGCCCGGCCGCAAGCACGGCCCCGCAGATCAGCATCGAGACGATAAAACCGTAAAGCCCGAGCCGCATCAGCGCCCGGCGGCCGCGGCGATCGGAAAGCCGGCCCCAGTGCGGCGCCGCCACCACCCAGGCGATCGCCGAGAGGCTGAAGGCTGCGGCGACCCACAGGTCCGGAATGCGGAGCTCGCGCCCGATCGCCGGCATCAGCGACTGCATTGCGGTATTGCCGGCCGCGGCCACCAGCATCACGGCGAACAGCAATCCGAAGCGTTCCCGCGAGAGGCCGTAGCCGCTCATCCCTCCCAGGCGTAGCCGCGTTCCACGCGGGTCACGATCACCTTGTACCAACGGTACCAGCTTCGCCGCCCCTCCGCCCGAACCTCGGTGTGCCGCTCGTGAGCGCGCCAGGCGGCGACGCCGCCCTCGTCCTTCCAGTAGCAGATGGTGATGCCGGTACCGTCCTCGCTTCGCGCCGCGCTGTCCATTCCGAGGAAGCCGGGGCTGGCGCGAACCGCCGCCTCCATCTCGGCAGCGGCCGCCGCATAACCAGCCTCGTCCGCCTCCGTGCGACGCGAGACGAATATAACCGCGATACTGCCTGGAGGCGGCTCAATCATGCGAACGTCCCGAAAAAGCAGCGGATTGTCCCGGAATCGGCATATTTGCACGCCCGGGATGCCCCACCCTTGCCATTGCCGCGTTGTTTTGCCAACGCACCTTGCCGTCCTAACGCTCTACGGAACCCCCTCATGAATTTCAGCGCCGACCAAGCTCAACGGGATCGCGCCTTCACGCGCCGAGGCGCGGGCGGTCCGCTGTGGATGTTCCTTCGCGGCTTCATCAAGCATCCGGTGATGGTGGGATCGGTGATCCCCTCCTCGAAGGTGCTGATCGACAAGATGCTTGCGCCCGTGGACTGGGCGAGCTGCAAGCTGTTCGTGGAATACGGCCCCGGCGTCGGCACCTTCACCCAGCACATCCTGGAGCGGCTGGCGCCCGACGCGACGCTGCTGACGATCGACACCAATCCCGACTTCACCGAATATCTCAACGGCAAGTTCATGGACTCGCGGCTGGTGGCGGTCACCGGGTCTGCCGCCGACGTGCGCAAGATCATGGCCGAATATGGGTTCAGCGAGGCGGATTACGTGCTCTCCGGCCTCCCCTTCTCCACGCTCCCTGCGGGCGTCGGTCCGGCCATTGCGGGCGCCACCGCCGAGGCGCTCCGGCCCGGCGGCGCCTTCCTTGTCTATCAGTTCTCGCCCAAGGTCCGGCAGTTCATCGCGCCCTTCTTCGAACGGATCGACAAGGGCTTCGAGTGGCGCAACATCCCGCCCGCCACCCTCTTCTGGGCCTGGAAGGATTAACCGGACCGGCGCTCGTTGCCGAAGTTCAGCAATCTCGAGATCCTGTAATCGGCGACCGCCACCAGGAAATAAGCCACACCCCATTTCAGTCGATTGACGAGGCTGCGCTGCGCCCGGTGCACCTCCGGCGTGATCTGCCTGCTCTCGGCGATCTCGCCGTCAACGAACCGGTGCATCGCCGCAGCGAAGGCGCGGTCGTCCACCCGCAGCATCATCTCGAGATTGAGGAACAGGCTGCGCATGTCGAAATTGGCGGAGCCGATGTGGACGACGTCGTCGACCACGAACAGCTTGGTGTGGAGCTTGGTCGGCTGGTATTCGAAAATCTCGACGCCGCGCTTCAGCAGCCAGGAATAGGTGCTCCGCGCGGCGCCGATCGTCGCATTGTTGTCGGACTTCGCGGCCGTCACCACCCGCGCCTTGCCGCCGCGCCGGGCAATGCCGGCGATCCGGCGAAGCATTCCGAGGCTGGGGGCAAAGTAAGCGGCGATCAGGTCGAGCCGCCTCGCCTTCTTCATGTCCCTCCGCACGGCCCGAGCCCAGGGGCTGAGGCGGCGCGTCGGCCCTCCGAACAGCCAGTGGAGCTTGCCGCTGGTGACGCTGTGCTGCTGCAGGATCTTGCGAAGCTCCCGGATTCGCCCGCCGGGATCGGCGGCCCATTCGCTCAAGCTGTCGAAATAGCCGCCGAGGCAGCGGACGCTCGGCCCCTCCACCTGCAGCCCGAGGTCGCGCCATGCGCCCGATTCGGCCGTGTCGAAATAGTCGTCCGAGATGTTGAAGCCGCCGATGATCACCCGCTCGCCATCGGCGAGCGCCAGCTTCTGGTGGTTCCGCAGCAGGTACCGGCGTCCGAACTTTGCGCTGAAGCGGTGGAATTCCACCTGCGCGCTGGCCGAGGCGAAGGCCGCATCGCCGATGTCGCTCCCGAATCCGTCCACCAGCACCACCACCCGAACGCCGCGCTCCGCCGCCGCAAGCAGCGCATCCCTGATGCGCTGCCCCGAGGCATCGCCGAGGAACATGTAGTAGAGGATCCGGAGGCTTTCGGTGGCGCCGTCGATCAACGAAATCAGCGCTTCCAGGCGGCCGGGCCCGTCGGCGAGCAGGGTCAGCCGGTTCCCGTCCACGGTGGCGGCCACCTCTGGGGAGGGCCTGGGTGCGCCGGCATCTGCCATGCCCGGCAGATGAGCCCCGCCGCCGCCGGGCGCAAGGCCTCAAAATATTGACATTCCGGGGCCTCGGCCCTAGCTCACGCTCTTCCCATTCAGCTTGAGAAAGAGCGGAGCTCCTCATGGCACGCGTAACCGTCGAAGATTGCGTCGACAAAATCCCGAACCGCTTCGACCTGGTGCTCCTTGCCGCCCAGCGCGCGCGGCAGATTTCCGGCGGTGCCGACCTCACGATCGACCGCGACCGCGACAAGAATCCGGTCGTGGCGCTTCGCGAGATCGCCGAGCAGACCGTGAAGCCGAAGCATCTCGAAGAGGCTCTGGTCGGCAATCTCCAGCGCGTCCAGATCGACGACGACGACGCTCCGGACGAGGTCGGCTCGCTCAGCCAGTCGGCCGAGGCGCTTCGCCTCACCGCTGCAGCGCCGCCGCGCAACACCAATCTCGGCGGCGATTACGACTGATCCGGCGCGCGCCGTGAGCGGCTGCGCCTTTTCTATATTTGGAACCTCGATAGGCCGCTGCGCCCTCCTGTGGCGCGGCGGCCTTGTCGTTGGTGCAGCCCTGCCCGAAGGTTCGGACGAGGAGATGCGGCGCTCGCTCTCCCGCCGCTTCCCGGATGCCGCTGAGGGTGATCCTACTCCCCATGCCGCCGCGGCGATCGATGCGGTCGCGCGCCTGCTCGAGGGAGAGGATGAGGATCTCTCCTCGATAGAGGTCGATCTCTCCTCGCTGCCGGAGTTCGAAAGGCGCGTTCTGGAGCAGATTCGGCTGATCCGGCGCGGCGAGACCCGGACCTACGGCTGGATCGCCTCTGCCCTCGGCTCCCCAGGGGCGGCGCGGGCGGTGGGGCGGGCGCTCGGGCGCAATCCGATCCCCATCGTCATTCCCTGCCACCGGGTGCTTGCAGCCTCCGGACGAAGCGGCGGCTTCTCGGCGCCCGGCGGCGTCACGACGAAGATGAAGATGCTTCAGATAGAGCGGGCGCGCCGCAGTGCGGCGCCGGAGCTGTTTCAGGATCTCCCGCTCGCGATGCGGCCGTGAGGCCGGTGGACCTGACCTCGGAACGGTCCACCCACTCCATCTCGCCGAGGGACAAAGCGCGCCCGTCGGCGGCGCAGACGGCCATCGGCGCCACCGGCATCCGGCTCGCCCGGTCCACCAGCACCGGATTGCTCGGCACGCCCGAAACCCAGCGCTCGCCCCATTGCCTCAGCGCCACCAGCACCGGCAGCAGCTCAAGTCCCTTGGGGGTCAGCCGGTAGGCGACCTTGCGCCGGTCCGTGGGATCCGGCTCCCGCGTCAAAATTTCGTGCTCGACCAGCCGCGCCAGCCGGTTCGACAGGATGTTCCGCGCGATGCCGAGGGTCGATTGGAATTCCTCGAAATGGTGGAGGCCGTTGAAGGTGCCGCGCAGGATCAGGAACGACCAGCGCTCGCCAACCGCCTCCAGCGCAGCCGGAAGCGCGCAATTGGCAAGCAGCGCCTTGTGTTGCTCACTCTTCATGACCGGCGAGGACCTTAAGCCGCAATTGGACACAGTGTCCAAATAATATCGGTTGCGGAAAGCAACTCTCCTGAACATTGGTTGCTTATCGCAACTGATACAGGGAGACCGAACATGCTTCGCACAGCCATTCTGAGCCTCACACTGCTCGCCTCGCCGGCGTTCGCGCAGAGCCACTATCGCGCTGAACCGGCCGCCAAGCCTGCCGTGACCAAGATCGTTCTGCGCGACACGATCTGGTCCTGCGGCGATTCCGGCTGCTCGGCGGGGAAGAGCGGCAGCCGCCCCGCAATCGTCTGCGAAGTCCTTGCTCGAGAGGTCGGAGCACTCCGCAGCTTCAGCGTCGCGGGGCAGCCGATTGCGCCCGAGCAGCTCGAAAAGTGCAACGCGCGCGCCAATTGAGGGCTTTTTGCGTTGCAACGCAGCAGCACCGCACCCAATGTTGGGGCGGTGCTGAGGCAATATGAACTGCTGGAGAAGGTAAGGGCGTACGATCCGGACGCGGATGAGGCGATGATCAACCGCGCCTACGTCTTCTCGATGAAGGCGCACGGCAGCCAGAAGCGCGCTTCCGGAGACCCTTATTACAGCCACCCGATCGAGGTGGCCGGCATCCTCACCGATCTCCACCTCGACGACGAGACGATCGTCACCGCAATCCTTCACGACACGATCGAGGATACGGTAGCCACGCCGGAGGAGGTGGAGAAGCTCTTCGGCAAGAACGTCGCCCGTCTCGTCGACGGAGTGACCAAGCTCTCCAAGATCGAGGCGCAGAGCGAGAGCCAGCGCGCGGCCGAGAACCTCCGCAAGTTCCTGCTGGCGATGTCGGGCGACATCCGCGTGCTGCTGGTGAAGCTCGCCGACCGGCTCCACAACATGCGCACGCTCCACTTCATCAAAAATGAGGAGAAGCGCCGCCGCATCGCTCGCGAGACGATGGATATCTATGCTCCGCTCGCC
>NZ_DASVUE010000084.1:0-38116 GCF_036387215.1 Allosphingosinicella sp. | reverse complement strand
CCGTTCGTCATCGCCGAAACCCAGGCGGATGTTGGCGTCGACCGTGTCGAAGCCCTGGTCCTGCAGCGAATAGGCACGGAGCTTGTTGACGAGGCCGATGCCGCGCCCTTCCTGGCGGAGATAGAGGAGGATGCCCCAGCCGGACGCGGCGATCGCCTCGAGGGCGCCCTCGAGCTGCGAACCGCAATCGCATTTAAGCGACCCCAGCACGTCCCCCGTCAGGCATTCGCTGTGGAGCCGCACAAGCGGCGGCTGCCCGTTCGGCTCCCCCATCACCATCGCCACATGCTCCGCCGCATCGCCCTCAGCGCGGAAGGCGACGACCTCGGCCTTTTCTGCGAATTTAGTGGGTAGCTTCGCGCGGGAGGCAATGCGCAGGCCCGCTGCCTGTGCGACTTCCATGATGGCGGAGGCGGACACCTCCGCGGCCCCGCCCGCCGCGCCGCCGATGAACAGCGCCGGGAGCAGGCCCGCCATGCGTGCGAGCCTCAGCGCCGCCTCCGCATGCTCGTGCGGCGAGAGCGGCACCGTGCGGAACGGCCCCTTCAGCGGGGTCTTCAGGTCGAGCGCGGGATCGGCCAATGCGGTTGCTCCCGCAAGGTCGACCCACGGAGCCCGCACGACCCGCACCGGCGCGGTCGGCACGGCATCGCGCTGGTTGGCGAGCTTCAACGTCGCCGCGCGGTTGCCGGAGATGAGGATATCGGCCGCAGCGGCGGCGTCGAATGCCGCAAGACCCGCCTCATCGGCCGTTTCGACGGCAAGATAGGCAGTGCCGTCGATCTCGACCGGCCAGCCGCGCCGCAGGGCGTCGACCGCGCGAGCGACGTCGCGCAAATCGTTCAAACTTCGAACTCGGTGAGGAGCGGAACGTGGTCGGAGGGCCGCTCCCAGCTCCGGCAGGGCTCGTGGACCACGTGGCGCACCGCAAGCGCAGCCACGTCGGGAGTGGCCCACATGTGATCGAGGCGGCGGCCGCGGTCGTTCCTGGTGAAATCGGGCGAGCGGTAGCTCCACCAGGTGTGGAGCCGTTGCGGAGCGGGGAAGAAATGCCGGCCGAGATCGACCCAATCCTTGCTCTGCTGGAGCTTCGTCAGCGCCTCGACCTCGATCGGCGTGTGGCTGACGACGTTGAGGAGCTGCTTGTGGCTCCACACGTCGCATTCGAGCGGCGCGACGTTGAAATCGCCGACCAGCAACGTCGGGACCGCGCATTCCTCCGACCAGCGCGTCATGCGTTCGATGAAGTCCAGCTTCTGCCCGAACTTCGGGTTCTGCGTCCGGTCGGGAATGTCGCCGCCCGCTGGCACATAGACGTTCTCGAGCCGGATCCCGCATTCGAGCCGGACGCCGCAGTGCCTGGCCTCGCCGTTGGCCTGGAAGTCGAGCCGGTCGTCCTCCCGCATCCTGAGCTTCGAGATGATGGCGACGCCATGATGCATGCGCTGGCCGCACAGGATGATGTGCCGGTAGCCGAGGCGGTGGAACATCGCCCGCGGGAAATCGCCGTCCACCACCTTCGTCTCCTGGAGGCAGAGGATGTCCGGCTGCTCGGCCTTCAGGAACTGCTCCACGATCGCAAGCCGGGCGCGCACGGAATTAATGTTCCAGGAGGCGATCTTCAGCGTCGAAGGCACGATCCGGATGTAGCGACGGCACCCGCTTCTGTCACGGGCAGGACCCACCCAAACGAATAAGGCCCCCGCTCCGGGGGCGTGGAGCGAGGGCCAACCAAGCGTTTGTTACGCGAGGTCAATTGCGAGGTCCTGCCGGGTAACAGGGGGAAAACCCGATCGGATGACTCGCAATTGCAGTCTTCCTTATAGTGAAGCCTTCCTGTCCGACCGATGAATGGCGTTAACTATTTCAGCCCTTCCGCTTCCGCGGATCATCGAAGGTGAAGGCGCTGTCTGCAACCGCCACGTTGAAGCGCTGGTTGGTAAGCTTCACGGTCGTCCGGTTCTTCTGGACGTCCACCATCGTCCAGCCGGTGAGCATCAGCCCCGCGGGCGCGCTCGGCACCTTTGCAAAGGCGATGCTCATGACGCCGAATTCCGGCCGCTTCGGATCACGGGCGGAGATCATGAGCACCTGATTGTCGTTTCGGGTGACCTTCGCGACGCGCGAGATGTCCTGGTTCGGATTGAGAAGCACGCCGAGCGGCGAGCTTCCGATCGCCCAGCTTTCGACGCGCTTCACCTGATAGTCGATCATGTTGAGCCGCTTGCCATCGGCCACGATCAGCAGCGGCACGCCGCGCTGATACTGGAAGCGCACCTTGCCGGGCCGCTTCATGGTGAGGGCGCCGGTCAGCGTCTGCCCCCCGCGGCCGGCCTGGCTGAAGTTCGCGGTCATAGTGTCAACGGCGCGCAGGTGCGACTGGACCTGCGCGATCGGCGAAGAGGCCTGCGCCTGCACCGACGCCGGCGCGATGAGGGCCGCGGCCGAAAGCGGCGCGACGAGAAGAGCGAGCGTTGCGAAACGCTTCATAGGAAAATCTCCGTACGTTCAGTTTGGGCGAGATATGGGGATCGCCCCTTGAATGCCCACTGAACCCGCCGGTTCCCTGGCGTTCAGCCTAGATTGCGTGCCCTTCGGCATCGACCAGCACTTCGCGGCGGCCGACATGGTCGGGGGCGGAGACCTTCCCTTCCTTCTCCATCCGTTCGATCAGGCGCGCCGCATTATTGTAGCCGATGCGGAGCTGGCGCTGGATGTAGCTCGTCGAAGCCTTGCCGCTCTCCGCCACCGTCTGCACCGCTTTGCGGTAGAGCTGACTGTCCGGGTCGTCCTCGCCGGTCGGCTGGCCTTCGAACATGTATCCGCCGTCCTCGGGCTCCTCCGTGACCGACTGGATATATTCCGGAGTCCCCTGCGAGCGCCAGAAATCGGCGACCGCACGTACCTCCTCGTCGGAAACGAACGGCCCGTGCACGCGCGCGATCTGCTTGCCGCCTGGCATGTAGAGCATGTCGCCCTTGCCGAGCAGCTGCTCCGCGCCTTGCTCGCCGAGGATGGTGCGGCTGTCGATCTTGGACGTGACCGAGAAGCTGATGCGCGTCGGCAGGTTCGCCTTGATGACGCCGGTGATGACGTCGACCGACGGGCGCTGCGTCGCCATGATGAGGTGGATCCCGGCCGCTCGCGCCTTCTGCGCCAGCCGCTGGATCAGGAACTCCACCTCCTTGCCCGCCGTCATCATGAGGTCGGCAAGCTCGTCCACCACCACCACGATCTGGGGCAGCGCCTCGTATTCGAGCTCCTCCATCTCGTATTTTGGCTGGCCGGTCTCCGGGTCGTAGCCGGTCTGCACCCGGCGGCCGAGCGACTGGCCCTTGGCCTTCGCCTCGCGAACCTTGGCGTTGAACGAGGAGAGCTGGCGGACGCCGACCGAGGCCATCATCCGATATCGCTCTTCCATCTGTTCGACGGTCCATTTGAGCGCGCGAATGGCCTTTGCCGGCTCGGTGACGACGGGGGAGAGGAGGTGCGGGATGTCGTCGTAGATGCTGAGCTCCAGCATCTTCGGATCAATCATGATCATCCGGCACTGCTCGGGCGTCAGCCGGTAGAGCAGGGACAGGATCATGCAATTGAGCCCCACCGACTTGCCCGAGCCGGTGGTGCCGGCGACGAGCAGATGCGGCATCGGCGCCAGGTCCGCGACGACCGGATCGCCGGCGATGTTCTTGCCGAGGATCAGCGGAAGCGAGGCGATCTGGTCCTCGAAGGCGTCGCTCGCGAGCAGCTCCGACAGCGACACCATCTCGCGCTTCGCGTTCGGAAGCTCGATCCCGATCACGCTGCGGCCGGGGATGGTCGCGACGCGCGCTGAGAGGGCGGACATGTTGCGGGCGATGTCGTCCGCAAGCTGGATCACGCGGCTCGCCTTGATGCCGCTGGCCGGCTCGAGTTCGTACATGGTCACGACTGGACCGGGCCGGACCTCGACGATCTCGCCCTTCACCGAAAAATCCTCGAGCACGGATTCTAGCAGGCGCGCGTTCCGCTCCAGGCTCGCCTTGTCGAGCGTGGTGTTCACGGCCGGCGGCGGCGGCGTGAGCAGGTCCAGCGTCGGCAGCCGGTACGTGTCGCCGAGCGCGAGCGAAGGCTGGCGCTCGCGCTGCGGGCGCTGCTTGGCCTTGTCCGGCTTCACCCGGTCCGCGATCACCGTGCGCGGCGGCTCCGGGGCGGTAATCACCGGCGTCCGCGCCGGGCGCTCGGCCGGCTCCTCGCGCGGCTCCCGCCTTTCGTCGGCAACCGGGCGCTTGTCCTCGATCAGGCGCGGCGCACGCTCCTTACGGGTGGTCAGCCATTTCCGCTCCTCGGAGCGAAGGCCGAGGCCGAGATACCAGAGGAAGAGACCGGTGAGGGCAGTGAGAGCGACTGCCACGAGGCGGAACGGCTCGGCTATATCCGGCTGGCCGATGGAGGCGATGCCGAAGTCTATGAGCTTGGCGAGCGACAGGCCGAGTGCACCGCCCCAGCTCGCCGGGAGGCCGTTGACCGCGGCGCCGGATAGCAAGGCGGCTGCGGTGCCGATGAAGACGAGGCCGATCGAGGTCAGGAGCAGCGCCCTGCCCCAGCGCCCCCCCTCGACGCCGCGGGCGAGCCGGAGGCCAAGGACGACGATCAGCGGCAGCAGCAAAGCGGCGGGAGCACCGTACAGGCTCAACAACAGGTCGGAAGCATAGGCGCCCGGCGTCCCCATCCAGTTCTCGACAGGTCCC
The DNA here is from genome assembly GCF_036387215.1 of Allosphingosinicella sp. Classification (GTDB taxonomy): domain Bacteria; phylum Pseudomonadota; class Alphaproteobacteria; order Sphingomonadales; family Sphingomonadaceae; genus Allosphingosinicella. The sequence goes on along the minus strand of NZ_DASVUE010000084.1, from coordinate 33,386 downwards.
GCGGCGGCGGTGTTGAGGGAGGGATCGGTCGGCCGATAGCTGGCGAGTGCGACCATCAGCAGCACGGCGGTGACGATCAACGCCGTCCCGCCCAGCAACGTGCCTGAGCGCTTGGCTCCTTTCCGGAGGCCCTGGCGCCACTGCGCTCCACGCTGCTCGCGGGACGAGCCCGCTATTGTCGACGCCATTACTCGTGCCCCAAATGTTCCCGTTTACCACAATGCCTCCTGCCGGAGTCCGCGGTCAAGCGCTTGGCGTTGCAGGCGTGCATCGCTAGATCGGGAAAATGGAGCGTGCTGACGTAATCATTCTCGGTGGCGGCCTTGTCGGCCTCACCCTTGCCATCGCGCTCGACAGGCACGGGCTCAGCAGCATCGTCGTCGATCCGGTCGATCCCGAAAAGACGCTGACGCCGCAATATGATGGCCGCGCGACTGCGGTTTCCAGCGCCTCGTGGCGGATGCTGGAGACGATCGGGGTCGACGATCGGCTGGAGGGGCACGGCTGTCCGATCAAGTCGATCCGCGTGAGCGACGGTCTGCAGCCGGGCGGCTTGCAATTCGATCCTCCAGAGGGCGACGATCCGCTCGGCATCATGTTCGAGAACCGGCTGCTCCGCGCCGCGCTCCGCGACACCACTAGGGATTGCGCCAACGTCAACCTCGTGATGCCGGCCAATCCCGCCGAGATCGTCCGGGACGGAGACGGGGTGCGGGTGGCGCTGGAGGACAGCCGCCTGCTCGCCGCCCCGCTGCTGATCGGCGCCGAAGGGCGCAACTCGCCGACGCGGGAAGCGGCGCACATCCCCGTCGCGCGCTGGAATTACGATCATGCAGCGATCGTCGCGACCGTCACGCACGAGCGGCACCACGAGAATGCGGCCTACGAAATCTTCTATCCGACCGGGCCCTTCGCGATTCTGCCGATGCTGCCCGGCACCCGCTCGGCGATCGTCTGGTCGATCCCGGCCGCCGACAGCACCGCAATGCTGGACCTGCCCGACCGCGCGATGGCCCACGAGGTCGAAAAGAGGATGGGCGGCTTCCTCGGCAAGATCGAGATGGCGGGGCCGCGCTCCTTCTACCGGCTCGGCTTCCACCACGCGGTGAAGCTTACCGACCGGCGGCTGGCGCTGGTCGGCGATGCGGGCCACGGCATCCACCCGATCGCCGGCCAAGGCCTCAATCTCGGCTTCCGCGACGCCGCGGCGCTGGCGCAGGTGCTGGTCGAAGGCGCGCGGCTCGGAATGGACCTCGGTGATGCGCAGCTCCTCGACCGCTATCAGCGCTGGCGGAGCCTCGACACCTTCATGGTTGCCGCGGCCACCGACGGCCTCACCCGCCTTTACGGCATCCCCGGCCGTACCGCCTCGGCCGTCCGCAGGTTCGGAATGGGGCTAGTGCAGCGCGCGGGGCCGGTGAAGGACCGGCTGATGGCCGAAGCGCGCGGCGAAAGCGGGAACATGCCGCTGCTGCTGCGCGGCCTCACAATCTAGTCCGCACGTCTGCTAGGTATTGGTGGATGGCCGAGACCACCACCGATCCCTCCCCCACCCCGGATGCGACCCGCTTGGTCGAGCCGGCGCGCACGTCGCCGACCGCGTAGATGCCCGGCTTCTCAGTGGCATAAGGGGAGGAAAGCGCCATCCCCGCCTCGTCGCGGCCCGTTACCACGAAGCCCCCGCGGTCGAGCCGGACGCAGCCGTTCAGCCAGTCGGTGTTCGGCACCGCGCCGATCATCACGAACAGGTTCGAGATCGGCACTGTCTCGATCTCGCCCGTCTTGTTGTTCCTCCAGGTGACGCGCTCAAGGAAGCGGTCGCCTTCGAGGCCGGTGGTCTCGGTATGCGCGTGGAGAGTGATCCTCGGCGAGGCGTTGATCCGCGCGATCAGATAGTCCGACATGGTGGCGGCTAGCCCCTCGCCGCGCACCAGGATGTGCACATGCCCCGCCTGCTGGGCGAGGAACACCGCCGCCTGACCGGCGGAATTGCCGCCGCCGATCACCGCCACCTGCTCGCCCGAGCAGAGGTTCCCCTCGATCCAGGTGGCGGCATAGTGGATGCCCGCGCCTTCGAACTTCTCGTAATTGGGAACGTCGAGCGTCCGATAGCGGGCGCCGGTGGCGATCACGATGGAATGGGTGGCGATCCGCTCGCCCCCTTCGAGCTCAAGGCAATAAGGCGCAAGCTCGCAGTCGATTGCGACCGCGCGGCGGGAGATTGCGAGTTGGGCGCCGAATTTCTGCGCCTGAACCTGGGCCCGGCCGGCCAGCGCCTGGCCCGAAATGCCGGTCGGGAAGCCGAGATAATTCTCGATCCGGGAGCTCGTCCCCGCCTGCCCGCCCGGCGCCATCGCCTCGATCACGATCGTATCGAGCCCCTCCGACGCGCCGTAGACGGCGGCGGCAAGGCCTGCCGGGCCGGCTCCGACAACCGCCAGATCATAGATCCGGTTCGGGTCCCGCTGCTCGGTGAGGCCGAGCGCATCGGCAAGCTCGGGATTGGACGGGTTCCGGAGCAGCGACTTGCCGGGAAGCACCACCACCGGCAGTTCTTCGTGCGCAATCCTGAGGCAGGTGATGAACCCGCCCGCATCGGGATCCTCATCGGTATCGAGCATCTGGTGCGGATAGCCGTTGCGGCTGAGGAAGCGCTGGATCCGGAGCGCGTCGGCGCTGTGGCTGGATCCGATCAGCACCACTCCGCCCTGGGCGTAGCGCATCAGCCCCACCCTCCGGAGGATGAAGGCGCGCATGATGATCTCGCCGATGTCGGGCTCGGTCTCCATCATTCGGAGGAAGCTGCCCCGCGGCACGCGGATGATCCGGCTGTCGCGGCCGGTGCGGCCGTCGACCAGGATCTTGCGGCTGTTGAACAGGTCGAGTTCGCCGGTGAATTGGCGGTCGGAATGGATATGGATCGTGGTTTCCGACTGGGTGGTGCCGGAATTGAGGATCTCGACCGAGCCTTCGACGACCACGAAGAAATCGACGCTCCGTTCGCCCCTTCGGAACAGATAGGTCCCGGCCGGCACCTCCTCCTCGGTGCCGAATGCGCGCAGGCGCTCGAGCTGCTCCTCGGTCAGGTGCGGGAAGGTCTGCGCCTCGCGATTATAAGGGTCGGTCGGATCGAACGACCGCGCCTCCTGATCATCGGCCGCCATTCCGCCCTCCCCTCAATGAAGTTTCCGCGCCTCTTCGACCAGCATGACGGGAACGCCGTTGCGGATCGGGTAGGCAAGCCCCGCCGCCTCCGAGACCAGCTCCTGCCGGTCCGGATCGTAGCGCAGCTTCGTCCGCGTCACCGGGCAGACAAGCTTCTGGAGCAACAGGTCGTCGATCATTGCAGAGTCTCCGGTCCGTCTGGGCCGCCCGGCACCATGCGCTGGAATTGCATGAACTGCACGAGAAGATCGGCGCGGCTGGCAAGGCTGTCCGCTTCGAGCAGCGCCTGCTTCGATCCGACGTCGAGCGGCGCGATCTGGGCAATGCCGTTCACCAGCATCTCGTCGTCGAGCCGGCCGACCGCTTCCCAATCCACCGCATAGCCGAGCGCGTCGGCGTAACGGCGTGCCTCCCGCTCAAGGTCCGCCCGCTGGATGCTGGCCAGCGGCTCAGGGTCTTCACCATCGTCGAACGCATCCTGGCGGGCATCGACTTGCCGGTAGGCCGTCGTCACCTCCGCCTCCGCAGCGATGTGGAGGCGGCCGATGCCTTCGAGAACGATGTTGAAACGGCCGTCCTCCAGCTCTTCGGAACCTACGATACGGCCGAGGCAGGCGACGTCGAACAATGCCGGCGGCTCGCGATGGTCTTTCGGCTGCACCATTGCGATCAGCCGGTCGCCGGCGAGTGCATCCCGCACCATTGCGCGATAACGCGGCTCGAAGATGTGGAGCGGGAGCTGCGCGCGCGGGAACAGGAGCGCGCCCGCGAGCGGAAAGATCGGCACCCTAAGGAGGCCGGTTTCCCCCTTCAGGTGAACAGGATCGCCGAGAGGCGGCGGCGCTGCTGCGAAGCCCAGGGATCCTCGAGCCCGACCACTTCGAGGAACTGCAGCAGCCGCTTCCGCGCCGCCGAATCGTTCCACTCGCGGTCGCGCCGGATGATCTCGAACAGCTGGTCCGCGGCGCCGTCGTGGTCGCCCGCCGCCATCAGCGCTCCGGCGAGCTCGTAGCGCGCCTCGTGATCGTCGGGATCGGCGGCGATGCGGCGGCTGAATTCGTCGGTCTCCGCGCTTGCGGGCACCGCCTCGGCGAGTGCCAGCGCCGCTTTGGCGCGGGCAACGGCGGGATCGGCGGCAAGCTTCTCCGGCACCGAGGCAAGCAGTGCCCGCGCCTCATCCGCCTCTCCCGCCGCCAGAAGCGACCGGGCGAGGCCGGAGACGACTTCGCCGTTCTCAGGCGCCATCTCCAGCAATTGCTGAAATATCGAGACCGCCCTCGGGACGTCGCCTCCTGCGAGCACTTCCTCGCCCATCGCGATCAGCGGCTCGATCTCCGCCTCCAGCTGCTGTTCCTCACCCTGGATCGGAAGCTGCTGGAGGATCTGGTCGAGGTAGCGCGTCAGCTGCCCCTCCGTCCGCGCCGGGGTGAGGTCCGCAACCAGCTGGCCTTGGAACAGCGCATAGACCGTCGGGATCGACTGCACCCGGAATTGCGCGGCGATCGCCTTGTTCTCATCGACGTTGATCTTGACGAGCTTCACGCCGCGCGCTGCATAATCGGCCGCGACCTTCTCGAGCACCGGGGTCAGCTGCTTGCAGGGGCCGCACCATTCGGCCCAGAAATCGATGATCACGAGCGACGTCATCGACGGTTCGACCACGTCCCGCCGGAATGTCTCCAGCGCCTCGCGCTCGGCGGCACTCATGCCCAGGGTCGCCACGTCTCTCGTCTCCAATCGCCTTGTTCCCGCGCCCTATGTGGGATGCGGTCCGAGTCTGCCAAGTGCGGCAATTCAGGGGCTTGCGGGCCCCCGGGGTGCATGCTAGCAGCCGCGGCCTTACCTCAGCCGGTCCAATTGCTTGGCCGGCTCAGAGCCGAGCGGGCGTAGCTCAGGGGTAGAGCACAACCTTGCCAAGGTTGGGGTCGAGGGTTCGAATCCCTTCGCCCGCTCCATTTTCTTGCACCACCGGAAGTCGCAACACCCTCTTCGAGGGTGCCTTAGGCGGGACGCAGGCGGCGCGCGGTGGCTGCATCGGCTGCAGCACCTGGCGCTGGCATCCTGGGCTCGAGGAGGGCGGCGGTTTCGATGCGGTCGAGCGCCCTTCTCGCCATCACATAGCGGCGCGCGTCGGCGACCCATTCGGCGCCCTGATCCCGGCCGGGCAGGCGCAACACCTCGGCGAGCGCGACGTCGACCTGCCCCGACGCGAGCGCGCGCTCGGCTCGGCGCAGGCGGTCTGCGGGAATGGTGGACGGCGTGCCGGCCCGCCGGATCGAGACCAGTTCACCCAGCTCCGCCCGAAATGCGGTCCACCAATTCTGCTCGGGGCCGACGCCGGTGAGCTCCGGCCCGATGTCGGCGAGCCCGTCCTGCAGCTGCTGCAGAGTGACCGGCTGGCGCGATGCGGTGATGATGGTCGCCACCGCCTGGCGCTGAGTCTCGCCGAAGCGCTGCCGGAGCAGGCCCTCGATATAGCCGAGCGGGACTCCGCGATCGAGCGCGCGGCGGGCGGCGAACGCCACCAGCAGCCCCTCGGCACGATCGGCATTGCCGGCGGCGGCACGGGATTGGCTGTCGAGCTCGGTGACCCGCTGCTCGAGCTGGTTCACCCGGCGCGTCGTCTCCGGATCGAGAACCAGACGCTGAGTTTCGGCTCCCGGTGCCGGCGCCGCCGCTACGGGGGCGGGAGCGGACGCCGGGGCGGGGGCCGCCGCCACGGCCGCGGGCTGCGGAGCAGGCGCGACCCCGATCAGCGCCGCCGCCTGTCCCCAACGCGTCAGGAGCCAGCCCATTGCCGCGATCCCGGCCAGGAAGGCGATGATTGGGAGCGCGAGCACGGACAGCCAGGATCGCCGCCTCGCCCCATGTGCCGCTCCGTAATCGACGCTCATTCCCGGTTCCCCGATCTCGACCTGGGGCGAGTCTGGCACAGCTTGGCGGCAAGCTCCAGCAATGCCTCGTCGCGGGGCGCAGGAGCGCTGTCGGCAAGCTCCCAGCCGCCGCCTGCTGCGGCGAGAGCGGCCGGGCTGATCGCTGCGATTGCGATCGTTCGCCGTTCCAGCCCCGCGGCATCGACGAGCGCCGCGAAGGTCTCGCCTGCCCGCGGTGAATGGATCAGCGCCAGCGCTCCCTCCCCGACGGCTTCGGCCGCTTCCGGCGGGAGAGAGGATGCCGCTTCGGCGGCGTAGACGGCACGCTGGACCAGCTCCAGCTGCGAATGCGCCATGATGAGGCGGTCGCGTCCGCACAGATGCAGCGCCCGAGTCACGCCATCCGCCGCGGCAAGCTCCAGAAGCGCGGCGCCGTCGCTGGGGCCGGTCTTCACCTGGGTGAACCCCGCCTCCCTGGCCGCAGCCGCTGTGGCCTCGCCGACGGTGTAGCACGGCAGATCGATGAAGCTTTCGATCGCCGGGCCCGCATTGCGTGCCGCGTTTCCGCTGGTGATCAGAGTCGCCTCCACCTCCGCCGGATCGGGCGGCTCCCAATCCAGCGGCAGCACCGCGAACAGCGGCGCAATGCGTGCGTCCAGGCCCATCTCCCGCGCCCGTGCCGCCGTGGCGTCGGCGCCGGGCTGCGGCCGGAGGATCAGGAGATCGGGCACCAGCCCCCGAACAGCACGCGCACCGCCTGCGGCGCCCGGTCCAGCATCTGCCGGGCAAGGTCGCGCGGCGCGTTGAGATCGGCGGCCGGGAAGCGGGTATCGATCCGCTCCGCCTCGCTGCCGTCGTTGGTGAGGATCTCGGCGCGGAGCCGGAGGAAATCGCCATCGCATTCCGCCAGCGCCGCCACAGGCGAGCGGCAGCTGCCGCCGAGCCCCTCCAGCAGGCCGCGCTCTGCAAGCACGCAAACATGCGTCGGCCGATGATCGATGGCTGCGACGAGCGCCTTCGTCTTCTTGTCGTCGGCTCTGGCCTCGATCCCGATCGCTCCCTGCGCGGGGGCGGGAAGCAGGTCGTCGAGGGGGGCCCCGATCTCCGGATGCCCGAGCCGGTCGAGCCCGGCGGCCGCGAGCAGGGTCGCATCGGCCTCGCCTTGCTCGAGCTTTCGGATACGAGTGGCGACGTTGCCGCGGATCGGGACGATTTCGAGATCAGGCCGACGGGCCAGCAGCTGCGCCGCCCTCCGGGGAGAGGAGGTGCCCACCCGCGCATTCAACGGCAGGGCCTCAATGCTGTCGGCTCCGAGCAGGCGGTCGCGCACGTCGGCGCGTGGAAGCATGGCCGCAATCGTCAGCTCGGCAGGCCGCAGCGTCTCCACATCCTTCATCGAGTGCACGGACAGGTCGGTCCGCCCTTCCAGCAGAGCGCGATCCAGCTCCTTGGTCCAGAGGCCCTTGCCGCCGACTTCGGCGAGCGGCCGGTCCTGCACCACATCGCCGGTGGTGGTCATCGGCACGATCTCGATCCGCTCCGGCCCCCAGTCCAGCGCCTCTCGGAGCGCCTCCGCCACCATGCGCGTCTGCATCAGCGCCAGCGGCGATGCTCTCGTGCCGATGCGGATGGGCTGCTTCATGGGGCGCTTGTGCTAGCGGCTAACCCGGTGGCAGGGAAGGCGGCATGAGCCTGATCCTCGGCATCGAGTCGAGCTGCGACGAGACCGCCGCTGCTCTTGTCACCTCCGAGCGGCGGATCCTGGCGCACAAGCTTGCCGGGCAAGAGGCTGCGCACCGGCCGTTCGGAGGGGTGGTGCCGGAGATCGCGGCCCGTGCCCATGTCGAGATCCTGCCGGCGCTGGTCGAGGATGTGCTGAGCGAGGCCGGAATCGACGTGGACGAGGTCGACGCGATCGCCGCCACCGCCGGCCCGGGTCTGATCGGCGGCGTGATGGTGGGGCTGGTCACCGCCAAGGGCCTCGCGCTCGCGACCGGCAAGCCGCTGATCGCCGTCAACCATCTCGAGGGCCACGCTTTGTCGCCGATGCTCGCCCAGCCGAGCCTCGCTTTCCCCTATCTGCTGCTGCTGGTTTCGGGTGGCCACTGCCAGCTGCTGTTCGTCGAAGGGGTGGGGCGCTATCGCCGCCTCGCCACCACGATCGACGATGCGGCGGGCGAAGCGTTCGACAAGAGCGCGAAGCTGCTCGGCCTCGGCTTTCCGGGCGGCCCCGCCGTCGAGGCTGCCGCCAAGTCCGGCAATCCGAGCGTCGTCCCGCTCCCGCGCCCGCTCGTCGGATCGGCTGAGCCGCATTTCTCGTTCGCCGGGCTGAAGAGCGCCGTCCTCCGCGCCCGCGATTCCGGCCGCTACAGCGTCGAGGACGTTGCTGCCTCCTTCCAGCAGGCGGCGATCGACTGCCTGATCGACCGCACCGCCCGTGCGCTTCGGAATGCCGACGGCGCCACCGCTTTGGTCGTGGCCGGGGGCGTCGCCGCCAACCAGAGCGTCCGCGCCGCCCTCACCGATCTCGCGGCAGAACGCGGCCTCCCCTTCGTCGCGCCGCCGCAATGGCTGTGCACCGACAATGCTGCGATGATCGCCTGGGCCGGGGCCTTGCGGTTCGAGGAGGGGCTGGTGGACGCGCTCGACGCTCCGGCACGGGCGCGCTGGCCGCTCGATCCTTCCGCCGAAAAGGCGCGCGGCGCGGGGGTGAAGGCGTGACGATCGAGCTTGTGGGAGTGATCGGCGGCGGCGCCTGGGGGACGGCGCTGGCGCAGGTCGCTGCTTCGGGCGGCAGGGAGACCCTGCTCTGGGCGCGCGAACCGGAGGTGGTGGAGGGCGTCAATCGCCGCCACGAGAACGGCCTCTTCCTCGCAGGCATCCCGCTCCACCATGCGGTCCGCGCCACCGAGGATCTCGGGGAGCTTCGCGAATGCGATGCGATCCTCGTCGTCACCCCGGCCCAGCACACCCGCGCGGTGCTCTCGGGCACCGGCCTTCGCGGCAAGCCGCTGATCCTGTGCGCCAAGGGCATGGAGGAAGCGACCACCAAGCTGATGCACGACGTCGCCCGCGAAGAGCAGCCGGAATCGCCGATCGCCGTGCTTTCGGGGCCGACCTTCGCGCACGAGGTGGCGGCGGGCCTTCCGGCGGCGGTGACGCTTGCTGTGGAGGATCGGGAGGTGGGAGAGTCGATCCGAAACCGCCTCGCGCGCCCCTTCTTCCGCCCCTATCTCTCCGACGACGTGATCGGCGCCGAGATCGGCGGCGCGGTTAAGAACGTGCTGGCAATCGCCTGCGGCGTGGTCGAGGGGAGGGGGCTCGGCCAGAATGCCCGCGCCGCGCTCATCTCGCGCGGCTTTGCGGAGATGACCCGCTTCGGCCTCGCCCGCGGCGCCCGGGCGGAGACGCTGGCGGGGCTTTCCGGCCTTGGCGACCTCGTCCTCACCTGCTCGTCCACAAGCTCGCGCAATTTCAGCCTCGGCAAGGGGCTCGGCGAAGGCTGGGCCGCCGCGGAGCTGCTCGCTGATCGCCGCACCGTCGCGGAAGGCGCCTACACCGCCCCCGTCCTCAACCGCGCGGCGCACGAAGCAGGCGTCGACATGCCGATCGTCGCGGCCGTCTGCGCCCTCCTCAGCGGCGAAGCCTCGGTCGACGAGATCCTCGAACGGCTGCTGTCGAGGCCGCTTAGGTCCGAGGGCGTCTGATCAGAAATCCCAGGCGATGCCCCTGTTCTCCCAGTCGCCGTAGCGGGTCGGCTCCTCGCCTTTCGGTCCGCCATGTTCCTCCGTGTCGAGCGGCGGCGCCGGCTCCGGGAGCGGCGGGCTCTTGGACAGGTGCTTGGGCGGTTTCACATGCGGTGGGCGCTGTCCGGCCATTGCGGCTTTCCGTTGAAGAAAGAGTGATGGGCATCATATCTCGGAAATGGGAGACGCCTGCGCAAGATGAGTGACCTGAAGTGAGCGCACCCGCCGATCCCGTCGGCACGGCTTCGCGCCGCGCCGCCTTGCGCCTGCTCGACGCGGTGCTCCGCAAGGGGCTGCCGCTGGAGGCGGCCCTCGATGTCGCGGCGCGCGATCTCGAGCGGCCGGACGACCGCGCCTTCGCTCACGCCATTGCCGCCGAAGCGCTGCGCCGCCTCACCGATCTCGACGCACTGATCGACAGCGCCACCAGGAAAACGCTCCCGGACGATGCCAAAGCGCGGTTCGCGCTCCGGATCGCGCTTGTCCAGGCGCTGGCGATGGACACGCCGCCGCATGCCGCAATCTCGACCGTGCTACCGCTCGTGGACGGCGGCCCCCGCAAGCTCGTCCACGGCGTGTTCGGAACGCTGATGCGCAACGGTTCATCCCTGCCGGAAACCCCCTCCTTGCCCCCGCAGGTCGAGGAACGGTGGGAGAGAGCCTGGGGCAGCGCCGCCGCCCGCGCGGCAGCCGCCGCAATGGCCGTGCCGCCGCCGATCGACCTCATCTCCGCCACCGGAGCGCCTCCGGAAGGGCTGGAGGGCCTCAGCCTGATGCCCGGCCACCTCAGGCTCGCGCGCGGCACCGCCGTCGCCGGCCTCACCGGCTATGGCGAAGGCGGCTGGTGGGTTCAGGACATCTCCGCCTCGATCCCCGCGCGGCTGCTGGGAGCGGGGGAGGGGCGCCGGGTGCTCGATCTCTGCGCCGCGCCCGGCGGCAAGACCATGCAGCTCGCCGCCGCAGGTTTCGAGGTCACCGCGATCGACGCATCGGAAAGTCGTCTGGCACGACTTCGGGAGAATTTGGAGCGCACCCGCCTCAGCGCCGACATCCGCACGGCCGACGTGATGAAATGGAGCCCGCCCGAGCAAGTGGACGCGATCCTGCTCGATGCGCCCTGCTCGGCCACCGGCATCTACCGCCGCCACCCGGACGTGCTCCACCGCGTCCGCCCCCGCGCTATCGCCGAGCTTGCCGAAGGGCAGAAAGCGATGCTCGCCCGCGCCGCACGCTGGCTGAAGCCCGGCGGGACTATGGTTTATTCCGTCTGCTCGCTGGAGCCGGAGGAGGGGGAGAAGGTGCTCGAAGCCTTCCTCGCCGCACGCCGCGAGTTCCGTGTCGCCGATATTCAACCGGGCGAGTTGCCTGCCGGGATGCGCCCGAACAACGGCATCCTCCGCATCCTTCCCGGCACCTATGCCGAGGAAGGTGGAGCGGACGGCTTCTTTATCGCCCGCTTGACACGAATAACCGGGGGATAAGTCGGGCGCTTCCTTGCCCCGCGACTCGCGCGGGGTTAGTGATTCGCTGTGCAGCAGCCCGTCCGCATCGCGCCTTCCATCCTATCGGCCGATTTCGCTCGGCTGGGCGAGGAAGTGCGTGCCATCGACGGGGCCGGGGCGGACTGGATCCACGTTGACGTGATGGACGGCCATTTCGTCCCGAACCTCACGATCGGACCCGCGGTCGTGAAGGCGCTTCGCCCGCACACGTCCAAGCCCTTCGACGTGCATCTGATGATCTCGCCCGTCGATCCCTTCATCCCGGCCTTCGCCGAGGCGGGGGCGGACATCATCACCGTCCACCCGGAGGCCGGGCCGCACCTGCACCGGACGCTCCAGCTCATCAAGTCGCTCGGCAAGAAGGCCGGCGTTTCGCTCAATCCCGCGACCCCCGCAAAGATGCTCGATTACGTGCTGGAAGAGGTGGACCTGGTCCTCGTCATGAGCGTCAACCCCGGCTTCGGCGGCCAGAGCTTCATCGACAGCCAGCTTCGTAAGATCGAGGCGATCCGGAAGCAGATCGACAAACTCGGCAAGCCGGTCGACCTCGAGGTGGACGGCGGCATCAATGCGGAGACGTCGAAGCGCGCCATCGCCGCGGGCGCCGACGTTCTCGTCGCCGGCACCGCCACCTTCCGCGGCGGGCCCGAGCGTTATGCCGACAATATCAGGGGGCTGCGCGGGCAATGAGCCTTCTAGAACGCATCGAAACCCAAACGGGCGAGGACGAGATCGAACCCGGCAAGCGCCTCATCCGGGTCGGCGACGATCGCGGCGGCTCCCTTGCCGAGCGGCTCAGCCAGGCGCTTCACCGCCTTGCGTGGAAGACGCCGTTCCACAGCATCCGCCTCCGGGGCCGCTTCCCGCTGAAGCTTCTCGCGGTTCCGAAAGACCCGGTCGCAGGCGACAAGGCGGTGGGCGAGGCTTTGCTCCGGGGCTCATTCCTCCACGACGGCAAGTCCTATCCGGTCAAGGAGCTGGATTTCGCCACGCTCGACGTGCCGCCGGCCTTCTTCGACTATCTTCAGAGCTTTGCCTGGCTTCGGGACCTCGGCGCCGCCGCCACCCGCGACCGGGGCGCAAAGCTCGCCGAGAAGGTCATGCGCCAGTGGCTTGGCGTTCATGCCGCGCAAGTCGGCGATCCGAGCTGGCGCCCGGACCTCTGGGGCAGGCGCATCCTCTTCTGGGCGGCCTATGCGCCCTACATCCTCTCGTCCAGCGACGCCGTCTACCGCTCGACCGTCCTCCACACGCTCGCCCGCGGCGCGCGGCATGTGGAACGGAGCGCCGACAAGGTGGCGGCGGGGCTGCCGCGGGTCACGGCGTGGGCGGGCGTCATCACCGCCGCTTTGGTGGTGCAGGGCGGGCCGGCGCGGCTCAGCAACGGCGAGGCGGGGCTCGCCCGCGCGCTGAATGCGGCGCTGCACGGCGACGGCGGCCTCGTCAGCCGCTCGCCCGTGGAGCAGCTTGCCCTGGTGGAGCTGCTCGGCCAGCTGCGCGCCGCTTATTATGCCGGGCGCCGGGAGATGCCGGAACTGCTTCAGGAGGTGCTGTCCGGCTCCGTCGCGGCTTTGCTTTCGGTGACGCTCGGGGACGATGCTTTGTCCAGCTGGCAGGGCGGCAACATGCTTTCCAAGCGCCGCATCGCTGCTGCAATCGAAGGATCGGGCGTGCGCAGCCGGCCGCTCCGCCAGGCGCGCGGCTGGGGCTATCAGCGGCTGGCGGGGAAGGGGAGCGTCGCCGTTCTCGACGGCGCGCCGCCGCCGCCGAGCCGGATCCTGTCCGGCGCCTGCGCGTCCACTCTCGCATTCGAATTCTCCGACGGCGCGGACCGGCTGATCGTCAATTGCGGCGGCGTCGGTCCCGCCGTCGGAGCGCTCGCGCCCGAGCTGGTCCGCGCGCTTCGGACCACCGCCGCCCATTCCGCGCTGACGCTCGGCGACAGGAACTCCACGGCGATCCACGAAGATGGGACGCTCGGCAAAGGCGTGACGCAAGTCGAGCTTTCCCGCGACGATACCGCCAATCTGACGCAGGTCGAGGCAAGCCATGACGGCTATGTCCGCCGCTTCGGGCTCATCCATCAACGCCAGCTCTCGCTCAGCGCGGACGGCCGAGAGCTCACCGGCGAGGACAGGCTGATCCCGGCAGGCAAGAAGCGGAAGGGAGAGCCGATCGGCTTCACCGCCCGCTTCCACCTCGCCCCCGGGGTCGAGGTCACAAGCACCGCCGACGGCAAGGGCGCCTTGCTCCGCATCCGCGGCGGCTCCGTCTGGCAGTTCCGCTGCCGCGGCGGCATGCTCGCGGCCGAGGACAGCCTTTGGCTCGACGGCGAGGCCAAGCCGCACCCGACGCTCCAGCTCGTCGTCACCGGCGAGACTCCGCCCGACGGCACCGCGATCGCCTGGTCGCTACGCCGCGCCGGCTGAACCACTGCCGAGGATCACATGGATCAGGTGAAGATCGCCCGCGCTTTGCTGTCGGTATCGGACAAGACCGGCCTCGCGGAGCTGGGCCGCGCGCTTGCGGCGCACGGAGTGGAGCTCGTCTCCACGGGCGGCACCGCAAAGGCGCTTCGCGACGAGGGGCTCGAGGTCCGCGACATCTCCGATCTCACCGGCTTCCCGGAGATGATGGACGGGCGGGTGAAGACGCTTCACCCGAAGGTGCACGGAGGCCTTCTCGGCGTCCGAGACGATCCCGCTCATGTCTCCGCAATGGAGGAGCATGGCATCGGTCCGATCGACCTCGTCGTCGTGAACCTTTATCCGTTCGCGCAGACCGTTGCCCGCGGCGCGGGGCGCGATGAGGTCATCGAGAATATCGACATTGGCGGCCCCTCGATGGTGCGCTCGGCAGCCAAGAACCACGCTTTCGTAGCGATTGTAACTGACCCATCCGACTATCCCGAGTTGATCGAGGCGCTCGGGACAAGCGGCGGAATGACGTCACTCGATTTCCGCAAGCACCTGGCAGCCAAGGCTTTTTCCGCGACCGCCGCTTACGACGCGATGATCTCTCAATGGTTCGCATTCTCGGATCAGGGGCAGATGTTCCCCGATATGCTGGCCCTCACTGCCCACCGCCGCGAGGAGCTCCGCTACGGCGAGAACCCGCACCAGAAGGCCGCGCTCTACGTCCCCGCCGGCCCGCACGCCCGCGGCATCGCGCAGGCGGAGCAGGTGCAGGGAAAGGAGCTCAGCTACAACAATTACAACGATGCCGATGCGGCGCTGGAGCTGGTCGCCGAGTTCCGCGACGCCGGCCCCGCCTGCGTGATCGTGAAGCACGCCAATCCTTGCGGCGTCGCCACCGGCGGCACCTTGCTCCAGGCCTATCAGGAGGCGCTCGCCTGCGATCCCGTCTCCGCGTTCGGCGGCATCGTCGCAGTCAATCGGCCGCTCACCGCTCTGGATGCGGAGGCGATCACAGCCATCTTCACCGAAGTCGTCATCGCCCCTGATGCCGACGAGGAGGCGAGGGCGGCGTTCGCGCGCAAGAAGAACCTCCGCCTGCTCCTCACAGGCGCGCTTCCGGATCCCAATCGCGGCGGCCTCGCGCTGAAGTCGATCGCCGGCGGCTACCTCGTCCAGTCCCGCGACAACGGCCGCATCGGCGAGGGCGATCTGAAAGTCGTCACGAAGCGGGCGCCGACCGAACAGGAGCTCGCCGACTGCCTGTTCGCCTGGACGGTCGCCAAGCACGTGAAGTCGAACGCGATCGTCTATGCCAAGGGCGGAGCCACCGCGGGCATCGGCGCCGGCCAGATGAACCGCCTCGAATCCGCCCGCATCGCCGCCTGGAAGGCGCGCGACGCCGCCGATAAGGCCGGATGGGCCGAGCCGCGCACGATCGGCTCGGCGGTCGCGTCCGACGCCTTCTTCCCCTTCGCCGACGGCCTCCTCGCCGCGGTCGAGGCAGGTGCGACCGCGGTGATCCAGCCCGGCGGCTCGATCCGCGACGACGAAGTCATCGCCGCGGCGGACGAAGCGGGGCTGGCGATGGTCTTCACCGGAATGCGCCACTTCCGCCACTAGCCCTAGGCACGAAGCACGTGCCCGGAACAGTTCCCGCCGAAAGGCCGTTGGCTTTCCCGAACAAGGGAGGCCAAGCATGAACGTCGGCGACGAAAGAAGCATTTCCTACTGGATGCACGAGGCGCCGGTGATCGATGCGCCGCCGCTCACCGCTGACGCGGAGTGCGACGTGGTGGTGATCGGCTCTGGCATTGCCGGCCTCTCCACCGCCTACGAGCTCTCCCGCTTCGGCCGCTCGGTGATCGTCATCGATCGCGGCGGCATCGGCAACGGCATGACCGCTCGCACCACCGCCCACCTCGCCACCGAGCTCGACGATTTCTATTCGGAGCTGATCAAGGTCCGGGGCGAGGACGAGGCGCGCCTCTATCACGACAGCCAGGTAGCGGCTGTGAACCGCATCGAGGCGATCTGCCGCGACGAGGACATCGACGCCGATTTCGCACGCGTCGACGGCTACCTCTTCCCCGCCGAGCCCGATCACTGCTCCTGGCTCGAGGAGGAATACCAGGCCTGCAAATCGATAAACGTCGATGTGGAATGGGTTGAGAAGGCGCCGGTGCCGGGGATCGAGACCGGGATGGCGCTTCGCTTCCCCAACCAGGGCCGCTTCCACCCGACCAAATATCTGCGCGGCCTCGCCCAGGCGATCCTCGCCCGCGGCGGCCGCATCTATGCGAACACAGTCCATGCCGGCGACAAGGAGACGGACGACGGCGTCGAGATCACGACTGAAGCGGGGCCGGTGATCCGCGCCCGCGCCGCCGTCTTCTGCACGAACTCGCCGACCAACGA
Source organism: Allosphingosinicella sp. (assembly GCF_036387215.1). Classification (GTDB taxonomy): domain Bacteria; phylum Pseudomonadota; class Alphaproteobacteria; order Sphingomonadales; family Sphingomonadaceae; genus Allosphingosinicella. The sequence goes on along the minus strand of NZ_DASVUE010000084.1, from coordinate 17,268 downwards.
CAAGGTGGCCATCCACGCCAAGCAGACTCCGGACCGCACCTATGTGGTGGCGGGCCGGGTGCCCAAGGGATCTGTGCCGGACGCGCTCGTCTGGGACACGTACGAAGCCTATCATTATGTCCGTATCCAGCCGCTCGATGAAACGGAGGACCTGCTCATCGTCGGCGGCGGCGATCACCGGTCGGGCGAGGCTTACGACATGGAGCAGCGCCTCGCCGATCTCGAGAGCTGGACCCGCGAGCGCTATCCGAGCTTCACGGGCGCGGAATATCGCTGGTCCGGCATGGTGTTCGAGCCGATCGACTTCATGCCCTTCTCGGGCCGCAACCCCGGCAACACCAACATCTACATCCACACCGGCGATTCGGGGCAGGGGATCACCAACGGCGTTGCCGGCAGCCTCACCATCATGCCGCTGATCATCGGCGAGGATAGCCGCTACGCGCCCGTGTTCGATCCTGCGCGGAAGTCCCTCACCTCCACGTCCTCGATCGGCGAATTCATTCGCGAGCAGGCGGGAGCGGTAAAGAACTTCGCTGAATATATCGGCCCCGGCGACGTCAAGTCCGCCGACGAGCTGCAGCCCGGAGAGGGGGCGATCATTCGCGAGGGGCTGAAGCAGGTCGCCACCTTCAAGGCGGAGGACGGGTCGGTGATCCGCCGCTCGCCGGTGTGCACCCACATGGGCTGCCTCGTCCATTGGAACGGCTTCGAGCGGTGCTGGGACTGCCCCTGCCACGGCTCCCAATTCGCGCCGGACGGGCAGGTGCTCAACGGGCCGGCGGTGAAGCCCCTGGCGGAGGTGGAAGAGTAGGCTCCAGCGCCTCGTCCTTCCTCCGCCGGAAGAGCACGCGATCTTCGTGGGTGAAGCCGAACCGCCAGAGAACGATCCCGAACACCGCCAGGATCGCCGGGATCCCGACGATCAGCTCGACGAATTCGAGGCGCGGCGGAAGCAGCATCAGCAGGTAACCGACTGCGGCCGCAGCGCCCGCTGCCCAGATGAGCGGCATCCGCCAGCCCTGCACCGGCGCCCCCAGGATCCGGCACAGGAGCCGTGACTTTAGGATCGAAGCCAGTCCGAGCGCCAGCAGAAGCGCCATCGCCGGAGCGGCGGCGACGAACTTCTCCGGCAGGCGGTTCGTAGGCAAATCGAACATGTTCACCAGCAGCGCCGGCGCCTCCAGCCCGCGCAGGACCAGGATGAGGACGATGCTGAGCGCGCCTTGCACGATGATCATCAGCGTCGAGATCATCAGGTTCCGGTGCCGGGCCACGTAAACGAGTGCAGCTTCGGAAACGGCCGCCGTCGCCGCGACGACCTCCGCCGCGAGAAGGAAGGCGAGGGCTGCGGTTCCGCCGACGAAGGTCGCGCCGACGAGGCCCATCACCGCTTCTCCCGGAATCCCGAGTGCCAGGGCGACGCCCGTCTGCGCTGCAATGATCCAGAATCCGACCTGCCGGACCTGCTTCGCGACCGCCTTCTTGTCCCCTTCCGCCAGCTTCTGGGTGATCACCGGCCCGAGGATCGGATCAAAGCTGGTCTTGAGCTTCTGCGGCAGCGACGCGACCTGCTGGGCCACATAATAGACGCCGACGATCACCGGCGAGAAGAACAGCCCGAGGATGGCGATGTCGAGGCGCCGCGAGCCCCATTCGATCGCGTCCGCGGCCGCAAGCGGCGTGTTGCGCCGCGCCATCGTCCAGAGTGCGCCGGGGTCCGGCCGCCATCCCCTGGGCGCGCCGTAAGCCTTGAACAGCGGCCACAGGGAGGCTGCGAAAGCCGCCGTCATCGACACCACATATGAAATGATGAGGCCGTCGCGCGAGGAGAGGAAGGAGAGCACGAACGCTGCGATGCTGAGCGTCCAGGGCTCGACGATCGCTCGAGCCGTCACGGTCGCGCGCACATTGTGCCGGTAGGCCAGCGCGGCGAGCGCGACGTCCGATCCCGCCACTGCGAAGACGACCAGCGGAAGCATCCATTCGAGGCCGTGGATCGGGCTGTTCGGGAACATCGCCTGCGGGAACATCGCCAGCACGACCGTCCCCACCGCCGATGCCAAGAACGCGACCAGCATCCCGTCCCAGACGACGCAGACGTGCGGCTTGTCGGTGGAGGCCAATTGCTGGGCGAGCCCGCGCTTCAGCCCCAGGGTGGCAAGCTGAGCCGCAAACTCGACGATCAGCACCGCATAGGCGAAGCGGCCTAGCTGCTCAGCGCCATAGATCCGGCCGGCGATGAACAGAAAGGGTAGTCGAGCGGCAAGCCGCATCAGGAAGCCGAGAAAGTTCGTCCGCCCGCCCTTGGCGAGGGCGGCGATATCCTCACCGGCGGCCGGCGCCGCCTCCCTCAATGCGCGGCGCCCCAATTGGGCCCGGTGCCGATGTCGACGCCGAGCGGCACCGACAGGCTCACGGCGGGCTCGGCCGCACGCTCCATAACGCCCCGGATCACCCCGCTCGCGCGCTCCACGTCCGCTTCCGGCACTTCGAACACCAGTTCGTCATGCACCTGCATCAGCATGCGCGTGCTTCCGAGCCCCTCGGCTTCGAGCGCCGGGCACATCCGCACCATCGCGCGCTTGATGATGTCGGCGCTGGTTCCCTGGATCGGCGCGTTCACCGCCGCCCGCTCCGCGCCCTGCCGCTCGTGCTGGATCTTGCTCTTGATGCTCGGGAAGTGGGTCTTCCGGCCGAATAAGGTGGTGGTGAAGCCGGTGTCGCGAACGTTGGTCAGCGTCGTGTGGATATAATCGCGGATGCCGGGGAAGCGATCGAAATAGCGGTCGATCATCGCCTGCGCCTCGTCGGCGGTGATCGACAGCCGCCCGGCGAGGCCCCAGCGCGAAATGCCGTAGAGGATCGCGAAGTTGATCGTCTTGGCCGACGCGCGGGTGTCGCGGTTCACTTCGCCGAACAGCTCCTGCGCCGTCAGGTTGTGGATGTCCGCGCCTTCGGAGAAAGCCTGTTTCAGCTGCGGCACGTCGGCCATGTGCGCGGCGAGACGAAGCTCGATCTGGCTATAGTCGGCGGCGAGGATCACATGGCCAGGTTCCGCCACGAAGGCGTCGCGGATGCGCCGGCCGATCTCGGTGCGGATCGGGATGTTCTGGAGATTGGGATCGGTCGAGGACAGTCGCCCCGTCTGAGCGCCGGACAGGCTGTAGCTGGTATGGACCCGCCCGGTCTCCCTGTTGATCTGCTGCTGCAGGGCGTCGGTGTAGGTGGATTTGAGCTTCGACAGCTGCCGCCATTCCAGCACCATGCTCGCGATCGGCACGCCTTGGCGCGACAGCCGCTCCAGCTCGTTGACGTCGGTCGACCATGTACCGGACTTGCCCTTGCGCCCGCCCTTCAGCCCCATCTGGTTGAACAGCACGTCGCCCAGCTGCTGCGGGCTCCCGATCGTGAACTGGCACCCGGCGAGGCCGCAAATGCGCTCCTCGAGCGCGGCGATCTGGGTCGAGAATTCATGGCTGAGCCGCCCGAGCTCCTCCCGGTCGACCTTCACGCCCTCGCGCTCCATCCGCGCGACCACCGGCACCAGCGGCCGGTCCACCATCTGATAGACCCGCTCCACCCGCTCGTAGGGCATGCGCGTCCTGAAGCGGTTCCAGAGCCGCAAGGTCACGTCGGCATCTTCGGCCGCATATTCGGTGGCGCGGTCGAGCGGCACCTGGTGGAACTTGATCTGCTTCTGCCCCGATCCGCACAGCTCCTTGAAGGTGAGGCAGTCGTGGTCGAGATGCTTCTTGGCGAGATCGTCCATCGAATGGCTGTTGAGCCCGCCCGCATCGAGGTTGAAGCTCATCACCAGGCTGTCGTCGATCGAAGCAACCTTGATCCCGCGCCGGTCGAACACGATCCAGTCGAACTTGAAATTGTGCCCGATCTTCAGCGTCGCCGGGTCTTCGAGCATCGGCTTAAGCTTCGCCAGCGCCACCTCGGAGGGAATCTGCTCGGGCCGCTCCGAAAGGAGGTCGTGCCCGCCATGCTCCAGCGGGATGTAGCAGGCCTTGCCGCATTCGGTGGCGAGACTGATTCCGACCAGCTTGGCGGTGACGCAGTCATAGCCGTCCGTCTCGGTATCGACCGCCACCAGCCCATTCCGCGTCGCCTCGGCGATCCAGCGGTCGAGCGCCTCCTCGGTGGTGACGGTCTCGTAGACGGAGCGGTCGATCTTCGGCTCCGGCCGCACTTCGCGCTGCACCGGCGTCTCCGACGCGACCTCCGAAGGCGCCTTCACCTGCGAGGTGCCGTTGAGGCGTGCCACCAGCGACCGGAAGCCCTGATCCTCAAGGAATTCCCGCAGGGGCCCGTCCGGAATGCCCTGCATCTCCAGCTCGCCCAAAGGCTTGGGCAGCGGCGAATCGCACACGAGGCGCACCAGCTCGCGCGAAAGCCGCGCCGCCTCGGCATGCTCCTCCAGATTCTGCTTCAGCTTCGGCTTCTTGATCTCGTCGGTATGGGCAAGCAGCGTCTCGACATCGCCATATTGCTGGATGAGCTGCGCCGCGGTCTTCGGCCCGACGCCCGGAACGCCGGGCACGTTGTCGACGCTGTCGCCCATCAGCGCCAGCACTTCGCCGAGCTGCTCCGGCCCCACGCCGAACTTCTCGATCACATAATCCCGGCCGATGCGCCGGTCGTTCATCGTGTCGAGCATGTCGAGGCCGGGCTCGATCAGCTGCATCAGATCCTTGTCCGATGAGACGATCGTGACCTTCCACCCCTCGGCCAGCGCCGCTTTCGAGTAACAGGCGATAATGTCGTCCGCCTCCAGCCCCTCCTCCTCGATGCACGGCAGCGAGAAGGCGCGCGTGGCGTCGCGGATCAGCGGAAATTGTGGGACGAGGTCGGGCGGCGGCGGGGGCCGGTTTGCCTTGTACTCGCCGTACATGTCGTTCCGGAACGTCTTCGAGGACGCATCGAAGATCACGGCCAGATGCGTCGGCCCGTCCTGCTTGTGGAGGGATTCGGCGAGCTTCCACAGCATCGTCGTATAACCATAGACCGCGCCCACATTGAGCCCATGCCGGTTGGTGAGCGGCGGCAGCCGGTGATAGGCGCGGAAAATATAGCTCGATCCGTCGACGAGATAGAGGTGAGGGGAGGCCATCGGCAGAGGATGTAGCCGGTTTGCCCATTGAAACAACTGCCGAGCGCCATCGTTGGCCTTCCTGAAAGGGGAGAATATTGCACCATCTCGACGCGTGGACGCTTGGGCTGCTGCTGTTCGTCGCCTCGCTTGTGGCGATGATCACCCGGCGGCTGAAGCTGCCCTACAGCGTCGGCCTCGTCGCGGCCGGCATCGCGCTCGCCTTGCTCCCCTTCGGCGTCGAGATGCCGCTGACGCCGGAGCTGGTGTTCACGGTCTTCCTCCCGCCCCTGGTGTTCGAGGCCGCGATCCAGATCCGCTGGAGCCCGTTCCGCCGGGAGCTTCCCCTGTTGCTGCTTCTCGTCACGCTCGGAGTGCTTCTCGCGGCCGGCATCGTCGCTGCGGGGATGCATTATCTGGTCGGCTGGAGCTGGCTCGGCGCCGCCTTCTTCGGCATCCTGATCGCAGCCACCGACCCCGTTTCAGTCATCGCCATGTTCAAGCAGATCGACGTCGACGATCGGCTGCACATGCTCGTCGAATCGGAAAGCCTGCTCAACGACGGCGTCGCTGCAGTGGGGTTCGCAATCCTGGTCGGGATCGCGGCGGGGGGCGCCGTCACTCCAGTGAGCATCGGCGGCGAATTGCTGCTCACCGTGTTGGGCGGGATCCTCGCCGGCGCCGCCGTTGCGGGTCCCCTGCTGCTGATCGCCGGCCGGACGACCGATCACCTTGTCGAGATCACCCTCACCACGCTCGCGGCCTGGGGCTCGTTCCTGCTCGCCGAGCATTTCCATGTCTCGGGCGTGCTCGCCGCGCTCACCGCCGGGCTTCTGGTCGGAAACGTCGGCTGGATGGGCTCGATCTCCGACAGCGGCCGCCCTGCGGTCCTTTCGTTCTGGGAATATGCGGCCTTCCTCGTCAATTCGCTGATCTTCATCCTGATCGGCGGGAGGGAGGCCAACATCTCGCTCGGGCCTTTGCTGTCGGTCGCAGCGATTGCCGTGCTGCTCTCGCTCATCGGCCGCGCCGCCTCCGTCTACCCCGTGGCTTTGATGTTCGGCCGCTCGAGCCTCCGAATCCCCGCCGCTTACCAGCACGTGCTCTGGTGGGGCGGCCTCCGCGGTGCGCTGGCCCTCGCGCTGGCGCTTGCGCTTCCGGCCAACATCCCCGAGCGCGGCGACATCATCAGTGTCGCCTTTGCAGTCGTCGCCTTCTCGATCTTCGTTCAGGGCCTGACCATGGAGCCGCTGATGCGCCGCCTCGGGCTCATCCGCGGTTCAACTGAGCCTGCTTAAGGCGAAGCGCATGAATCGAAGAAGCTTTCTCGCCTCGGCGCTTGCTCTCGGCCTCGCCGCCTGTGCGCCTTCTGCGCTCGAAGCCGCTCCGTTCCAGCCGACCCGCTTTTCGGTGGTCGTGAAAGGGGCGGGCCCTGACGTCATCCTGATCCCCGGCCTCACCGCCTCCCGCGATGTCTGGAGCGGCACCGTCGCCAATGTTCCCGGCTATCGTTACCATCTCGTCCAGGTCGCCGGCTTCGGCGGCAGCCCCGCGGGCGGCAATGCGTCGGGCGCCGTCGTCGCTCCGGTGGCAGAGGAAATCTCCCGCTACATCGCCGCGAACAAGCTCGGCCGGCCGGCAATCGTCGGCCATTCGATGGGCGGCACCGTTGCGATGATGGTCGCAGCGCGTCACCCGGCGCAAGTTGGCAAGGCGATGGTCGTCGACATGCTTCCGCAGCCGGCGGGTCTTGTCGGCTCGTCGGCGACCGGCGTCCGAGGCCTGGCCGAGAGCCTTCGCGGCATCACCGCCACGCCCGGCGGCCGGCGCCTCGTCGAATCGGTGGTGGGGATGCTGAGCGGCAGCCCGAAGGTGGACGGCCGAAGCGATCCGGATGTGGTTGCACGCGCCACGCACGAGCTCGCGCTCACCGATCTCACACCCGAGCTTCCCCGGATCGCGGCTCCGCTCACCGTGGTCTACGCCACCCCCGCCCGAAGCGAATATGTGGACCCCGCTCAAATCACGCGCGAATACCGCCTCGCCTACGCCGGAGCCCGCACCGCAAAGCTCGTGCCGATCACGAATAGCGGCCACATGATCATGTACGAGCAGCCGGGCGCGTTCTACGCCGCCTTTAGATCATTCCTCGGAAGCTAGGGCACCAGCACCGTATCAGTGGCCTCCGGGATCATGTCCGGGAAGTCGAGCGTGTAGTGGAGGCCGCGGCTCTCTTTCCGCTCCAAAGCGGAGCGGACGATCAGGCCTGAGACTTCGACCAGGTTCCTGAGTTCGATCAGGTCCGGCGTCACCCGGAAATGGCCGTAATATTCTTCGGTCTCCTGACGGAGGAGCTCGACCCGGTTCAGCGCCCGCTCCAGGCGCTTCGTGGTGCGGACGATGCCGACATAATCCCACATGAAGCGCCGGATTTCGCGCCAATTGTGGTGGACGACCACCTCCTCGTCGGAATGCGTGACCCGGCTCTCGTCCCAAGGGCGGATCGCCGGGGGAGGGGGGAGCTCGTCCCAATTTTCGTTGATGTGCCGGGCGGCCGCGAGGCCGAAGACCAGGCATTCCAGCACGGAATTCGAGGCAAGGCGGTTCGCGCCGTGCAGGCCCGACTGGGTCACTTCGCCCGCGCCATAGAGGCCGGGGACGTCGGTGCAGCCGTGAAGGTCCACCATCACTCCGCCGCACGTGTAATGCGCCGCCGGCACGACGGGGATCGGCTCGCGGGTGATGTCGATGCCGATGTCGGGCTGTGCGAGCCGCTCGGCGATCGTCGGGAAATGGTCGCGGACGAATTCGGGATCGCGGTGGCTGATGTCGAGATGGACGAAGTCGAGCCCGAGCCGCTTCAGCTCATGATCGATCGCGCGGGCAACGATATCGCGTGGGGCAAGTTCGGCGCGCTCGTCGAAGTCCGGCATGAAACGATGGCCGCTGCCGGGGATCTTGAGCTGCCCGCCTTCGCCCCGCATCGCCTCGGTGATGAGGAAATTCTTGACCTCGACATTGTAGAGGCAGGTCGGGTGGAACTGGTTGAATTCCATGTTCGACACCCGGCAGCCCGCGCGCCAGGCCATCGCGATGCCGTCGCCGGTGGAGCCCCTCGGGTTCGTCGAATAGAGCCAGGCCCGGCTTGCACCGCCGGTGGCGAGGATCGTCGCCCGGGCGGTGAAGAGCGAGACCCCGCCCTTGGCCGCGTCCACCGCATAGACGCCCCACACTCGCTTCTCGCCGCTTCCATGGATCGCGTGGCGCGCGGTGACGAGATCGATCGCCACCATGTGCGGGATGAGCGTGATGTTCGGATGCTTGGCGACGGCATTCTCAAGCGCCTGCTGCACCGCCCAGCCGGTCGCGTCGGCGACGTGGACGATGCGGCGGTGGCTGTGGCCGCCCTCGCGCGTCAGGTGCCAGCGCTCGGATTCGCCGGCATTGAAGGGCACGCCCAACTCTGCCAGCCGCTCGATGGCAGCGGGGGCATTCTCGACCACGAACTCGACGGCGCGGCGGTCGTTGAGCCCCGCCCCGGCGACGATCGTGTCCTCGATATGCTTCTCGAACGTGTCGCCCGCATCGAGCACCGCCGCGATCCCGCCTTGCGCCCAAGCGGTCGAGCCTGCTGAAATCTCGCCCTTGGCAAGAACTCCGACCTTGAGGTGCGGCGCGATGTTGAGCGCCGCGCTCAGCCCGGCCGCGCCGGAGCCGATGACGATCACGTCGAAGCTTCTATCGCTCACGAAACCCCCCTCCCTGGAAGGGAGGGGCTGGGGGTGGGTGAGCGAAGCGACGGCTCAATGCCGTCGGTTCGCTCTATGGGCATCCCGAAAGAGTCTCCTAGGCGCGCAGACGCGCGCACCCACCCCTTGATCCCCTCCCTGGGAGGGAGGGTAGATTGGGGCCTGTCAGCCATTCGCGTTGGAGGCGCGGGTGAGGTTCAGAAATACGTCCTCCAGGTCCGCCTCCCGCGTCGAGACGTCGACAATGCCGAGCCCGTCCCGCTGTAGCGCCGCAAGCACCTCCCCCGCATTCACCCTGTCCTTGCGGTAGGTGATCGCAAGCGTCCGCTCGCGCACGATCTCGATCTTGTCGAAGCAAGAGGCGTCGGGGACGGTGGTGAGATCGCGGTCCACGACCACCTCCACCGCTTTCTCCTGCGCCATTCCGACGAGCGTGCGCGTGGTCTCGTTGGCGATCAGGCGGCCGTGGTTGATGATCGCGATGCGGTCGCAGAGCTGCTCGGCTTCCTCCAGATAGTGCGTGGTGAGGACCACCGTCACGCCCTCGGCGTTGAGGCTTCTGACATATTCCCAAAGCTGCTGGCGAAGCTCGATATCGACTCCGGCGGTTGGCTCGTCCAGCACCAGGATCGGCGGCGAATGCACCATCGCCTTGGCCACCAGCAGCCGCCGCTTCATGCCCCCGGAGAGGGTCCGCGAATAAGCGCCGGCTTTGTCTTCGAGATGGACCGCTCGAAGCAGCTCCATCGTCCGCCGCTCCGCCTTGGGCACGCCGTAGAGCCCCGCCTGGATCTCCAGCGTCTCCGCGGGTGTGAAGAACGGATCGAACAATATCTCCTGCGGCACGATGCCGATCGACGCTTTGGCGTTGCGCGGGTGCTTGTCGATGTCGAAGCCCCAGATGCAGGCCGTCCCGCCGGTCTTGTTCACGAGCCCGGCCAGGATGTTGATCATCGTCGACTTGCCGGCGCCGTTCGGCCCCAGCAGCCCGAAGATCTGCCCCCGCGGCACTTCGAGGCTGACGCCGTCCAGCGCCCGCTTGCCCCCCGCATAGGTTTTCTGAAGGTTTTCGATCGAAATGGCGGCGCCGGGCATGGGCCCGCGCATAGCGGCTTACCGCCCTCCCGCAAAGCAATGCGGAAAGGCGCCGTTTACCGTTCGCCGTAACCTCGCTTTCACGCGCGGCGGCTAGAGCGGGTCCATGCCCGCGCATCGGAGCTGGTGCCGTTGCGGTGCCCGGGCACGGTATGCGTCGGCGGTCGGTGCGGCGTAATTGCGCTGATCGCCACGGGGGGCAGCCCGTCGCCGGAAGGCGATTGTCTGCCCCCATGGCCGTTGCTAGAGGCGGGGCCATGGCCACGAACGATCCCTCGGTTCCCGAAATCGCCTATGTGACGACGCCGCGCGTCGCCTGCGACGGCGCAAGCGCCACCCATCCCGCGCTCGGCCACCCCCGCGTCTACCTGCAGATCGACGAGACCGGCTTCGTCGAGTGCGGCTATTGCGACAAAAGGTTCGTCCTCAAGGGCGGCCCTGCCGATGAGGGTGGATCGGCCGCGTAACCCGCCTATATCGGCAGGATGAACAGCCTCGCCGATCCCCGCCGCTTCCTCTACCGCAACGATGGCCTCTCACCCGAAGCCGCCCAGCGCCTGACAGTGGAGGCGCTGAGGAGCTGCGACGACGGCGAGCTCTATCTCCAATATACCGCGTCCGAGAGCTTCAGCTTCGACGACGGGCGCCTAAAGGCCGCCGACTTCAACACCCAAGCCGGCTTCGGCCTTCGCGGAGTCTCGGGCGAGACCACCGCCTTCGCCCATGCCAACGAGCTCTCCGAAGCCGCCATCCGCCGCGCCGCCGAGACGATGGCGGTGCTCGATCCGTCGAAATCGCCCAAGGCCGCGCCGCCGCGCCGAACCAACGCGGCGCTCTACACGGATTCCGACCCGCTGAGCCTCATCCCCTTCGCGAAGAAGGTCGCGCTCTGCCAGCAGGTCGATGCCGCCGCCCGCGCCCGCGATCCGCGGGTGGTTCAGGTCTCGGTATCGCTCGCCGGCTCGTGGAGCGTGATCGACATCGTCCGGGCCGACGGCTTCGTCGCCCACGACGTCCGTCCGCTCGTCCGCCTCAACGTCTCGATCGTGGTCGAGCAGAACGGGCGGCGCGAAAGCGGCTATTTCGGGCTCGGCGGCCGTTATCTCTACGACGATCTCTTCGTGGAGGGCACCTGGAACCGCGCGATCGATGAGGCGCTGGCCCAGGCGCTGGTGAACCTCGAATCGGTCGCGGCGCCCGCCGGCGAGATGACGGTCGTGTGCGGCCCCGGCTGGCCGGGTGTCCTCCTCCACGAAGCGATCGGCCACGGGCTCGAAGGCGATTTCAACCGCAAGGGCACCTCCGCTTTCTCCGGCCGCATCGGCGAGCGGGTCGCCGCCCCCGGCGTGACGGTGGTGGACGACGGTTCGATCGGCGCCCGCCGCGGCTCGCTCACGATTGACGACGAGGGCACGCCCACGCAGTGCAATACGCTGATCGAGGACGGCATCCTCAAGGGATACATCCACGATCGCCTCAACGCCCGGCTGATGGGGGTCGAGCCGACCGGCAACGGCCGTCGCGAGAGCTTCGCGCACGCGCCGATGCCGCGAATGACGAACACCTTCATGCTCGGGGGCAATGACGATCCCCGCGAGATCCTCGCCCGCGCCAAGAACGGCATCTACGCCAAGAGCTTCGGCGGCGGCCAGGTGGACATCACGAGCGGCAAGTTCGTCTTCAGCTGCACCGAGGCCTACAAGATCGAGAACGGCAAACTTGGAGCCCCGATCAAAGGCGCCACCTTGATCGGCGACGGCCCCACCGTCCTCACCAAGGTCGCCGCGATCGGCAACGATATGGCGCTCGACGAAGGCATCGGCATCTGCGGCAAGGGCGGCCAGTCCGTGCCCGCGGGGGTCGGCCAGCCGACGCTCCTCATCGAAGGCCTCACCGTCGGCGGCACCGCCGCCTGATGGGGGAGGCCTGGGTCCAGGAGGTCCTCGGCTTCTGGTTCGGCCTGGAGCCGGAGCAATGGTGGAAGTCGGATACGGAGCTCGACGAAGCCTGCCGCAAGCACTTCCTGGAGCTTTGGGAGCAGCAACGCGCGCGGCCGATTGCGGACTTCCTGGGCTCCGCTGACGAGGCGCTGGCAGCCATCATCCTGTTCGACCAGCTCCCGCGCAACATGTTCCGTGGCCATGCCGACCAGTTCGCCACGGATCACATGGCGCTCGCCCTAGCCAAGGAAGCTGTCGCCCGCGGCTTTGACGAAACGTTCGAACAGCCGAAGCGCGGCTTCCTCTACATGCCCTTCCAGCATAGCGAGGAGCTGGCCGACCAGCAGCGCTCGCTCGCCCTCTTCACCGCCCTCGGCGACGATTATCAGCTCGGCTTCGCGAAGAAGCACCACGACGTGATCGAGCGCTTCGGCCGCTTCCCGCACCGCAACGCAATCCTCGGCCGAGCGCCCCGCCCGGACGAGATCGCCGCCGGCAACGTCGTTCCCTGGTGATGGCGCTGGTCGAGCTCGCCCGCTTCTACACGAGCTTCGAAGCGAACGTCGTGCGCTCCGCTCTGCTGGCGGACGGCATCGAAGCTTTCCTGTTCGACGGCGAGATGAACTGGGGCGGCCTCGACGGCGTCGTGCCCGTGCGGCTGATGGTGGACGACAGCGACCTCGAGGCCGCGAAGATCGTCCTCGCGGAGGATCAGCGCTGAAGAAGCGCCCGGATCGGGCTCAGATCATATCCGGCGGCCGCGGCCTTGCGCATCAATTCCTCGCCATCGTCCCCCACCTCGGCGCGCGCAAGCGCCCAGAGGAAGGTGGAGCGGGTCCCTGATCGGCAGAAGGCGAGCACCGGCCCCTCGGCCGCCTCCAGAGCCTCCGCCATCGCCGCGACCTGCCCCGCGGAGAAGCCGGAGGCCACCGGGATGTGCCGATAGCCCAGCCCCGCCGCCCGCGCCGCCGCCTCGATCTCGGCGGCAGGGGGCTGCCCCGCCGCCTCGCCGTCGGGACGGTTGTTGACGATCATCGTCACGCCCGCGGCCTTGGCGGCTGCAATGTCTTCGGCATGGACCTGCCCCGCGACCAGCGTCTTCTCGTCAATCCGCCGGAACATGGGCTTCTCCTTCAAAGCTTCGGACTGCCTCGACGAACGCCTCGCCATATCTGGCGAGCTTGGCTTCCCCGACGCCGCCGACGCGGCCGAGCGCGTTGAGGCTGGTCGGGCGCAGGGCGGCGATCTCACGCAGCGTCGAATCGTGGAAGATCACATAGGGCGGCACGCCCGCCTGCCTTGCAAGGTCGCGGCGGCAGGCCCGAAGCGCTTCGAACAGGGGATCGGCGTCAGGCTCGGCCGAGCCCCGCCTCGACCGCCGCTGGCGCTTCGGCGGAAGCACGAGCTCCAGCTGCTCCTCGCCCTTGAGGATCGCGCGTGCCGCCGGGCCGAAGGAGAGGCCGCCATATTCGTCCGCTCTTAGCGCATCCCTCGCCAGCAGCGCCCGCGCCACCGGCTTCATCAGCGCCAGCTCGTCCTCGCCGGCAATGCCGAAGACGGAGAGGCGGTGATGGTTGAAATTGTGGATCTTGTCCGTCTCGCGGCCCGCGAGCACGTCCACCAGATGGCCGATGCCGAACCGCATCTCGGTCCGGAACGCGGCGGAGAGCAGTTTCCGCGCCGCCTCGGTCGCATCGACCTTGCTCGGCGGCGACAGGCAATTGTCGCAATTGCCGCATCTGGCGGGCGGCGCCTCGCCGAAATGGCGAAGCAGCAGGGCCCGGCGGCACTCGGCGGTCTCGATCAGAGCGGCCAGAGCGTTCAGCCGCTGCCGTTCGCCAGGCCGCCGGTCCTCCGGCACCTCGGTTTCGATCCGCCGCCGCGCCCGCGAGAAATCCTCGGCCCCCCAGAAGAGGTGCGCTTCGGCGGGATCCCCGTCACGGCCGGCGCGGCCCGTCTCCTGGTAATAAGCCTCGATCGATTTCGGCAGCCCGGCATGGGCGACGAAGCGTACGTCCGGCTTGTCGATGCCCATGCCGAACGCGATGGTCGCCACCATCACCATGTCTTCGGAAGCGACGAACGCGGCCTGGTTCCGCGCCCGGACGCGCGGATCGAGCCCGGCATGGTAAGGCAGCACCTTGCGGCCGCCAGAGCCGAGCTGTTCGGCCAGTTTCTCGGTCTTGTCGCGGCTGGTCGCGTAGACGATTCCCGGCCCCGGCTGCTCGGCAAGCAGGCTCTTCAATTGTGACGCCACGCCGTCGCGGCTGTGGACATGGTAGCGGATGTTCGGCCGGTCGAAGCCGGCAAGCACCAGCCCGTCCTCGGGGATCCCGAGCTGAACGAGGATGTCCGCACGCGTCTGCCGGTCCGCCGTGGCCGTGAGGGCCAGCCGCGGCACGTCCGGAAAGCGGTCGAGCAATGGCCGCAGCAGCCGGTAATCGGGCCGGAAATCGTGGCCCCATTCGGAAACGCAATGCGCCTCGTCGATCGCGATCAGCGCCAGCGGCGCCCGCTCGATGAGGTTGCGGAAGCCTTCCCCCGTTGCCCGCTCCGGCGCCACATAGAGCAGATCGAGCTCGCCGCGTTTGAGGCGCGCCACCGTCTCCTCGCGATTGTCGTCCGCGGAAGTCAGCGCCGCAGCCCGAATGCCGAACGCGTCCGCCGAGCGGATCTGGTCGTGCATCAGCGCGATCAGCGGCGAGACCACCAGGGCAGTCCCCGCCCGCGCAAGCGCCGGCACCTGGTAGCAGAGCGACTTGCCGGCCCCCGTCGGCATCACCGCAAGCGTGTGCTCGCCCGCCATCACCCGGTCCACCACCTGCCGCTGCACGCCGCGGAAATCCTGGAACCCGAAGGTGGAGCGGAGGATCGAAAGGGGATCGGTCACTCGCCGCTCCGTATCCGTTCGTGCCGAGCAAAGTCGAGGGCGCATGTTTCCGGTTCCGCTGCGGTGCCTCTCACAAAAAAGTCTTTCCTACAGTGTTCCTATTATGTTCTAAGCTGCCGGATGAAGCAAGACTCGTCTCCGCGCCGCCGCGTTCCCGCCTTCACGCCGGTCCCTTTGCGCTACCGAAGCGACGGCTGGACGCCGGGGCGGCAGGCGGATTTCCTCGGACATCTTTGCGAAACCTGGTCGGTGGCCGCCGCGGCGCGCCATGTCGGGATGACTCGCGAGAGCGCCTACCGTCTGCGTGACAAGCCCGGCGCCGAAAGCTTCGCCGCCGCCTGGGATTCGATCCTGGCCGAGCCGCGCCGGGTCCGGATGTCCACACATGAGCTGCTCTGGCACCGGTATTTCTACGGCACGCTGAAGCCGATCATGCGCGGCGGCAAGCATGTCGGCACCCTCCATTCCTCTGACAATGACGCGGTCTTGCGCCTCTATCGCCAGGAAATGCAGCGGCGGCGAAGCGTCAGGCGGATCGACGGAAAGTCACGGTGAAACTTCGCCTGTTTCGCACGCCGGTCGTGACCTTCCGCGCCGTCGCCGGTTCATTCCGCGGCTTCGGCCTGCTCCTGCTCGGCCTCGCTCTGCTGGCGCTGCCACATCTCGGTATAGAGGCCGTTCTTGCGCAGCAGCTCCGCATGCGTACCGCGCTCCGCGACCCGGCCCTCGTCCAGCACCACGATCTGGTCGGCGTCCATCACCGTCGAGAGGCGGTGGGCGATGACGATGCTGGTTCGGTTGGCCGCCACGTCGCGGAGAGTCGCCTGGATTGCGGCCTCGGTTCGGCTGTCGAGCGCGCTGGTGGCCTCGTCGAGGATCAGGATCGGCGGGTCCTTCAGCAAGGTGCGCGCGATCGCCACACGCTGCTTCTCGCCGCCGGACAGCTTCAGCCCCCGTTCTCCCACCTTCGAATCGTAGCCTTCGGGAAGGCTGACGATGAAGTCGTGGATCGAAGCGCCGCGCGCCGCTTCCTCGATCTCGGCCTGGCTGGCGCCGTCCCTGCCGTAGCCGATATTGTAGCCGACCGTGTCGTTGAACAGCACGGTGTCCTGCGGAACGATGCCGAGCGCGCGGCGCAGGCTTTGCTGGGTCGTCCCGCAGATATCCTGACCGTCGATCGTGATCCGGCCGGAGGTCGGCTCGTAGAAGCGGAACAGCAGACGCGACAGCGTCGACTTGCCGGCGCCGGAGGGTCCGACCACCGCAAGCATCGTCCCCGGCTTCACGTCGAGACTGACGCCCTTCAGGATCGGCCGCTCGGGTTCGTAGCCGAAATGCACGTCCTCGAACCGGACATGGCCGGCGGTGACGCGGAGGTCGGGCGCGCCCGCGAGGTCCTTCACCTCGGCGGGCGTGTCGATCACTCCGAACATCGCTTCCATGTCGATGAGGCCCTGGCGGATCGTGCGGTAGACCCAGCCGAGCATGTCGAGCGGCCGGAAGAGCTGGGCGAGCAGGGTGTTGACGAGCACCACGTCGCCGGTGGTGAACATGCCGCGGCTCCAGCCCCACACCGAATAGGCCATCGCGCCCGCCATCATCAGGTTGGTGATCAGCGATTGGCCGATGTTGAGCCAGGCGAGCGAGGTCTCGTTCTTCACGGCCGCATCGGCGAATTGCCGCACCGCATGGCCGTAGCGCTTCGCCTCGCGGTCCTCGGCGTTGAAATATTTAACGGTCTCGTAGTTGAGGAGCGAATCCACCGCCCGGGCGATCGCCTGGTTGTCGACCTCGTTCATCTGCCGCTGCAGCTTCGCCCGCCACTCGGTGACGATGCGGGTGAAGGCGATGTAGCTCACCACCATGACGAGCGTCGCGACGACCAGACCCGGACCGAACTTCACTCCGAAGATCACGGAGATGGCGATGAGCTCGATCGCCGTCGGGGCAATGTTGAAGAGCAGGAAATAGAGCATCATGTCGATGCTCTTGGTGCCGCGCTCGACGATCTTGGTGAGCGCTCCGGTCCGACGCTCCAGATGATAGCGGAGCGACAGCGAGTGGACGTGGCGGAACACGTTCTCGGCAAGCCGGCGGGCCGCGTTCTGGCCCACCTTCTCGAAGATCGCGTTGCGGAGGTTGTCGAACAGCACGCCGGCGAAGCGCGCGCCCGCATAAGCGACGACGAGTGCGATCGCGAGGCCGGCCGCAGCGGTCACGCCGCCCGACATCCGGTCGATCGCGCCCTTGTAGGCGAATGGCATGGTGAGCGTCGCGCCCTTGGCGATGAACACGAGGACGAGCGCGATCACGACGCGCGTCTTCAGCCCCGCTTCGCCCCTTGGCCACAGATAGGGGAGGAAGCGGCGCATCGTCGCCCAGCCCGCTTCGGGGGCGGCTGTCGGGTTCGTCGGCTCGGGCGGCATGTTCGTCTAAATAGGGATGCGCCGCCGAAGCACCAAGTTACGGGAGCGAATCAACAGGAACAGAGCG
>NZ_DASVUE010000083.1:0-4302 GCF_036387215.1 Allosphingosinicella sp. | reverse complement strand
GCCGGTGACGATCATCGCCGGTGCAGGCGACAAGATGGTCGACACCGCCGGGCAGTCGAAGCGGCTCTCGGAAACGGTGCCACAAAGCCGCTATATCGAGATCGAAGGCGCGGGGCACATGGTCCATCACACCGCTCACAGAAGGGTCGGCGAATTGATCGCGGGTGCGGCCGGAGCGGTCTAGGCTCGGAGGTGCTTCCAAAGGAGGCGAACAGCGCCGGGTTTAAGCCGGACTCCCGCTGCGGCGGATGACCGGCCGAAGCCGACCGACTAGAATGCTCGTCATGAGGGGCGGACTTTCGATAGGGTTATCGGTATGCACGGCTTCGGCGCTGCTGGCGGCATGCCAGCCGCTCGAGCCGGTCCGCCCCGCCTCGAACGTCAGCGTCGCAGTGGACGAGGAAGCCGATTGGCAGAAGGTCGCCACCGCCGAGGACGAGGACAGGATCCGCCGCCTCGACGCAGCCTGGGCAGAGGCGGTGCAGGATGCACGTAAGGCGGGTTTCGCAAGCCAGCTGAGGGCCGAAGGGGCGCTGCTGGATGCGAGCGCCAGGCTGCCGCGCGCGGCGCCGCCGCCCGGTTCCTATAAGTGCCGGCTGGTGAAGCTCGGCGGAGCTGCCCGAGCGAAAGCCTTCATCGCCTACAAGCCCTTCTTCTGCTTCGTAGGCATCAACGGCGAGCAGCTCTCGATCACCAAGCAGACCGGATCGCGCCGGCCGGGCGGCTATCTGTTCGACACCGAGAAGACCGGCAGGCTCATCTTCCTCGGTTCCGAAGCGCTCGGCACCGAGGAGAATCCCGGCGCCTATGGCGAGGATCCCGCGCGTAGCATGGCCGGCGTGTTCGAACGCTATGGCGACTTTCGCTATCGGCTGGTGGTGCCTTGGCCGCGCGGGGAATCGAAGCTCGACGTGTTCGAGCTGATCCCGCTCCCGCCCCCGGCGGAATGAGCTAGAAAGCCTCGACCGGCAGCGCCATCACGGTGTCGGCGCCGGCCTCGATCTTGCGGCGAAGCGCGCCTGCTTCGGGCATGATCCGCTCGGCAAAGAAGCGAGCGGTGACCAGCTTGGCCTCGTGGAAGCCCCGATCCTCGGCACCGTTCGAAAGCACCGCGCTGCTCGCCTTCGCCATCCGCAGCCACATCAGCCCGAGAGAGACGATGCCCATCAGGTGCATATAATGATAAGCGCCGGCGCCGACCTGGTTCGGATCCTGCATTCCGTTCTGCATGAACCACAAGGTCGATTGCTGGAGCTCGCCGTTCGCGCGCTCGAGCGCCGAGGCCAGTGAGGCGAGAGCCTCGTTCCCCTTGGCGTCACCCGCCTCCTCGGCCACCAGTTTGAAGAAGGCCTGCACTGCGCGGCCACCATTCTGGGCGAGCTTGCGCCCGACAAGATCCATCGCCTGGATCCCGTTCGCGCCCTCGTAGATCTGGGCGATGCGGGCGTCGCGGACGAACTGATCCATGCCCCATTCGCGGATATAGCCGTGGCCGCCGTAGATTTGCTGCGCGTTGACGGCGACCTCGAAGCCCTTGTCGGTCAAATAGCCTTTGATGACGGGCGTCAGCAGCGAGATGATGTCCATCGCCGCTTCGCGTTCGGCTTCATCGGGCGCCTTGCGGGCGAGATCGACCTGAAGCGCGCCCCAGAGCACGAGCGCGCGCGAAGCTTCGTTATACGCCTTGGCCTCCATCAACATGCGGCGCACGTCGGGGTGGACGAACAGGGTGTCGGCCTTGGCGTCCGGATCGCGAAGCTCCGGCGTCAGCGCCCGGCCCTGCCGCCGATCCTTCGCGTACTGGACGGCGTTCTGATAGGCGACTTCCGCCTGCGCCAAGCCCTGGAGGCCGACGCCGAGGCGGGCTGCGTTCATCATGATGAACATCGCCGCGAGGCCCTTCTCCGGCTCGCCGACCAGATAGCCGGTCGCGCCGTCATAGTTCATGACGCAGGTCGAATTGCCGTGGATGCCCATCTTGTGCTCGATCGAGCCGCAGGCGAGGCTGTTGCGCTCACCGACGCCGCCGTCCGCGCCCACCAGGAACTTCGGGACGATGAAGAGCGAGATGCCCTTCACATTATCCGGCGCGCCCGCGATCTTGGCGAGGACGAGGTGGATGATGTTCTCGGACAGATCGTGCTCGCCCGAGGAGATGAAGATCTTGGTTCCGGTGATCTTGTAGCTTCCGTTCGCCTGCGGTTCCGCCTTCGTGCGGATGAGCCCCAGATCGGTGCCGCAATGCGGCTCGGTGAGGTTCATGGTGCCGGTCCAGCGGCCGGCGACCATGTTCGGAAGATAGGTGGCCTTCTGCTCGTCCGAGCCCTTGACGAGGATGGAAGCGATCGCGCCCTGGGTCAGTCCGTTATACATCTCGAACGAATGGTTGGCCGAGCAGAGATACTCCGCCATCGCGGTCGAGACGACGGAGGGAAGCCCCTGGCCGCCATATTCCTCCGGCGCCGAAAGCGTGGTCCAGCCGCCGGCGACGAACTGGTCCCAAGCCTCCTTGAAGCCCGGCGGCGTCGTCACCGATCCGTCCTCGTGCCGGATGCAGCCCTGCTCGTCACCGACGCGGTTGAGCGGCTGAAGCACCTCCTCGCAGAAGCGCGCGCCCTCGCCGAGGATCGCCTCGATCATCTCGGACGACGCGTTCTCGAAGCCAGGGACGCTCGAATAGCGCTCCAGCCCCAGAACCTGATCGATGATGAAGCGCGTTTCGCGGACGGGTGCGGTGTAGCTTGGCATTTCGACTGGCTCCTGGAGATCAGTGTGCGGCGGCAGCGGCGGCTTCGCCGGCGGCGAGCAGGTCTACGAATTCCTGCAGCTCGTGGATGGTCGCCTCGATATCGAGCTTCTGCTTGTTCAAAAGATCGATCCGCTCCCGGCACTTCTGAAGCGTGAAGCGGCGCTGCGAGGCGCGGCCGTCGCCGATGTCGTAAAGATCGATCATTTCGCGAATATCGGCCAGGCTGAAGCCCACGCGCTTGCCGCGGAGGATCCAGGCGAGCCGGGCGCGGTCCCGCCACGAATAGATGCGGGCGAGGCCCTGCCGCTTCGGAGCGATCAGCCCCTCATCCTCGTAGAAGCGGAGCGCGCGCGCGGTGACCCCGAACTCCTCGCAAAGCTCGGTTATCGAATAGGTCTCGGTGCTGTGTTCCGACTGGCGGAAATCGGAGTGGAGAGCGGAGTGAGGCATGACGCTTTCGCTACTTTACGTTCACGTCAACGTCAACCGCACGGGACCGGATGGACGCCTGAGCGAAGCTCGCATAGCCTTGGGGAATGACACGAACCCTGCTCCTCGCCGCCGCCTTCGCGCTCGTTTCCTGCAACTCGGAGGCGACGCCCGAACAGGCCAACGCACAAGCGGCTCCAGCCGCTGGAGCGCGCGCCGTGAAGGTGGAGGAGAAGAGCGACCTGCTCGAATTCAGCTACAGCTGGCCGGCGGAAGCGGCGGCGCTGCCGGGGCTCAACAAGCAGCTCGATGAGGAGATGGGGCGCGACCGCGTCGAGGTGCAGGCGGCGGCGAAGGAGGATAAGGCCGGGCGCGGCGACGGCGGCGCCGACTTCTTCGCCCATTCCTATTCGAAGGAATGGCGGGTGGCGGGCAAGACGCCGCGGCTGCTCAGCATCGTCGCCGAAGTGGGCACCTTCACCGGCGGCGCCCACCCGAACAGCGACTACGACGCGATCATCTGGGATCGGGAGGCGGACCGTCAGGTCGCGTTCGGCGACCTGTTCACGGACGAGGCGCGGGTGATGGCAGCCTTGACCGGCCGCTTCTGCAAAGGGCTCGATGCCGAGCGAACCGACAAACGCGGCGAAGCCCTGCCCGCCTCACCAGGCGATTTCATGACCGCGTGCCCTTCGCTGGCGGACCAGACGATGGTCGCCGCCGATAGCAACGGCAACGGCCGCTTCGACACGCTGCAGGTGCTTCTGCCACCGTCGGTCGCGGGGCCCTATGCGGAAGCCGGGTACCAGGTCGACATCAAGATCGATGCCGCGACGCTGGCGGCAATCAAGCCGGAATATCGCGCCTCGTTCGAAGGCTCACGGTAGCTCTCAGCCGCAATAATCCGGCCGCGGCACGGGCGTGCTGCCGTCGCGCTGGCGCCAGACGCCGTCGCCGAGGCGGAAATACTGGCCCGGGCCGACGCGGCTTGCGAAGATCTCGCAGGCGGTCGCCGCTGCGACTTCCTCGATCTTCGCGCCGCGCTTGCTCGCAAGATCGGTATAGTAAGCGCGGCGCTTGATGTTCACCGCATCGACCTGCGCGCGGAGCGAAGCGTCGGCCGA
>NZ_DASVUE010000082.1:0-7719 GCF_036387215.1 Allosphingosinicella sp. | reverse complement strand
ACGTCGCCCTGCCGCTCGCCGGACGCATAGGAGGCGCCGCCGATGAAATGATCGATCTTCCGCATGGGATGTCCTTGGACTGGAACTAAGATGTTGGCGAGCCCCTAGCCAAGCCGTCCGGCAAATGCCAGTTGCTCCGAGCACAAGAAGGAGTGAGCGCCGGATGAAGCTGGGATCGTTGAAGGGAGGCCGCGACGGCCGGCTTGTGGTGGTGAGCCAGGACCTCGCCTGGTGCGCGGATGCGACTCACATCGCGCCGACGTTGCAGGCGGCGCTGGACAATTGGACCTATGTCGCGCCCCAGCTCCAGCTCCTCTCCACCGACCTCGCCCACGAAGCGATCCCGATGATGCGCTTCCACGAGCGCTCGGCTGCCGCTCCACTGCCGCGCGCATACCAATGGGCCGACGGCTCGGCTTATGTGAACCACGTCCAGCTCGTTCGGCAGGCGAGGGGGGCTGAAATGCCGGAAAGCTTCTGGACTGACCCGCTCATGTATCAGGGCGCGTCCGACGAGATGCTCGGCCCCCGCGATCCGATCCCGCTGGCGGACGCAAGCTGGGGCTGCGACCTTGAAGCGGAAGTGATCGTCGTCACCAGCGACGTGCCGAGGGGCGTGTCGCGTGAGCAGGCGCTTGAGCACATCCTTCTGGTCGGCCTCGTCAACGACGTCAGCCTACGCAATCTCATCCCCGGCGAACTCGCCAAGGGCTTCGGCTTCCTCCAGTCGAAACCGGCCTCGGCACTGTCGCCGGTGCTCGTGACGCCGGACGAGCTCGGCGATCGCTGGCAGGTCGGCAAGCTGCTCGGGCCGCTCAAGGTCGACCTCAACGGTGAGCCGTTCGGCCGCGCCGATGCGGGCGTCGACATGACCTTCGATTTCGGCACCCTCATCGCGCATCTCGCAAAGACCAGGAACCTCGGCGCGGGTTCGATCATCGGCTCGGGCACCGTCTCGAACCGCGGTTCCGACGGCGGCCCGGGCAAGCCGATCGGGCAGGGCGGCCTCGGCTACAGCTGTATCGCCGAAGTCCGGACCGTCGAGACGATCCTGGCGGGAAGCGCCTCCACGCCGTTCCTCAAGCACGGCGACACCGTCCGCATCTGGATGGACGACGGCCACGGCCACGCCCTCTTCGGCACGATCGAACAGACGGTGGTGCCGGCCTGAGCCGAGCTCAGGTAACCGGCACCACGTTGTCGGCCGAGTTGCGGTCGATGTAGAAATTGTACGGGTCGATGCCGGCGTGAGTCGGCCGCTTGTCGGTGACGAACTTCAGCACCTGCTGCCCACCGCGGACCGGCTGGCGCTCCATCCGGATGACGTTCGACCGGCTGAAGGCGCCGCGGCCGGGCTCTGCCGTGAAGAGGCCGATTTCGATCGCCTCCGCGAGCGGCGCCGCCTTCTCGCGGCCCTGTCCGTCAGCGTAGAATTTGTTCGCCTCGACGGGCACCGTCACGTCCCATTTGCCGTCCGCGCGCTTCACCGCCTTCGGCGCCTTCACCTTGAGGTCGTAGATGGTGATCCGCTCCAAAAGGTCGGTGATCAGCGCCTGCTGCTCGGGCGTTTTCGCCTCCGCTCGCAGCGCCTGGATGAGGTCCACCGAGCGGGGATAGGGGGCGCCCTTGAACTTGTAGCGATTGAGGACCGTCCGAAGCGCACGATTCACCGCATCCTCTCCGAGGCGCTCCTGGAGGAGGTACATGGCCACCGAGCCCTTGCGGTAGTGGATATATTGCTGGTTCTCCACTCGGGCGAGCGGGAGCTCCTCGACAACTTCGCCGCCGCGGTTCCGGAGGTAATTGTCGAGCTCGAACTTCAGGAAGCGGCGGATCTTGTCCTCGCCGTAGAGCTTCTTCATCACCATCAGGGCCGAATATTGGGCGAGCGTTTCCGACAGCATCGTACCGCCCTGCATGTTCGCGCCGATGATCTGGTGTGCCCAATATTGGTGCCCGAGCTCGTGCGCAGTGATGTAGGTGACGTAGTCGATCTTATCGGGATTGCTCGCGTCAGCGATGAATCCGATCGCCTCGGAATAGGGCATCGTGTTCGCGAACGCCTGTGCGAAGCTCGCATAAGCAGGGAATTCGATGATCCGCGCCTGATCGAATTGGTAGGGTCCGAAATTGGCCTGATAATAATCGAGGCCTACTTGAAGCGCATTCAGCATCCGGTCCACGTTCCAGGCATGGGTCGGGTGATAGTAGATGCCGAGATCGACCCCTGAATGGCGGCGATGCTTCTCGGCATAGCGCGCGGACTGGACCGAGAAGAAGGTGAGGATCGGCGCGTCGGAGACGAAGCGCGCGGTCCGGCGGCCGTTCGCGGTCCGGTCCATCATCTTCTTGCCCGGCGCGATCGGAGTCTGGTCGGCCGAAGTTGAGACGGTGATGTCCGCCGTCGTCCAGCCGACGCCGAGATAGTTCCTGCCCGTCGCCGAGAGGTCCTCCAGCTTCGCCGGCCGCAGCTCGGGCGAAAGGCCGTACTTCCGGCGCTTCGCCCGGTCCTGGAGCGTCCCCTGCCGGTCCATTCCGATGTCGGGGGCGATCTCGTTATTGTTGAGGAAGGTGCCGTTGCCGACCAGCCTCGTGTCGGAGCCGTTGTTTCGGAAGCCGCGCTGCCAACGGCGGGTCTCGAAGCTGAGGGCGCGGCTCTCGCCCGGAGCCATCGGCCGGTCGAGCCGGTAGATTCGATAGCCGTAGGTCTCGTCGTTGGACGCGAGCTTCGCCTCCGGGAAGTCGAGCCGCAGGATTTCGAGATCGCGACTGACGTTGCGGACGTGAACGTCGGCGATCGGCTGCTGCGTCAGGTTGGTGATCGTATAGCGGCCGCGCGTGACCGCCCGCGTCTCCTCGGGAAAGATCGCCACGTCGAGCTTCACGTCGGTGATCGTCGGCTGCGGCAGCTTCTCGTAGCGGAGGAAGCGCTTCTCATATTCGGCGCTGAATTCCTCGTCGCTCGAATTGGTGCGGTAATCGTTGAGGATGTTGGTGTTGTAGAACGCCCAGGCGCCGGTTCCGACGAAGGTCGCAAGCGCGACGCCGGCGATGATCCCGGGCGCGCCCGCAAGCCGCCTGGGAGCACGCCGGAGCCGTGGCTTCAGGCGGGTCTCGGTCCCGCGCCGCCACAGGAGGTGCGCCGCAACCAGCAGAAGCACGGCGAACGCGCTCCAGTAGAGGCGGAACCACCACGCGCCTTTCCAGAAATTGCCCGCATTGTTGATGTCGCTGAGCGGCACCTGAGGCGCCCCCGCATAATTGTAGAGGTTATGATCGAGGCTCAGCGAGCTCATCACGATGGTGGTGATGAGGTAGAGCACCATCAGGCCCCAGCCGAAATATTTGTTCGGGCTGATCGCCTGCACGAACACGGCGAGCACCGCGATAAGGGTCATGTCGACCGCCTGCGGGAGCACGAACCAGAGCAGATATTTGGCGGGCTCGATGTTGCTGTAGCCCTTCAGCAGCTGGACGAGGATTGCGGCCGCAACCCCGATCAACAAGGTAGCGAGCAGAACCAAAGCCACCGCCGCCGTTTTGGGTACGACATAGGCCCAGTTTGGAAGCGGGGTCGCATCGACGATCTCGTGCATCTTCCGGTCGCGCTCGCGCCAGACGAGCTCGCCTGAATAATAGATGGCGATGATGATCGGGATGATCGAATAGCTGCCGGTCAGCGGCGGGATCAGCGCCCGCGTGACGGGAAGCGTGGGTGTGCCGAACAGGTCTCCTCCCGTCCAAAGGGCCGCCATGGCGTTGAACAGGCCGAGCCCGATGAGCACGATGAAGGCTGGGCTCTTGAACACCTGCTTCATCTCGAGGCCTGTCCGCGCCTTCAGCTGGGCGAGCGCGGCGGCGCGGCCCGGAGTGGCGGCGGGGAGCGGTTCCGAGGCCGCCGGAACGGCCGGCGCCGAAGCGGCTGCGCTCAGGGCAAGCTTCTGCTTCCGCTGCTTGCGCTTCGACATTCCACGATCCGAAAAGCGGAAGCCCCAATAGGCCAGCGCGAGGAACAGGAGCGAAAGTCCGATCCAGAGCAGCCGGTTGTAGAGGAGCGGCCCTGTGAAGTCCGGAACCGTCGCGTTGCGCTCGGCGGCGGTCCAGTAGCGCGTGGCGGACGAGAAGGCGCGAACCCCGAACGGCTCGAAGATGCCGACGGTCCGCTCGAGCTCCGGCCGGTCCCTTACGGCCGTGTTGGCGACGAAATAGCCGACGAGGAAGGCGATGACTCCGAGATAGGTCGCCATCATCGATCGGGTCACGGTCGCAAGAGCGAAGAACAGGGCGGAGGTGATGAGAACGTTCGGAAGCGCCAGCAGGAAGTAAGCGTAGGCGTAGTCCCTCAGCCGGTTCGGCCCCAGCGTCTCCTGGTCGACCCATGGCATCAGCGATCCGAGCCAGATTCCAAGCGGTATCGATGCGAAGGCCAAGGCGGCGATCAGATAGGCGCCGATGAAGCGGCCCATCAGATAGTCGAACTTCGTCACCCGCGTGGAGCGGACGATCGGCCCATAGCCCGTATCGTCGTCGCGCACGACCACGTTGGCGACGAACGCGGTCGTCACGAACATGAAGAAGAGCGACATGATGAGGTGCTTCTGGAGCGTCGCGAAGGCGGCGTTCTTATGGACGTTGCCGCCGCTTCCCATCTGGATCTGCTCGACGGTCATCGCGCCGAAGGTGAGCAGGAAGAAGATCCCCGCGGTCACCCAGAAGACGGGGTTGCGGAGCTGGTAGCGGAGCTCGAAGCGAGCGATCTTCGCGATCATCGTCCGGCCCCTCAGGCTGCGCGGCGCGATTGGGCGAGGGTGGAGAAGTAGACGTCCTCCAGGCCGCCATCGACGGCTTCGAAGCCGTTGCCCGGATCGCTCTCCGCCAGGATGTGGACCACCGTTCGCCCCGCGAAGAGGCGGGTGGAGATCACGTCGTAGCGCTCGCGATACTCGTCCAGCTCGCGGCGCTCGATCACCTTCATCCAGATCCGGCCCCTCGTGGACCGGATGAGCTCCAGCGGCGCGCCTTCCAGCTGGATTCGGCCGCCGGCAAGCACCGCCATGCGCGGGCAAAGGTCGGATACGTCCTCGACGATGTGGGTCGAGAGGATCACCACCACATTCTCGCCGATCTCGGCGAGGAGGTTGAGGAAGCGGTTGCGCTCCTCGGGGTCGAGGCCGGCGGTGGGCTCGTCGACGATGATGAGCTCGGGGTTGCCGATCAGCGCCTGGGCGATGCCGAAGCGCTGCCGCATTCCGCCGGAGAAGCCGGCGAGAGCCTTCTTGCGCACGTTCCAGAGGTTGGTCTGGTTGAGGAGCGTCTCCACCGTCCGCTTGCGGTCGCTTGCCGAAGCGATCCCCTTCAGCACCGCCATATGATCGAGCATGTCGTAGGCCGAGACGCGGGGATAGACGCCGAAATCCTGGGGCAGATAGCCGAGCGTCCGCCGAAGCCGCTCGGGCTCGGCGATCACGTCGATGTCGCCGAAGCGGATGCTGCCCTCGGTGGGTGTCTGGAGGGTGGCTACGGTCCGCATCAGCGTCGATTTGCCGGCGCCGTTGGGACCAAGGAGGCCGTACATGCCGCGGGGGATGGTGAGCGTCACATGGTCCAGCGCTCGCGTGCCGTTGGCGTAGACATGGCTTACGTCGTTAAGTTCGAGCATCGATTCCCCCCGGATGAGGGGGCAGGTCTCGCAAATGACCGACGCCCTGTAAAGCGA
The DNA here is from genome assembly GCF_036387215.1 of Allosphingosinicella sp. Classification (GTDB taxonomy): domain Bacteria; phylum Pseudomonadota; class Alphaproteobacteria; order Sphingomonadales; family Sphingomonadaceae; genus Allosphingosinicella. Next base: position 2,003 of record NZ_DASVUE010000082.1, on the reverse strand, counting down.
AGAGGGCTGACGCGGCTTGCGAATTTTCGTGCGCAGGTCCAGTGGCTAGGCTCATGAAATATCGGCTCTTCCCGGCTCCGCTCGCACTTCTCCTCGTTGCCGCCGCACCGGCGCAGCCGGCACGCATCGCCGACGATGTGAGCGAGGCGAGCCTTCGCTCGATCGTCGAGCGGCTGGTCAGCTTCGGCACGCGCCACACCCTCTCGTCGCAGACGGACCCAAAGCGCGGGATCGGGGCGGCGCTTCGCTGGACCGAAGCCGAGTTCCGCCAATACTCGCGCGCCTGCAAGAGCTGCCTGACGATCGCAACGCCGTCGGACGTGGTCACCGGCCGTCGGGTGCCGACGCCCACCAAGGTGACGGACGTGCTGGCGATCCAGCGCGGCAGCATCGATCCGAACAGGGTCGTCATCATCTCGGGCCATATCGACAGCCGCGTCAGCGACGTGATGGACGCGGCGAAGGACGCGCCGGGGGCGAATGACGATGGTTCCGGCACCGCTGCCGTGATCGAGGCGGCGCGGGTGCTCTCGCAGCACAAATTCCCCTACACGATCGTCTATGCCGCTCTTTCGGGCGAGGAGCAGGGGCTGCTCGGGGGCAAGATCCTCGCCGATTATGCCAGGGCGCAGGGTTGGGAGGTGATCGCCAACCTCAACAACGACATCATCGGCAACAGCTGCGGCTCCGACGGAGTCTGCGACGCCGCCCACGTCCGCGTCTTTTCCGAAGGGCCGCGCTGGCAGGGCCGCGAAGCGCTGGCGGGCCCGCAACGCAGCTTGGGCGGCGAGAATGACTCGCCCTCGCGCAACATCTCCCGCTGGCTGGATACGCTCGCCGAAGACCTCAGCCTCGGCCTCGACGTCCGTCAGATCTGGCGGAACGACCGCTTCGGCCGCGGCGGCGACCATACCGAGCTCCTCAACGCCGGCTATCCCGCCATCCGGTTCACGGTCGCGGTCGAAAATTACAATTGGCAGCACCAGGATTTGCGGACCGAGGGCGGCATCCAAATTGGCGATACGGTCGACAAGATGGACTTTCCCTACCTTGCCAAGGTGGTGAAGCTGAACGTCGCCGCTCTTGCTGCCCTTGCAAGCGCCCCGCAGCCGCCCGCTCCAGTCGCTGAGGGCGGAGTATCGACCGATACCACGCTGAAGTGGGAGCCGGTGAAGGGCGCCGCCGCCTACGTCGTCCGCTGGCGGCCGACGGACGCGGCAAATTGGGTGCACAGCATTCGCATCCCCGCCGGCTATTCGGACCAAAACCTTCCCGTAACGGTGGGTAGCCACGTTCTGAAAGGGCTGCGGGTCGACGACTGGGTGTTCGGCGTCTCGTCCGTCTCCGCCGACGGCTTCGAGAGCCCGGTTGCATCCGCCGTGCCCGGCGGTGCGTTCAGGCCCTATTCGCCGCCCGCGCCCAAGCCTTGAGCTTGTTCTCGGCGGCCCGAACGCCGAGATGGGGTGAATGGCAAGACAGCAGCGCACCGGCCTCCCGAGCCGCGAACAGATACTCGAGTTCATCGAAAGCTCGGACCAGCCGGCAGGCAAGCGCGAGATCGCAAAGGCGTTCGGCCTTTCCGGCAACGACAAGATCGCGCTGAAGACGTTGCTGCGCGACATGGCCGACGAAGGCCTGATCGACAGCGCCCCCGGCCGCGCCTTCCACAAGATGGGCGGGGTGCCCAAGGTGACGGTGCTGCGCGTCACGGACGTCGACGACAGCGGCACCGCCTGGGCAGTGCCGGAGCGCTGGGAGGGCGAGGGGCCGGAGCCGCGCCTCCGGCTTCAGGAAAGGGGCCGCAAGTCGGCCGTGGGCGTCGGCGACCGCATCCTCGCCCGCACGGAGGCCAAGGGCAACGGCTTCATCGCCCATCCGATGAAGAAGCTGCTGAAAGGCAGCGAGCTCGTGCTCGGCGTCGTCCATCGGGAGGGCGAAAGCCTTTGGCTCCGGCCGGTCGAGAAAAAGGAGCGGCGGGAGCTTCCGATCTCGGAGCTTGGCCG
>NZ_DASVUE010000081.1:0-10566 GCF_036387215.1 Allosphingosinicella sp. | reverse complement strand
TCTTCCTCTACGAAGCGCCCGCTCTAGCGGCTACCGGTAAAGGGCCGCTTAAGAGCGTCCCAATTTAGGGCTTGGGGGACACAGGCTGCGTTGCTAGGAGTGCGGCACAGCTCAGATTAGCGCGAGGGTCGAGGATGGCAGCCGACGGCGACACCCAGGAAGAGATGCAGTTCCACGCGAAGAGCTATTCGGCTTTCGCATCGATGATGAAGTGGGGAACCATCCTCTCCTTCATCGTCGCGATGTTCGTTGTTCTGATCATCTCCAACTGACCATAAAGGGCCGCGCGCGAATGAAGATAGCGGTCCTCAAGGAAACAGCGGAAGGCGAGCGCCGTGTCGCCGCCACCCCGGAGACGGTGAAGAAGTTCATCGCGCTCGGTGCCACCCTCGCGGTCGAGGCGGGGGCGGGGAGCAGCGCGTCGATCGCCGATCCCGATTACGAAGCGGCCGGTGCCACCGTGGGGCCGCGCGAGCAGGTGCTCGGCGGCGCCGAGGCGGTGCTTGGCGTGCAGGGGCCGGACCCCGCGACCCTTGGCGGCATCGCGTCCGGAGCTTTGCTCGTGGCGGCGCTGAACCCGTTCGTGTACCGGGAGCGGGTGGACGGATATGCATCGGCCGGCGTCGAGGCGCTGGCGATGGAATTCATGCCGCGCATTACCCGCGCGCAATCGATGGACATATTGTCCTCGCAGTCGAACCTTTCGGGCTACAAGGCGGTGCTCGATGCGGCGGCCGAATATGGCCGCGCCTTCCCGATGATGATGACCGCGGCGGGCACGATCCCGGCGGCGCGCATCTTCATCATGGGCGTCGGCGTCGCGGGCCTGCAGGCGATCGCGACCGCACGGCGGCTGGGCGGCATCGTCTCGGCAACGGACGTGCGTGCGGCCACCAGTGAGCAGATCGAAAGCCTCGGCGCGAAGGCGATCTTCGTCGAGAACGTGAAGGGCATCGAAGGCGAAGGCACCGGCGGCTACGCCACCGAGATGTCGGACGAATATAAGGCTGCGCAGGCCGAGCTCGTTTCCAGCCACATCGCCAAGCAGGACATCGTCATTACGACCGCTTTGATCCCCGGTCGCCCGGCGCCGCGGCTGATCTCGGACACTCAGATCGCAAGCATGCGCCCCGGCAGCGTGATCGTCGACCTTGCGGTGGAGCAGGGCGGCAACGTGGAGGGCGCAGTGCTCGGCGCGGTCACCGAGCGGCACGGCGTCCGCATCGTCGGCCACCGCAATGTGCCGAGCCGCCTCGCCGCCGACGCCTCGGCCCTTTACGCGCGCAACCTCTACAACTTCCTCAGCGCCTTCTGGGACAAGGAAGCCGGCCGCGTCACCCTCCCCGACGACGACGAGATCGTGAAGGGCGTCCGCCTGACCCGCAGCGGCCAGATCGTCAACGAGCGGCTACTGGCCGGCTGACGAAAGGAGCGCCTGTGGACTTCATCACGATCCTGTCGATCTTCGTGCTGGCCTGCTTCGTCGGCTATTTCGTCGTGTGGGGGGTGACCCCGGCGCTGCACACGCCGTTGATGGCGGTGACGAACGCGATCTCGTCGGTGATCATCGTCGGGGCGCTGATCGCAGCTGCGGCGGCCGGGGTGCCGGGCGCCAAGTGGCTCGGGCTCCTCGCCGTGGTGCTTGCAAGCGTCAACATCTTCGGCGGGTTCGCGGTGACTGCGCGAATGCTGGCCATGTACAAGAAGAAGGAGCGGCGCTGATGCACGAAGCCGCCGCCACGCCGAGCTGGGCCTCTCTTGCCTATCTCATGGCCGGTGCCCTGTTCATCCTCGCCCTGCGGGGGCTTTCGAGTCCCGCCACCTCTCAACGCGGCAACCGCTTGGGCATGATCGGCATGGCGATTGCTGTCGCCACCACGTTGATCACCCACGCCTTTGGCGGAGACCTTGCCACTTTCGGGTTTGCGCTTTCGATGGACCAGGGAGCCGTCATTTGGGGCTTGCTTGAAATTGCCGCAGCCATAGCGATCGGCGCTGCAATTGGACTCATTACCGCGCGCCGCATCGCGATGACCGCGATGCCGCAGCTGGTGGCGGCGTTCCACAGCCTCGTCGGCCTGGCGGCGGTGCTGGTGGCCGCAGCCGCTTACCTGAACCCGGAGGCATTCGGCATCGCCGTGCGGGTGACGCCGATCGCCTCACGGTCGTTCATGAGCATCTTGCCCGTCAGCCGGGTCGAGATGGGGCTCGGTGCTGCGATCGGGGCGATCACCTTCTCGGGCTCCGTGATCGCCTTCCTGAAATTGAACGGCAACATGTCGGGCAAGCCGATCCTGCTGCCCGCCCGGCATGTCATCAACCTGGGCACGCTTGCGCTGATCCTGGCGCTCATCGCCTATTTCACGACAGACCAGGATCCGTGGGTGTTCTGGACCCTGACTGCCTTGTCCTTCCTCATCGGCTTCCTGCTGATCGTTCCGATCGGCGGCGCGGACATGCCGGTCGTGGTCAGCATGCTGAACAGCTATTCGGGCTGGGCGGCGGCGGCGATGGGCTTCACGCTGCAGAACAGCGCGATGATCATTACAGGCGCGCTGGTCGGCTCATCGGGCGCGATCCTCAGCTACATCATGTGCCGGGCGATGAACCGGAGCTTCATCTCGGTGATCGCAGGCGGCTTCGGCGGCGACGCGGCGGCAGGCGGGGCAGGGGGCGCGGCGATCGACCGGCCTTACAAGCGGGGTTCGGCGGAGGACGCGGCCTTCCTGATGAAGCAAGCGGAGCAGGTGATCATCGTTCCGGGCTACGGAATGGCTGTCGCTCAGGCGCAGCACGCGCTCCGGGAGATGGGGGACCTGCTGAAGCACGAGGGGGTGAGCGTCAAATATGCGATCCACCCGGTGGCGGGGCGAATGCCGGGGCATATGAACGTGCTGCTGGCCGAGGCGAACGTGCCTTATGACGAGGTGTTCGAGCTCGAGGACATCAACTCGGAATTCGCGCGGAGCGACGTGGCCTTTGTGATAGGCGCCAACGACGTCACCAACCCGGCCGCCAAGACCGACAAATCGTCGCCCATTTACGGCATGCCGGTGCTTGATGTGGAGAAGGCGAAGACGGTGCTGTTCATCAAGCGCTCGATGGGCGGCGCCGGCTATGCGGGCGTCGACAACGAGCTCTTCTACCGCGACAACACGATGATGCTGCTCGCGGACGCCAAGAAGATGGTGGAAGAGATCGTGAAGTCCCTCGGCTGACGCCGTCACCTGAGGCGACAGTGCGGCGGCTGATCCGCCCGATGCGCCGAGCCGAGCGGCATCCCCTGTCAACCTCTCGAGCGCTTCTCTAAGCTGGTCGCGGGCACCCGATTCCGGGTGGAATTCGAAGGGGTGGGACGTTGCGGAAACTGGGTTTAATCGGCGGGATGAGCTGGGCGTCGACCGCGCTTTATTATGAGGGGATCAACAAGGGTGTCGCCCGGCGGCTCGGCGGGCTGAATTCGGCTCCGCTGCTGCTCGAGAGCCTCAACTTCGCGCATGTCGCGGAGCGGCAGTCGGAAGGGGACTGGGGCGGCCTTGCGGAGATGCTGATCGATTCCGCGCGGCGGCTCGCCGATGCGGGCGCCGAGGGGCTGATCCTGTGCAGCAACACCGCGCACAAGATGTACGACCGGATCGCCGGCAAGATCGACATTCCGATCCTCCACATCGGCGACGTGACGGCCGAGAAGCTCGTCAAGGACGGCGTCAAGCGGGCCGGCCTCATCGGCACGCGCTACACGATGTCGGAAAGCTTCTACCGCGACCGGATCGAATCCAACGGCATCGCCGTCTCCACGCCCGATCCGGGGATGATGAAGGAGATCGACCGGATCATCTTCGAGGAGCTGGCGCGCGGACGGGTCTCGCGCGTGTCGCAGCGGACGCTGAAGACCTGCCTCACGATCATGGGCCAGGCGCGCAACCAGGCGGTGATCCTCGGCTGCACCGAACTCGTGATGCTGGTCGATCCGGTCGCCAACGTGATCCCGGTCTACGACACGACCGCCCTCCACGCGCAGGCGGCGGTGGAGTGGATCCTCGGCCTTCGCGAGGCGCAGCGGATCGAGGTGAGGGAGACCGAGGCGGCGGCCTGAGCCGCAGCGCGCGAAAATCGTCAAAACGGATCAAGTTTTCGTCCCCTATCCCATTGCAGCTGCTAAGTATCTCCGGTCTGGACCAAAGCAGAGCCCCAAACGGCCGCTTCGGACCGGGCTTCGGCCGGGGCGGGCGGAGCGGAGACGGGGGGAAGAATGGCGGAAGGCGCACTTGGGGCGGTCGGGTTCGGCGGAGAACCCCCCGTCCTGATCGTGGCGGACAGCCCGAAGGGGCTTGAGCGGGGAGCGCGATCCGCGGAGCTCGCCGGCTGCCGAGTCGCCGGCAAGGCAAGCTTTGAGGAAGCGCCGGAGCGGCTTCGGCGCCAGGCGGCCGTGGACGCGGTCTTCCTCGACGTGGAGCGGGACCACGGCGCGCCGCTCGACGATCTTCTTGCAGCGCTCCGGCAGGCCGGGGAGGCGGGGCTTCATGGAAGCGTGGTCTCTGCACCGCTTGCGCTGATGGACACGATCGCAGGCTGCGCCTGGCATCGCCGGATCGAGCTCATCGCCGATGCCGACCGGGTGGACGGAGCGGCGGCGATAGGGCTTGCAGTTTCGCGGCCCCGGCACAGGCTGCACGACGTCGGCGGCGAGCAGGGCCCGCCGAGGCTCCAGCAGATCAGCGAGGAAGTGCGCAGGATCGCCTCCGCGCTCGAACGGATTTCGGCGGACGGCACGAAGGAGGAGAGCGTCGCCCCGCGGGATGCGGGCGAGGCCGTGGACGCGGGCGCGGTTCGGGCGATCATCCGCGCGCGGCGGCTGCGCGACCAGTATTTCGGACCCGACCTGTTTGCCGACCCCGCCTGGGACATCCTGCTCGATCTCTACGCGGCGCATCTCGAGCAGCAGCGCGTGGCGGTCTCCAGCCTCTGCATTGCCGCCGCCGTTCCGGCGACGACGGCGCTTCGCTGGATCAAGACGTTGACGGATGTCGGCCTGCTCGTCCGGGCGGCCGACCCGCAGGACGGGCGCCGCGTCTATATCGAGCTTGCACCGCAGGCGGCGGAGGGGCTTCGCTCCTATCTCGGCGCCGCTCAGCGCATCTCGCCGCTGAACCTCTAGCCCTTGCCCGCCGCCGGGCGAAGTGGCAGTGGCGCCAGCACCCGCGAGGGGCGCTTAGCTCAGTTGGTAGAGCATCTCGTTTACACCGAGAGGGTCGGCGGTTCGAGCCCGTCAGCGCCCACCAGGATCAGAGGGCGTGCGTCAGCAGCCTGGCGATGTCGGCGACGGAGCCGCGCACGTGGATCGACTGACTGCCGCTGAAATGGAGACGCGTCGTCCGCGCGTCCCGCGCTTCCAGCCAAAGCACTTGGTCCGCATTGACGATCGCGACGCTGCCGTCGTGCATCTCGAGGCGCTTCAGGTTCATCCCACTCTCCGAAGAGGCCATTAACCTCGAATCGGTTGCGGAACCCTTACGGACTAGAACCAGCCGAGCAGCTTCAGGAGCACGAGCGACGCGATGATCGACAGCGCGAGCGAGCCGAGGCACCCCATCCGGTTCGAGAAGAAAAAGAACATTTCAGTCTCCCCGGCCGCCTATCGGCTCGCGCCGTCCGGATCGTCCGGCGGAGGCTCGTCCCTTGGAGCGGGCGGCGGCGGGGGCGGCGTGACGGTCGGAATGTTGCGGGGCGCGGGCGGGTTATCCTCGGCCGGCGGCGGCGGTTCGTCAGCGGGCTCGTCTTCCGGCGCCGGAGCGGGAGCCGCCAGCTCGGGTGCAAGCGGCTCGGCGGGGAGAGGGCTGTCGTCCACGTCGTAGCCGCCGATGTCATAAGCTCCGGTTGCTTCGGTCGGCGTGCCGGGGGTGAGGACCGCCTCGTCCGCCGGAAGCTCAAGCGGGACCGGAGCAGCCGCCGCGGGCGCGTTCTTCACCGCTTCGACCATGAAGGCGCGCCAGATGCGGGCGGGGATGCCGCCGCCCTGGACGTCGCCGAGCGGCTTGTTGTCGTCCCTGCCGATCCAGACGCCGGTGACGAGATCGCCGGCAAAGCCGATGAAATAGGCGTCGCGGCTCTCCTGGGAGGTGCCGGTCTTGCCGAAAGTGGGGATCGGAAGCGCCGCACCGCGGCCGGAGCCCTCGTGGGTGACGGCCCAGAGCAGCTCCATCATGTTGCGCCTGACGGAGCCCTCGAACGGCGTCCCGCCGCTGTCGTCCTCCGCCTCCGGAAGGCCGCGCGGGCGCACCGGATAATCGCCCTTGGCGACCGAGGCGAAGGCGGAAGTCATTTCCATCAGGGTGATCGCCGAGGTGCCGAGCGCAAGCGTGGGCCCGCGCTCGATGTCGCTCGTCACTCCGAGGTCGCGCGCCGCCTGGATCACCCGCTCGCGCCCCACGCGCTCCGACAGGCGAACGGCGGCAACGTTGCTCGAATGGGCGAAGGCATCGCGAAGCGTGACGATCCCGCGATACTTGCCCTCGTAATTGCTTGGGCTCCAATTGCCGATCCGGAGCGGCTGGTCCTCGATCGTGTCGCGGGGCGTGTAGCCGGCGCGGAGAGCCGCAAGGTAGACGAACAGCTTGAAGGTGGAGCCCGATTGCCGCTTCGCCTGGGTGACGCGGTTATAGGGGCTCTGCTTGTAGCTCTTGCCGCCGACCATCGCGACCACCCGGCCGTCCGTGCGCATCGAGACGAGCGCCACCTGTGCCCCGCCGACGCCGGCCGCCCGGATCGCCTGCGCCGCCTGCCGCTGGAGCCGGTCCTCGAGCGTGGTGACGATCCGCTGCTCGCCGTAGCGCGGCTCCGATTCGCCCATCTGCTTCAGCACCCAATCGGCGAAATAGGTGCCGCTCGGGACATCCTTCACCGCGCCGCGGACGAGCTGAACCGTCGGCAGCTTCTTCGCGGTCGCCCGATCGATGAAGCCCGCCTGCACCATGGCCGCCTCGACCACCTTGCCGCGCTCGCGGGCACGCTTGAGGTTCCTGGTGGGAGCAAGGGAGGAGGGCGCCTTGACGAGCCCCGCCAGCATCGCCGCCTGCTCAACGGTGAGCTCTTCCGGCCGCCGGCTGAAATAATGGTTGGCGGCCGCCCGAAGGCCGTAAACATTGTCGCCGAAATAGACGCTCGACATGTAGCGCGAGAGGATCTCGTCCTTGCTGAGCCACGCTTCGAGCCAGAGCGCGAGGATCGCTTCCTGCGCCTTGCGGCCGATCGTCTGCTTGGACGAGAGGAAGGCGAGCTTGGCGAGCTGCTGAGTGATCGTGCTCCCGCCCTCGACGACGCCGCCGGAGACGAGGTTGCGGCCGCCGGCGCGGGCGAGGCCCCAGGGATCGATCCCGAGATGCTCGTAGAAACGGCGATCCTCGATCGCCAGGAAGGCCTGGGGCACGTGCCTTGGAAGCTTCGAGGCTTCGACCGGAAGATCGGTGACCGAGCCCTTGCGCGCGATCGGCCGGCCTTCCGCCGAGAGCAAGGTGATGCTCGGCGCGGTGATCGGCTTCAGCGACTTCGAGAGCGGCGCCGTCAGCGCGAGCACGAGCACGAGCAGAAGCAGGAAGATGCCGGTCCCTGCGGCGATTCTCCGCGCCAGCCGGCCGCGGCGGGCGGGCGGCTGCTCGATGAGATCGCTTCCTTCGAGGACGTAATCGGGGCCGTCCGTGTCCGCGGCCGGTGGACTGGTCCGCGTCAGCATAAGACGCGGCGGGAAAGGGGGGAGATCAACACCCTGGGCATACTCTACTCAACCGCTTGTGGGGCCAATCTGCCGAACGGAACGGTGGCGAATTGGTTTCCGCCCGGGGACCCTCGCGAAGAAAATAAACGCAGCCTCGTCGCCGCATCGGCCGCCTTCATCGCAGCCGGCTTCAATCCGGAGCGGCCTCGTCCATTGCGGAGACACGAGGAGACGAAGCGATGGCGATCACGAGCTGCTTTCGGGTGAGGGACGCGCTGGATGCCTATCTGGCGAGGATCGGCTTCGAGGGCGAGGCGCTTCCGAACCTCGCGACCTTGAGGGAATTGCACCGCCTCCACGTGGAAGCCGTCACGTTCGAGAATATCGACGTCCAGCTCGGCACCCCCGTCAGCCGCAATCCGCGCGCCGCATTCCGCAAGATCGTCGTCCAGGGCCGCGGCGGCTGGTGCTTCGAATCGAACGGCCTGTTCGCCTTCATGCTGGAAGCGATCGGCTTCAGGGTGCAGCGGCTCGCCGCCGGAGTGATGCGCGAGAAGATGGGAGCGGCGGCGGTGGGCAACCACCTCGCGCTCGCCGTGAAGCTCGACCGCACCTACCTCTGCGACGTCTCCGTCGGCGTCGGGCTCGTCGAGCCGGCGCCGCTGGTGGAAGGGCCGCTGCGGCAGGGCTTCAAGCGGCTTGCGCTGGAGCGGGTCGGCGGCGGCTGGTGGCGGCTCCACAACCATCCGGGCGCGGTGCCGGCCTCGTTCGATTTCTCGCTGGAGGTGACGGACGAGGCCCTGCTCGACGAGAAGAGCCGCTGGCTCGAGAAGGACCCGGCTTCGCCGTTCGTCTGCAACGCGATCGCGCAGCGGCATTTTCCGGACCGGCTCGAGAGCCTGGTCGGCCGCACCCACAGCGTGCTCACCGCAGAGGGGGAGCGCGTGGAAGAGGTGGAGAGCGCCGAGGAATATGCGCGCCTGCTTCGGGACGTCTTCCAGCTGCAGATCCGCGACGTCGCGCCGCTCTGGGCGCGGGTCAGCCGTGCAAGCGGAGCGGACTTCCTGGCGAGCCTCGACCTCGCCGCCTGAAGCGCGTCAGACGAGAGCGACCACCGCGAACCCGCCGGCCAGCGCCGCAAGGAACAGCAGGCCGACAAGCGTCAGGCGCCGTTCGATGAAATCCTGGATCGGCTGTCCGAAGCGCTTCAGCAGCGCCGCGATCAGGAAGAAGCGCGCGCCGCGCGTCACAAGCGCGCAGGCAAGGAAGAGCGGGAAGTTGAACGCCGCAAAGCCGCTCGCGATCGTCACCAGCTTGAACGGGATCGGGGTGAGCCCCTTCACGAGGATGATCGCGGCGCCCCATTTGTCGTACCAGGCGCGGAACTGCTCGATACCGTCGCTCATGCCGTAGAAGTTCATTAGCCACTGGCCGAGCGTGTCGTAGAGGAAATAGCCGATCGCGTAGCCGAGCGCTCCGCCGGCCACCGACGAGACCGTGCAGACGGCGGCGATCAGCCAGGCCTGATCGCGGCGTGCGAGGATCATCGGCACGATCATCACATCCGGCGGGATCGGGAAGAACGAGCTTTCCGCAAAGGAGATCGCGGCCATGCTGCGGATGGCGTGGCGGTGGCCCGCAAGCCGCAATGTCCAGTCGTAGAGTCCGCGAAACATCGTGCCTCATGAAGCTGTCGGGAGGAAGGCGAGAGCCTTAGTGGCGGCTTAGTGGCAAAATCGGCGGAGCACTAGCTCCGGACGGCTGGATTCCGCCGCGAAACTAAATAAGGTTGCCTCCATGTGGCTGCTCGACAAAATGCTCCGCAAGCTCGTCAGGAAGGGCGAGCTTACGATCATCGACCATGACGGGAAGGAATATCGCTACGGCGCGCCCGACCCCAATTACGGGCCGCTGACCGCCCGCCTAACCGACAAGGGCGCCGCCTGGCACATCGCCAAGGACCCGCGCGTCGGCGCGGGCGAGGCCTATATGGACGGCCGGCTGGTGGTGGAGCGGGGCGACATCCGCGACCTCGTGCTCCTCATCCGCTACAATGCGCCGTTCGAGAAAAAGGGCGCTCTGAAGCCGAAGGGGCCGGTGCGGCGCTCGATCAATTATGCGGCCGGAAGGCTCGACCAGGTCAACTGGAAGAGCCGCTCGCGCCGGAACGCCGAGCACACCTACAACCTGACGCGTAAGCTCTACGAGCTCTTCCTCGACGAGGATCGGCAGTACACGATGGCTTATTACCGGGACACCGGGAACAGCCTCGAACAGGCGCAGCTGGACAAGAAGGCGCATATCGCCGCCAAGCTTTATGTGAAGCCGGGGATGCGGGTGCTCGACATCGGCTGCGGCTGGGGCGGGCTCGCGCTCTACCTCCACCGCCATTACGGCGTCGAGGTTCTGGGGATCGCGCTTGCGCCGGACCAGATCGAATTCTGCCGCGAACGCGCCGCCGCCGCCGGCGTCTCGGACAAGGTGAAGTTCGAGCTGATGGACTATCGCGACGTCGAGGGGCCGTTCGACCGGATCGTCAATGTCGGCCTCATCGAGCATCTCGGGACGCCGCATTATCCCGGCTTCTTCGCCAAGACGCGCGAGCTGCTGACGCCGAACGGCCTGATGGTGTCGCACTGCTGCGGCCGGATGGGCGGGCCGGGCGTGACCGACAAATGGACCCGGAAGTACATCTTCCCGGGCGGCTACATCCCGTCGCTGTCGGAGCTGGTCGCGGAGGCGGAGCGGCACAAGATGGTCACCGCCGACGCCGAGGCGATGCGCTACCATTATGCGCACACGCTGGAGGAATGGTACCGGCGGACGAACGCCAACCAGGCGGAGATCACCGCGCT
>NZ_DASVUE010000080.1:0-3874 GCF_036387215.1 Allosphingosinicella sp. | reverse complement strand
CTCCTGATGCTCTTCGCCGCCGCCGTCTTCCTCGGCAACGTCCTCATCTGGACTGTTTGAAGCTCACTTGATCGGGCAGCTCGGGTCCAGCCGCATGTCGAGATAATCGTCCACCGCCTTCATCAGCTGCGGCATCTCGTTCACGAAGAAGTGGTTCGCGCCCGGCACGGTCGAATGGTGGATGGTGATGTGCCGCTGGGTGCGGAGCTTGTCGACCAGCTTCTGAACGGCGCTCGGAGTTACCACTTCGTCCGCCTCGCCTTGGATGATGATGCCCGAGGAGGGGCAGGGGGCGAGGAAGGTGAAATCGTACATGTTGGCGGGCGGAGCGATCGAGATGAAGCCGCGCACCTCGGGCCGCCGCATCAAGAGCTGCATTCCGATCCACGCGCCGAAGCTTACGCCTCCCACCCAGGTCTGCTCCGCTTCCGGATGGACCTGCTGCACCCAGTCAAGTGCGGAGGCGGCGTCCGAAAGCTCGCCGATGCCGTTGTCGAAGATGCCCTGACTCTTGCCGACGCCGCGGAAGTTGAACCGCAAGGTGGCGAAGCCGCGGCGGACGAACGTCTTGTAGAGCGCCTGCACGATATGGTTGTTCATCGTGCCGCCCGCCTGCGGATGCGGGTGGAGGATCATCGCAACGGGCGCCCGCGGGCGCGGCCCCGGCTGGAAACGGCCTTCGAGACGGCCCTCGGGACCTGGGAAAATGACTTCGGGCATCGCACCTGAGCTTGGCTAAAATGACAGGAACGCGCATTGGCATGCCAAGCGCGGGAAGCGGCCCCTATATAGAGAGGCGGGCCCTGTTAGCAATCGGAGCCGGAGTGAGCCAGAAGCGCATCTATCTCGATCATGCCGCGACGACGCCGGTCCTGCCGGCGGCGCGCGAGGCGATGGCCGAGGCGCTGGAGCGCTGGCACAATCCCAGCTCGCCGCATGCGGAAGGGCGGGCGGCGAAGGCGGCGCTGGAGGATGCGCGGGCACGCGTCGCTTCGGCCCTCGGCTGGGGGGGCAAGGTGATCTTCACTTCCGGCGCGAGCGAGGCGCTGGCGATCGCGCTCGGCCGCGCCCAGGGCGGCAAGAGGTACGTGTCCGCGGTCGAGCATGACGCCGTGTTCCGGGCAGCGCCCGATGCGGAGCGGCTCCCGGGCGGCAGGGACGGGATCATCGATCTCGGCTGGGTGAACGGCGAAAGACCGGTCGTCGCCGTCCAGCACGCGAACAACGAGACCGGCATCCTGCAGCCGCTCGGGCGGCTCGCCGGTGAGGTGAGGGCGAAGGGCGGCATCCTGGTCGCCGACTGCGCCCAGACGGCCGGCAAGCTCCCGCTCCCCGACGCCGACATGATCGCGATCTCCGCGCACAAGTTCGGCGGCTCTCCCGGCATCGGTGCGCTCCTCGTCCGCGACCTCTCGCTGCTGGAGCCGACCGGCGGGCAGGAGCAAGGTTATCGCGCCGGCACCGAGAACCTTCCCGCAATCCTCGGCATGGTCGCCGCCCTCGAAGCAGGCTCGGATTGGTTGGAGCAGGCCGCCGCTCTCCGGCAGCGGCTGGAAGCCGCGGTCACCGCAGCCGGCGGCGAAGTGGTCGGCGCCGCCGCTTCTCGCATCCCCACGATCGGCGCCTACCGCATGCCGGGCGTCCCATCGAACGCGCAGCTCATCCAGTTCGACATGGCCGGGATCGCCGTCTCGGCCGGAAGCGCCTGCTCGTCGGGCAGCCTCAAGGCCAGCCACGTCCTCGCCGCCATCGGCTGGGACGAGCCCGCCGCCCGCGAGGTGATCCGAGTCAGTTTCGGTCGCGACACCAGCGAGGCCGAGATCGACCGCTTCGCGGACATGTGGGCGGGCATGGCCGCTAGGCGCCGCTCCGCATGATCTATCTGGACTATCAGGCGACGACGCCGCTCGCGCCCGAAGCCGCCGCGGCGATGCGCCCGTGGCTCGAGACGAATTTCGGCAACCCCCACAGCCCCCACCGCGCTGGCCGCGAAGCCGCCGCGGCGATCGAAGTGGCGCGGGGGCGGGTGCTGGACGCGCTGCAGGAAGGGGGGCGCTCCGGGAATCTCTACTTCACCTCCGGAGCCACCGAGGCCGCCAACTGGGCCCTCAAGGGCGCCGCCTCCCGCCTCCCCCAAAACCGCCGCCGCATCGTCACCCTCGCCACCGAGCATGCCTGCGTCCTCGACACCGTCGAGTGGCTCGGCACCCAAGGCTTCGACACCGACATTCTCCCGGTGCGAGCCGACGGCTTGCTTGATCTCGATCTCCTCGCCGCCCGCGTGGACGACCGCACCGGCCTCGTCGCGGCCATGCTCGTCAACAACGAGATCGGCGTCATCCAGCCCGTGGAGGAAATCGGGCGCATCGCCCGGGACGCGGGCGCGCTCTTCTTCTGCGATGCGGTGCAGGCGCTCGGCCGTGTGCCCGTGCCGCTCGGCGCCTGCGACATGGTCGCGTTCTCCGCGCACAAGGTTCATGGCCCCAAGGGGATCGGTGCCTTGTGGGTGAGGGAAGGGGTTCCGCTCGATCCGCTCCTCCACGGCGGCGGGCAGGAGGGCGGCATCCGTTCGGGAACGCTTTCCCCGGCGCTTTGCGTCGGTTTCGGCGAAGCGGCGCGGCTGCTCGCGGCGCAGGCGGAGCAGGACCACGCCCATGTCGAGCGGCTCTGGCGGACGGCGCTTTCCGTGCTCGGCGACCGCTGGAGCCTCAACGGCTCCGCCGAACGGCGCTACCACGGCAACCTCAACATCCGCGGCGACGGCATCGACGCGGCCCGCCTTATCTCGGAGCTCCGCCAGGTCGCCTTCTCCGCGGGCTCGGCCTGCGCGAGCGGTTCCGGGCGCACCAGCCACGTCCTGTCGGCGCTCGGCTTACCGGGGAGAGACGCCCGCTCCAGCATCCGCCTCGGCTTCGGCCGATACACGAGCGAGGACGACCTCGTGCAGGCGCTCACGCTGATCGACGATACCGCGAGCCGCCAGCGGAGCTTCGCCGCATGACATTGGTGCGCTTCATCTCGGCCGATGGCAGCAAGATACGCGAAGTCGAGGCGGAGCCGGGCGAGCGCCTGCTCTGGCTCGCCCAGGCCGCCGATCAGCCGCTCGAAGGTACGTGCGAGGGGCAGATGGCCTGCTCCACCTGCCATGTCATCGTCGATGCCGCCGATTTCGCGAGGCTTCCTTCGCCAAGCGAGGAGGAGGAGGACCTGCTCGATTTCGCCGCCAGCGTCACCCGCCACTCGCGCCTCGCCTGCCAGATCTGGATCGAGGAGGGGTGGGAAACGCTCACCGTCCGGATGCCGGGCTCGGTCAGGAACATGCAGGGCCGCTGAGCTCCCGTCAGACGTCCCGGATCGGGGTATGGCTGGACGTGCCGCGGATCAGATAGACGGCGCGCAGGCACTCGGCGTGGTCGGCGTAGCTCTCACCGCTGGTGATGGTCTCGTCGTTCGCGCATTTCAGCCTCCATCGCCACCCGCCGTCGGCGCCGGGGGTGTCGCCGCCGCTCGCGCTGTCCTGCCGATAGATTTCGAAATACACGGCCCGAAGTCCCCCATTCCTGCTGCTCCGCCTGCGTTTCCCGGACGAATCGCCGGCGCGGCCCGGAAGCTTATCACGCGGTCCCGGGCGCTGCCGCGTTCTTTTCGCCGGCTTTCCGGAGGAGGGTGCTCAGCCGCCTTGTCTCTCCCGGCGCAATCGCACGGCCCGGGGCATCGCCGGCCGCGTTAGAGGATGATCACGGGTTCGGGGTCTCGACGGAGGCCCCGGAGGCCGCGCGCTCGATCCGGATGTCCGGGACCTCTCCCGAGGGCGTCCGGTATTCCGCGAGCACCCGGCTTCGCACCGCCTCCACGCGGTCGGTGCCCATCAGGC
>NZ_DASVUE010000079.1:0-4705 GCF_036387215.1 Allosphingosinicella sp. | reverse complement strand
AGGTGCAGGCGGCGGCGAAGGAGGATAAGGCCGGGCGCGGCGACGGCGGCGCCGACTTCTTCACCCATTCCTATTCGAAGGAATGGCGGGTGGCGGGCAAGACGCCGCGGCTGCTCAGCATCGTCGCCGAGGTGGGCACCTTCACCGGCGGCGCTCACCCGAACAGCGACTATGACACGATCATCTGGGACCGGCAGACGGACCGGCAGGTCGCGTTCGGCGACCTGTTCGCGGCCGAGGCGCGGGTGATGGCAGCCTTGAGCGACCGTTTCTGCAAAGGGCTCGATGCGGAGCGAACCGAGAAACGCGGCGAAGCCCTGCCCGCCTCACCGGGCGATTTCATGACCGCCTGCCCGACGCTCGACGACCAGGCCGTGGTCGCGGCGGACAGCAATGGCAACGGCCGTTTCGATACCCTGCAAGTGTTGCTGCCGCCCTCGGTGGCCGGCCCCTATGCCGAGGGCGGATACCAGGTCGATCTCAGGATCGATGCCGCGACGCTGGCAGCGATCAAGCCTGAAGACCGCGCCTCGTTCGAAGGCTCACGGTAGCTCTCAGCCGCAATAATCCGGCCGGGGCACGGGCGTGCTGCCGTCGCGCTGGCGCCAGACGCCGTCGCCGAGGCGGAAATACTGGCCTGGGCCGACGCGGCTCGCGAAGATCTCGCAGGCCGTCGCCGCTGCGACTTCCTCGATCTTCGCGCCGCGCTTGCTCGCAAGATCGGTATAGTAAGCGCGGCGCTTGATGTTCACCGCATCGACCTGCGCGCGAAGCGAAGCGTCGGCCGAGCCGACCACGCCGAGATAGCCGTCGGCCTGCTCGCCGACCTTGCCGCTGGCGCGGAGCGATGCGGAGGCGTCCGCCTGAAGCATCGCATAAGCGACGCCGGTGCCGCCAACGACTGCCGCAAGGCCGATGCCGGCGGCGAGGATCAGTTTCATTCGGCGGTTCATGTCAAAACACTCCCGGATTCTGCTTTATGAGATCGCGTACATCCTCCTGCAGGCGCACGACAACCTCTTGCCTGATATTGATGTTGAGGTTGATCTCGATCGGCTTTTCCGGAGCGCTCACCTGAACGCATCCGGGCAGCGCCCCGAGGATCGTCGCCGCGGCAAGGCCGAGACAGGTTCTCGTCAATATCGCACGCTTCATCGCACTTTCTCGCTTTCATCAGGCTGAACGTTTGTGGTGACCGGCTTTTTCCTCAGCTCCTCGGGAAGGACCGACTGGATGAGCAGACTTGGATCCTCGAACGAGCGCGTCGTGGCGATCAGCGCCCGGAAGGGACCGCGGACGTTGATGTTGAACTCGAACGGGATCTTGGCGAGCTGCCCGAGCGCCCGGCGCGCAACCATGCCGCTGATCCCGCCGCCGGCGACCGTCGTCAGCGCCGGATCGCGGGCAACGCCGTCAAGCTCGATCCCGGCGACGAACTCGCCGGCAAGGTCGCCGTCGAGGTCGATCGTGAGCTTGCTGTAACGGAGCGACTTCAGAGCATCGAAGGCGAGCTTGCCGTAGACTCCGAGCTGCTTGTCGGTGAGCTCGCCGATATAGGAGAGCGTGCCGCCCTCGGCCCGCGCAACCAGCCGCCCGCCGACGATGCGACCGCCCTTCTCGTCGAATTCCATCGGGATGGTGCCGTCGAACGTGCCGGTGGCGGTGATGTTCGAGAATTCCATCTGCTGGATGAAGCGGGCGGCATCGAGGCCGCGGACCCGGAAGACGAGCCGCTTCAGCGTCGGCTTGGAGAAGTCGAGGATCGTATCCTCGAGGATGAGCTCGCCTCCGGCGAACGGCCAGCTGCCCCCTTCGATACGCACCCGGAGACCCGGCAGCAGCTGGTAGCGGATCGCCCCGTCGAAGACATCGATGCCGGTACGGATCACCTCCACGTTCGCGACCTGCCCGGGAGCCGTCTCGAGGCCGAGCAGATCGGTGAAGTGGAGACTGGTCTTCAGCCCCTCCACCGGCCCGAAGGCGGCGGCGAGATCGAGATCGTCAGTGGAAAAGGTGCCGCTGCTCTTGGTGCCTTCGGGGCCCCAGCTGATATCGCCCCTCCCCTTCACCACGCCGTTTACCAGGGCGACGACGCCCGTCGTGAGGCGAGTCAGCTGCTCGGGCTGATAATCCTGGTCGAAGCGGATCCCCGCAACCTCCAGCACCGCATTGCCGCGGCCCGCACGGAGATCGTGCCGGATTTCGGCGAGGCTGACGCGTGTGCCGGTCTCCGGGTCGATCAGCCAGCCGGTGGCGGCGATCTGATTGTCGCGGAGAGTGAGGGCGAAGTCGTTGGTGGCGAGCGGGAAGAAGCGCGGCGGATCGGCTTCGTCGGCGACGGTCATTGCGCCGTTCACCGCCAGATCGCCGCCGCTGAGGCTCCATCCGCCACGCACGTTCGAGAGCAGCAGGGGCACTGCGGCGAGCTTCACGTCGCCCCCTGCGAAAGCGCCGGCAATGCCGCGAGGGGTCAGGCGGCCGGAAAGGCTGCCCAGAGCGAAGCGATTCTGCGAACCGGTGCTGCCGAGCAGCACCGCGACGTCGGCGCTGCTGAACGCGCGATCGGCGAGGCTGAAGCGGAACAGGCTCGATGCGACGCTGATCGGGGACTGCCCCAGCCGTCCGCCAAGCCGAAGCTGGCGGACGGACGCGCCGCCGCGAAGGCCGTCATTGCCGCCCCAGACGAGGGCCCGGCCGGTCGGGCAGAGCGGAAGCCGGGTCGCTCCGAGCCTCAGCCCCGACACCCGGAGCGACTGGAACGTCACCGGCGTGCACCGTTCGCCGAAGACGAAACCGCCCCCGCCGAAGCTCCCGTTCACCGGCAGCAGCAGCCGGTCGACACGCCCGCCGCTGAACGGGCCGCTGAGCAGCGCCGTCGTCTGGATCTGCGTGCGGCCGTCCGGAGCCGCGGTGAAGCGCACCTGGTTCAGCTGCAGCTGCGCGCCGTCGGCGGACATCGGGGCGACATAGGCAAGGCCGCGGATCGAGCCGCCCGGCCGCGGCTGACTGAGGCTGAGCCGGGTGAGCGGAAAACCGCCGCCGGAAAGTGCGAGGTCCGTGTCGATCCTGCCGGCCCCGCGCGGCCAATAATAGCTGATCCCGCTCCGGCCGCCGAGGCTGATGGCCGCGCCGCTTCGGCTCGCCGCGCGCAGGCGGTCGACCCGGACTGCGGAATAGCCCGGCCCGCTGACGAATCGCAGCGACGCCCGAGCGTCGAAGGCTTGGCCCACCCGCCGAACCGCTGCCGCGATCGAAGCCGCGATCGGCTCCATCGGGGTGCCCGCCGCCGACTTCAAAGCGGCCGCGACGGCTTCCAGGTTGCCGACGCCCGAAATCCCTCCGGCCGCCGCATTGGCGACCAGCGTCACATTGCCGGCCGTGGGCGCAACGGCATAGCGGCCGCCGAGGCGCGAGCGGCCCATGCGATATGCGCCCACCGCCGCACCCTCGGACGTGAGTGCAAGCGTTCCCAGCACCCGCTCGGCATCTCCGTCGAAGGAGACCCGGCCCGCGACGCGCCTGAAGCTCTGGCCGCCGGACCGGAGCTCCGCCGCGGCAACCTCGGCCCTCCCCCGCCCACCGTCGAAGCCCGGCCGGAGAGTGGCGTCGACCGTCAGCGCAGGCTGCGCCAGCTGCACGCCCGCGCAGCCGATGCTCTTCGCGCGGAGCGGCCCCCTGAACGTCGGCTGCTCGTCCTCGGTCGTCACCGCGGCGTAGAAAGCGGGCGCCTCCAGGCTGCAATTGCGGCCGAGGCGAAGCCCGCGCGAAACCGCCGCGACCTTGCCTTCGAAACTGAAGGCGAGATTGCCCACGCCTTCGATGCTCATCCCGATGAGGCCCGCGGGCGTGGTGAGGCGGATCGCGGTATCGGCAAGGTCCACCCGCTGGTTCGGCAGCCGGAAGGGCTTGCCGCTCGGCGGCGGAAGCAGCTTGTCGATCTGGCCGAGCGACACCCGCCCGTTAATCACGCGCCCGAATAATCGAACGCCGCGGGCCTTGATGAGGGTCACACGGGTCTTGGGGATACCGAGCGAGAGCTCCACCTCCACCCACTTCGCAGTCGCGTCCGGCCGGCGCGGATCGCCGATGACGACATTTTCAAGCCGCTGGGTACGGAAGCCGATTTCCCTCACCTCGTAGCTGGCCTGGACGCCGCGCCGATCGAGCTCGCGGGCGATATAGTCGGCAGCGATCTCCCGCCGCTCGAACCAGATCCCGAAGATGATTGCTGCGACAAGGAGGAGAATGGCGAGAAGCGCCAGCCGCCAGCGTGGGCGCCGCCGGGCAACGACCGCTTCCTCTTCATCGTTCATCGCGGTCGCCTCAGCGGAGGAAGACCGGAGCATAAGACGAATTCCGCCGGAGGGCCATCGACGCATAACCTCGCTCAAGCAACCAACGTTCCGGACCCGTCACTTTTTGCAAGGAGCGGCACGCGGTTTGCGTAAGGCCATGATGAAGCTTAATCCAGCCTGATGGCGGACACTCCCCTCGACGGCACCGGCCACCGCTCAAGGCTTCGCCAGCGGCTGTTCGAGGGCGGGCCGGAGGCTTTGCTCGATCACGAGCTCGTCGAATATCTGCTCGCCCTCGCCCTCCCCCGCCGCGACACCAAGCCGCTGGCGAAGAAGCTGATCCACGAATTCGGCGGCTTCGGGGCGCTTCTGACCGCCGATGCGCAGGTGATCGCCCGCGTCGGCGACAT
>NZ_DASVUE010000078.1:0-7628 GCF_036387215.1 Allosphingosinicella sp. | reverse complement strand
AACTGCAACATGTGCCCGTACATGGCGCTGAACACGATGGAGAAGCTCTACGTGGCGCTCCGCGATCTCCAGCCGCGGATCGAGATGGACGAGGATCTCCGCCTGCGGGCGAAGAAGTCGCTCGACGCGATGCTCGACATGGCCGGCCGGACGGTGGGGCAGGGCGACGTCGGGCGGCCGGTGTTCGCTGCCGCCTGATGACTGAGTTCCGGCTCGAGGGGTTCAACCTTCAGCAATTCGTCGCTGCCACCCTGGCCGAGGATCTTGGCCCTGGCGGCGACATCACGTCCGCCGCGGTGATACCCGCCGACGCCGAGTTCCGGGGCGTGATGGACAGCCGCGACGAGACCGTGGTGGCGGGCCTGCCAATCGCAGAGGCTTTCTTTCGTGCGCTCGACTCGCATGTCGAAATCGAGCGGCTGGCCGAGGATGGGGACGTGGTGCCGGCGGGCACCGATCTGATGCGGCTTCGCGGCAATGCGCGCGCGCTGCTCACCGCCGAGCGCTCCGCGCTCAACACCCTCCAGCACCTTTCCGGCATCGCTACGCTTACCCGCCGCTATGTCGACGCCATAGCCGGCACTGGCGCGATCCTGCTCGATACGCGCAAGACCATTCCGGGCCTTCGCGTGCTCGAGAAATACGCCACCCGCATGGGCGGTGCGCAGAACCACCGCATGGGCCTGTGGGACTCGGCGATGATCAAGGACAATCATGTGGCGGTGGCCGGAAACGTCGCGGAAGCCGTCCGCCGCGCTGCTTGCGCCGGCATCGCGCGCATCATCGTCGAGGTGGACGGGCTGGATCAGATCGAGCCCGCCATCGAAGCGGGCGCTACCCACCTTCTGCTCGACAATATGGACGTGCCGACGCTTCGGGAAGCGGTGCGGCTGGTCGGCGGCCGCGTACCCACTGAAGCCAGTGGCGGCGTCACCCTCGAAACCATCCGGGCAAAGGCCGAGTCCGGCGTGACCTACGTCTCCGTCGGCCGCCTGACGCAATCGGCCCCCGCTGCCGATATCGGGCTCGATTTCGCCGCCGCCTGATCTTCGCTTGCCGTCGTGGCGGAGGTGGCTAATCTCCCTCTTTCAATAAAAGGGGGAAATCATGCGACCGAAATCAATCGTGCTGTTCGAGCGGCTGGTGGTGCTGGGTATCGTTCTGGGCATCATCAGTGCGTTCCTCATCCGTGAGCAGGTCGCGGCGATGCTCGCGGCGCAGGGACAGGGTGTGGGCACAAACACCGTCTATATCATTCAAGCCGTCACGATCGCGCTTTACCTGCTGCTCATATGGTTCATCTCGCGCCACGGCAGTCCCGTGGCGAAATGGATTTACGTGATTCTCTCCGGGCTCATTCTCATTTCGGGCCTCGTCGGCATTGGCCAGACGCTCGAGTTCGGCGCCGTCCCGGCAATTCTGTCGGTCGTTCAATATGCGATCACTGCCGCAAGCATCTGGCTGCTGTTCCGGCCCGATTCGAAAGCCTGGTTCAGCGAGGGCCGCGGCGGCGATTCGTAAAGCCCGGCGCCGATCCGCGCCCGCGCCCGTCGCAGCGTCAGTCGTTGCGGCGGGCGACGACCTCGCCTTCGAGGATCATCGTCGAAGGGTGATGCTTGTCGAGGTGCCGCTTCAGGATCCTGAGGTTGCGCGTGTTGGAGCGGAAGGCGAAGTCGAACAGATCGCCGACGAGGGGAATGGCGCCGATCAGCGTGTCGACGCCGACATTGCCGGCCATCCGCGCAAGGTGGAACTTGGACATGCCGAGGTTCCGCCCCTCCCAGATCAGCCATGCTCCCATCGCCGTGGTGACGAGGTCGCCGACTACGGGGATCAAGCCGACGATCGCATCGAGCCCCACCTGGCGGTTGATGCCGGGAATTGTGAACGCCCGCTCCAGCAGCATCTCCATCGCTTCGAGGCGCCGCCGCACGGACGCGGGGTCCCGCCCGATCGGTAGCTGGTCCGCTATGCGGCTGAACTGTTCCTGCGGCGTCGGCATGGTTCTTCGAAGCTAGGGCGCCTAGCGCCGCGCTGCAACCAGCCCACCCAGAAAGCGCCGGCCGAAGGGGTTGGGCTGAAATCCGGTAAGCCGCGGCGAAACCAGCGACCATCGCACCGGCGCCGTCAGCGGAATGAACGGCGCCAGCTCGGTCAGGAGGCGGTCCGCCTCGACCAGATGGGTGTGCCGCTCCGCCGGCGTCAGGGCTGTCCGGACGCGCTCCAGGGCCGCATCGGCCTCCGCGCTGCAAACGAGGATCGAGCGGCAGGAGAAGCGCCGTAGATACCATGTGGCGACGTTCGCCGGCGCCACCGCATCGACAAGGCGCAGATCCGCTTCCGCCTCGGGCCCGACGGCCGCCGCGTCGACTCCGATCGTCCTCCAGTCCCGCCGCAGATGCGCGAAGATCAGCCGGTATCCCGGCCCCGCGGGTACCGCCACCCTGAGCGCGAGCGGCCGGTCGCCCGCGGCTCCGGCGATGAGCCGGGCGGCAGTAGCGCGGCGCATCGGCAGCGGGTCGGCCGCCCAGGCGGGGAGGGCCGGTGCCGGGAGCTCCTCGATCCCCGGCGCGGCCAAGGTCTCGCGCGGCAGGAGATCGGGCACGCGCAGCGCAGCGACCAGCGCCGCCCGGTCCACCGACATGCTGAGCGCGCGCCGCACGTCCGCGTTGGCGGCCGGCCCGGCGTTCCGCGTGAAGGCGAGGCCGAACAGTCCGGCCACCGGATCGAACCGCAAGGCCGCCGCCGGAGGGGCCGCCGCCCGCGCGACTGGAAGATCACCCGCCGTCCCGCCCGTCACAAGATCCGAAAGCCCGCGCTCGAACCGCGCGACCGCCATCGGCGCGGTTTCCCCGCGCAGCACGATCTCGGTCTCGGAGCTCGGCCGCTCGCCGTCCTCGTCCTCCGGCAGTTTCAGGCGGAGCGCTCCGTCTGGGCGGGGTTCGGCGCGATAGGGGCCGGTGCCCGCATTGTTCCGGACGATCGCCATTTCCGGCTGGGCGAGCAGCTGCAGGAGGTTCGGCCGCGGCGCGATAAGGCCGATCTCGAGCACATTGTCGGTCATCGCCTCCACTTCCGCAATCGCGCCGAGGATCGGCTTTAGGGGATTGCGGCTGCCGCGGGCGATCGCGGCACGCAGCCGCGCCGCCACCTGCTGCGCGGTGACTGGGGCGCCGCCGGACCACGCGGTGCGAGCGATGCGGAAGGTGTATCGAAGCCCATCGTCGGAGACGATCCAGCTCTGCGCCAGCGCAGGCTCGACCTGCCCGGCCGCGTCGAACCGGACCAGCCCCTGGGCCGTCAGCTCCGTCAGCAGCGCCGAGGGCGGATCGAGCGGCTCGCTGTTGGGGCTTGCAAGCTCCGGCGGCCCGCCGATGGCGCTGACGGCGATGGGCCCCCCGGCCGACTTGTCGCAGCCGCCCGCAAGCGCTGCCGCCGCCAGAGCGGCCCCAAGGAAAAGGCTTCGAATCTGCATCGCGAACGCCCGAATAGCCCAGCCGGAGGCGGATTATTAGCCGTGCCGCGAAAAGCGCTGCCGAACCCCGGTTTCACCGCCGATTTTTACCTCTCCTTCATCAATCGGGATGTAGCTGAATTCTTTGACGAGGACCCCGGAAGAAAATGAAGTCCGACCACTCCCAACCGAGCCACTTCAAGGACCGCCGGTCCGACCGTACGGCTGTCGGGGAGACGGCCCAGCTGCGCCACCACGACTGGTATAGCGTGGAGGTGAAGGTCCACGATGTTTCCCAATGCGGGTTCATGGCCGAATGCGCCAGCCCGGTGCAGATCGGAAGCTATGTTTCGCTGGACGTTCCCGGCGTCGGGCCGGTGCGGGCGCAAGTGCGCTGGCAGATCGGCGGCCGAATGGGCGGCATGTTCCTCGATCCGATCAGCCTCAACCGCTGCGAATGGACCGCGATCAAGGCCGAGCCGCCCAAGGCAGCCGCCTAGCCTCGTTTTGTGGCTGGTCCGAGGGACCTACCGTGGCTTCGGCAGGCGCCTTGAACCAGGCATAGAGCTGGGCCGCGACCAGCGCTGCGATCATCAGCGGGATCGCCGGCAATCCGAAGCCGCCCATGGCGACTCCCAATCCTGGGGCGAGGAATCCCAGCGCCGCCAGCAACCGGAAGGGGATCGCCACTCCCGGGCGGGTGGCGGTAAAGAGCGCCGCCACCGTCACCGCGTTCAAATCGTAATTGAAGCCGTAGGGCAGCAGCAGGAAAGTGCAGGAGGCCGCAAGCAGCGCCGCCTCGTGCAGGCGCCGCCGGTCGCGTGCCGCCCACGCGACCAGCCCAACGCTGCCGAGAGCCAACAGCAGCTGCACACCCCAGGCGATGCCGTTCGGCACCTCCACTCGCAGCATCGCGGTCGTCGGGGAGGTGCTCATCAGTGAGAGAAGGGTGCCCTCCGACGAGATGAGCGATACCTGCGGGCCGGTCATCCGGTCAAAATAAGCGAGCCACGGCTGGATCCCGAACAGCAGCGCCGAGACCCCGACCAGCAAGGCCACCGTCACGGCCGCGCTTGCGATTGCCGTCCACTCCCGCCGCACCAGCAGCAGCACCGGCACCAGCACGGCGAGGTGGGGCTTCACCGCCATGAAGCCGAAGAAGATGCCCGCAGCGATCGGCTTTCCCCGCGCGACCGCATCGAAACCCAGCAGGAACAGCCCGCTCAGTAGCAAGCCCCAATGGCCCGCCCAGATGTTGAACAGCGCGGCCGGCGTCACCAGCGCCAGCCAGAGAGGTCCCATGCCGGGCTTCCACCAGCGCCTGCACGCGTACAGGAACAGCGCGGCGCTGAGCGCGTGCCACAGGCCCCAGGCGACGAAATAGGGGAGGGCTCCGAACAAGGCCGCGACCGGCCAGGTGAGGGGAGGGTAGGGATAGCCCATCCAGTCGAGCCGGCCGAAGCGGCCCATCAGCTCGTTCTGGAAGGCTTCGAGGTTGTAGATGAGGTCCAGCCGGCCTTCGGCGACGAGTTGGCCTGCGGTCCACCAGATCGTGAAGTCGCGGCCCCAAAAGGCGTTGCCGGTGATGTTTCCGCCCTGCTGCAGCATGAGGTCGCGGATGAACAGGAACGACGGCACGGCAAGCCCGACCATGAACAGCAGCGCCAGCGCGAAGCGCGGCGAAATCTGCAGCCGGTCCTCGCGGTCCGCCTTCTCGGGTGCGGTCGGTTTCAAGCGGTCCACCTGCCCTCCAGTCGCGCCGGCCGCTCGCCCGGCCCGGTGGTGGCTATTCTGTCAGGAAATCAAAGCGCCAGCGGCTGGAGGCCCGAGCCGGAATCGAACCGGCGTGCAAGGATTTGCAGTCCTCTGCGTAACCACTCCGCCATCGGGCCGCCGCTGCGCATGTGCGCGGAGGGCTCTTGTCTGTCAACCTGTTGCGTCCGCTGTCCGGCTCCGGACAGGAGTGTCCGGATGCGGACAGCGTTCCGCTCGTCGAACGATGCGTTTCCGTCCGGCGGGCTATCGGCCGCACCGCGCGCGGGCTAGACGGCGTGGCATGGCTCTTGCTGTTCCTAAAGAGATGATCTGCCGGACTCTTCGCTTGGCCGAGCCCTGCCTTCTGGCTAGAAGTCGGGAGGCGCAACTGGTGTATTGCGCCGATAAGACACTTGTGCGACATAGGGCGGCGGAATGACCGAGCATAATTTCGAGCACATGCGGCGCGCCATGGTCGCGAGCACGCTTCGCACGACGGGCGTCAACAACCCGCGGGTGCTTGCGGCGATCGGCGCGGTGCCGCGCGAGCGGTTCGTGCCGGCCGAGCGCGTCGCTGCGGCCTATGCCGACACACTGGTGCCGCTCGGCAACGGCCGCGAGCTCAATTCCCCGATGGCGCTGGGGCGGATGCTGAGCGAGGTGAGCCCGCAGGAGGGCGAGCGCGCGCTCGTGGTCGGAGCAGCGACCGGCTATGCCGCGGCGGTGATGGCGCGGCTGGTCGGCTCGGTCGTCGCAACCGAGGAGGATCCGGCTCTGATCGAGGTGGCGCGGCATGCGCTTTCGGGAACGGGCGTGAAGCTCGTCAAGACGCCGCTTGCTCTGGGCTATGAAGGCGATGCGCCTTATGATCTTATCCTGATCGACGGCGCGGTCGAATCCGTGCCCCAGCCGATCATCGATCAGCTGGTGGACGGCGGCAGGCTTGCGACCGCGATCCTCGATCAGGGGGTGTCGCGGGTTTCGATCGGCCGCCGCGTGGGGGAGAGTTTCGGCGTGGCGCCGATGACGGATGTGGCAACGGCAATTCTGCCCGGCTTCTCAAAGCCGCGGGCATTTAGCTTTTGAGTGGTTGGCAGTTTTTAAGAGAGTGGAGTTGGGGTTGATGCGGGGAGGGTTCATGGCTGCGGCGGCCGTTGGCGCGCTGCTGGTCGGAGGTGCCGGCGAGGCCGAGACTTTGCGCGACGCGCTGGTCCGGACCTACAACAGCAATCCGACGATCACCGGGCAGCGCGCACAGGTGCGGGCGCTCGATGCGAGCGTCGCGATCGCCAGCGCGGCGGGGCGGCCTCAGCTGTCCGGCACTGCCGGAGTCAACCAGGACGTGCTGACGACGCAGCGCGGCCGCAATAACGGCCGCAGCTTCAGCGCCGGCGTGGATGTCGGCTATCCCCTCTTCAACGGCGGGCGGGTGCGGAACGCCGTCCGCGCAGCCAATACCCGCGTCGAGGCGGGCCGCGCCAACTTGCGCGCCACCGAGGGCGACGTCTTCACCGAGGCGGTCGCTGCCTACATGGACGTGATCCGCGACCGCTCGATCGTCACCCTCAATGAAAATCAGGTGCGCGTCCTCGGTACCAACCTTCAGGCGAGCCGGGACCGGTTCGAGGTCGGCGACCTCACGCGCACCGACGTCGCCCAGTCCGAGGCCCGCCTTGCATTGGCGCGGAGCGGCCTTGCGACGGCTCAGGGGCGGCTGCGTGCAAGCGAGGAGAATTACCGGCGCGTGGTCGGCGCCCTGCCCGCCGATCTCGAGCCGCCGACGCCATTGCCGCCGCTTCCGACGACGCCCGACCAGGCAGTCGACATCGCGCTCGCCAACAATCCCGATCTGGTCTCGATCGGCGCGCAGGCGCGTGCTGCGGGGCTCGATGTGGCCGTGGCCCGGGCCGAGCGGCTGCCGACGCTCTCGGCGGTCAACAGCAGCCGCTATTTCAACGCGCTCGGAAGCGCCGACGAAGCGGCCGGCGTCAGCGAGGGCACCCTTCAGAACAGCACCGTCTCGACCGGCGTCGGCCTTTCGGCGCGGATCCCGATCTATCAGGGCGGCCTCGTCGGCGCGCGCGTCCGCCAGGCGCAGGCCTTGCAGGGCCAGCTCCTCGAGCAGGGAGTCGCCGTCGAGCGCGCGGTCGTCGCCACTGCGCGCGCCTCCTTCTCGAGCTACCGGGCGGCGCTCGAGGCGATCGAATCGAACGAGATCGCCGTCTCCGCTAACAATCTCGCGCTCGAAGGCACCCGTGCAGAGCAGACGGTCGGCACCCGCAACGTGCTCGACGTGCTCAATGCCGAGCAGGAGCTTCTGAACTCGCAGGTCGCGCTCGTGACGGCACGACGCGACGCTTATGTAGCCGGCTTCCAGCTCCTTAACGCGATGGGCCGCGCCGAGGCGGAGGATCTCGGG
>NZ_DASVUE010000077.1:0-4872 GCF_036387215.1 Allosphingosinicella sp. | reverse complement strand
GAGGCGAGCGCTGCCTCGACCTGCTTCACGAACGTGCGGATGCGGCTGACGCGCGCGCCGTTGATTTCCGCGCGGCGGTCGTTGCGGCGGATGCGTTTCTTTGCCTGCGGCGTATTCGCCATCTTCTGAATGCCTCGTAGCGATGAAATGAAAAGGGCGCGGCAATGACCGCACCCGCTCAGCGGCGCCATCTAAGGCGAAAGCCGCTTATGGTCAACCGCTTTAGCGCTGGCAGCGGGCGCAATAGAAGGTGGAGCGCCCTCCTTCCGTTCTGCGGCGAATCGGAGCGCCGCAATGGCAGTGCTCGCCTTCCCGGCCGTAGACCCGCCACTGCTTCGAGAAATAGCCGAGTTCCCCGCTGGGCCGGGCATAATCGCGCAAAGTCGATCCGCCCGCCTCGATCGCTGCTGCGAGCACCTCCTTGATCGCCGGAACCAGCCTCTGCAACCGGTCGAGGGAGATACGCCCCCCTGCCCGCCCCGGCGCGATCCCGGCCATGTGAAGCGCTTCGCAGACATAGATGTTGCCGAGGCCCGCAACGATCCGCTGGTCGAGCAGCAGCGCCTTGATTGGCGCCGAACGTCCCTCGAGCGCCGCCAGCAGATAGCCGGCCGTGAAATCCTGGCCGAGGGGCTCCGGCCCCATCTTCACGAAGGGGGGATATTCCTGAAGCTCCTCGCTTCGCACCAGATCGACCGATCCGAAGCGGCGCGGATCGTTGAGCGCCAGCCGGCGGTGCTCGTCAGTCTCGATGAGGAAGTGGTCATGCGGTCCGATCTCCTCCGGATCGATCCGCCATCGACCCGACATCCCGAGGTGGAAGACGAGCGTGTCTCCCCGGTCGGTTTTGATGAGGCCGTATTTGGCTCGTCGGCCGAGGCCCGTGACGGTTGCGCCGGTGAGGCGCTGGCGGAGGTCCGGCGGAAAGGCCCGGCGCAGGTCCGGGCGCCGAGCCTCGACGGAGACCAGCCTCCGGCCCTGGAGCACCGGAACAAGCCCGCGCACCGTGGTTTCCACCTCGGGCAGCTCAGGCACGGGCGCTCAGGAGATCGTATCTGCACATGACCTCCCTCCCCTGCTAGAGGCTCGCGCGATGGACAAGGTTTCTTTCGGCTACGAGGATGTGCCGCCCGAGGAGAAGACCCGGCGGGTCGGCGGCGTCTTCTCAAGCGTCGCCTCTCAATACGACCTCATGAACGATCTGATGTCGGCGGGCATGCACCGGCACTGGAAGAGCCAGTTCGTGCGGCGGCTCCGGCCGCGCTCGGGCGAGACCATCCTCGACATGGCCGGCGGCACCGGCGACATCGCCTTCCGCATCGCCGAATCGGGGGCGCAGGTGACGGTGGCGGACATCAACGCCGAGATGCTCGAAGTCGGGCGCGAGCGGGCGGCGCGGCGGGGAATCGACGATCTGCTCTGGGCGCAGGAGAATGCGGAAGCCCTCACCTTTCCCGACCAGACGTTCGATGCCTATACGATCGCGTTCGGGATCCGGAACGTCACGGACATAGCGGCCGCGCTCGAGGAAGCGCACCGGGTCCTGCGCATCGGCGGCCGCTTCTTCTGCCTCGAATTCTCCACGCCGACCTGGCCGGGCTTCAAGGAGCTGTACGACCGCTACAGCGAGACGGTGGTGCCGAAGATCGGGAAATTTGTCGCCAAGGACGAAGCCAGCTACCGCTACCTGGTGGAATCCATCCGCCGCTTTCCGGCGATGGACGAGTTCAAGGCCATGATCACAGCGAGCGGCTTTGCCCGGGTGTCGGTGGAGCCGATCCTCGGCGGTGCGGTGGCCATCCACAGCGGCTGGAAGATTTGACCGCTCCTGCAGTCCATATCTGGCGGCTCCTGAAATGGGGCCGGGTGCTTGCCCGGCACGGGGCGCTGCGCGGGATCGAGCGCGATCCGAACACGCCCGCTCCCGTGCGCCGCCTGGCGCGGATCGCACGGTTCGGCACGCGGCAGCCGAGGGTTCCGACCTACGCGACTGCATTCCAGGATCTGGGGCCCGCGGCGATCAAGTTCGGCCAGGCGCTGGCGACTCGGCCCGACCTCGTGGGGCCCGAAGCCGCGAAGAACCTCCAGCTGCTCCAGGACAATCTGCCGCCGGCGCCGTTCGAGCAGATAAGGGCAAGCATCGAGCAGGCGCTCGAGGGGCCGCTGGAGAAATTCTTCACCGAATTCGATCCGGAGCCCGTCGGCGCAGCCTCGATCGCGCAGGTGCACCGGGCGGTCACCACCGAGGGGCGGCAGGTGGCGGTGAAGGTGCTCCGCCCCGGCATCGAGGAGGATTTCGCGCGCGCGCTCGACACCTACGAATGGGCGGCGGCGCAGGTGGAGAGCATGGGTGGCGAGGCCTCGCGCCTCAGGCCCCGCCTCGTCATCGCTCATTTCAGGCAGTGGACGGCGCGGGAGCTGGACCTTCGCCGCGAAGCCGCATCGGCCTCCGAGCTTCGGGAAGGCATGGTCGCGGAAGCGGGCTTCTACGTGCCGGAGATCGACTGGCGGCGCAGCGCCCGGCGGGTGATGACGCTCGAATGGATCGACGGTGTCAAGCTGACCGACCGCGAGGCGCTGATCGAAGCCGGCCACGACCTCAAGAAGCTCGCGGAGACGCTCGTCCGCGCCTTCCTACGGCAGGCGGTGGTCGACGGCTTCTTCCACGCCGACCTTCACCAGGGCAATCTGTTCGCGCTTCCCGACGGGCGGCTGGCGGCGATCGACTTCGGGATCATGGGACGGGTCGACCGTCAGGCGCGGCTGTGGCTCGCGGAGATCCTCTACGGCCTCATCACCGGCAATTACCGGCGCGTCGCCGAGATCCATTTCGAGGCGCAGTACGTCCCTCCGCACCATAGCGTCGAGGAATTCGCCACTGCGCTGCGGGCGGTGGGAGAGCCGATCCGCGGCCTGCCGGTGAAGGAGATTTCGGTCGGGCAGATGCTGGACGGGCTGTTCACGATCACCCGCGACTTCGACATGCCGACGCAGCCGCACCTGCTGCTCCTCCAGAAGACGATGGTGATGGAGGAAGGCGTCGCCACCTGGCTCGATCCCGACATCAACATGTGGGAAACCTCCGAGCCGTTCCTGCGGGAGTGGGTCCGGAGCGAGCTTGGCCCGGAGGCTGCGCTCGCGGATCGCATCGTCCGAGATTTCCGGACGCTGACGAACCTGCCCGAGCTCATTCGCCGCATCGAGGCGCGCTACCCGCCGCCCGGCGCGGCCCCTCCCCAGCCGCCCCTCCCCGACGTGGTGATCGTGCAGCCCCACCGTTATGGGCGGTACCTGCTGACGGCGATCGTTTCGGCTGCGGTTGGCGCTGCGGCGGTGCTGCTACTCGGTTCGGGCCTATCTTGACCAGCGAACGTGATGAGCGGATGCCCTTCACATGACTCGAAAGCCGCGATCCGATCAGCAATCCGCTACGGCCGAGCCGCGACGCCTCAAACGAGGTCCTGCTTCCGCTGAGGAGGCTTCAGTCTGGCTGGAAGCCAACCGCGAGGCGATCGATCAGTCGAATGCCTATGTCGAGGCTTATGGGCTCCCGCTCGCCAAGTACCGCCAGTTTTAGCTCGTGAACGGCAAGCGCATCCTTCTGATCGTGGGCGGCGGGATTGCGGCGTATAAGTCGTGCGAGCTGGTGCGGCTGATCCGGAAGGCGGGCGGCCAGGTGACATGCGTGCTGACGGAGGGCGGGTCGCATTTCGTGACGGCGATGACGCTTGGGGCGCTGTCCGAGAACCGCGTCTATACCAGCCTCTGGGACCTCAAAGACGAGGTCGAGATGGGGCACATCCAGCTGTCCCGCGCGGCGGACCTGGTCGTGGTCTGCCCCGCCACCGCCGACCTGATGGCGAAGATGGCGGCGGGGATCGCCGACGACCTCGCCACCACCCTCCTGCTCGCGACCGACAAGCCGGTGCTCGCCGCCCCCGCGATGAACGTCCGGATGTGGCAGCACGCGGCGACCAGGCGGAACGTCGCTCAGCTCCGGACGGACGGGGTGACGGTGCTGGAGCCCGACGAGGGCGCGATGGCATGCGGGGAATTCGGGCCCGGGCGGCTGCCGGAGCCGGAGGCGATCCTTGGGGCCATCCGGAATGCGCTGGGTTCATCCGCGGGTAGGCTCGCCGGAAAGCACGTGATCGTGACTGCGGGCCCGACGCAGGAGCCGATCGATCCGGTGCGCGTGATCGCCAACCGCTCGTCGGGCAAGCAGGGCTTCGCGATCGCGGAGGCGCTGGCCGGGCTCGGCGCCGAGGTGACATTGGTTGCGGGGCCGGTGGGCCTGCCGACGCCGCGGGGAGTCAGGCGCGTGGACGTCGAGACTGCCCGGGAGATGGATAGGGCGGTGCAGGGCGCCCTCCCCGCCGATGCCGCAGTGCTGGTCGCCGCGGTTGCGGATTGGGGGGTGGAGGCGGCGGCTTCCAAGCTCAAGAAGGCGGACGGGCCGCCGCAGCTCGCCTGGAGCGCGAACCCGGACATATTGCTCGAACTTGCGCATAGTCGGCATCGCCCGAAGCTTCTGGTCGGTTTTGCGGCTGAGACCGATGATGTCGTCGAAGCCGCCCGGGCGAAGCGGGAGCGGAAGGGCTGCGACTGGATCGTCGCCAACGACGTGTCTGGCGACGTGATGGGCGGGGAGGAGAACAGCATCCACCTCGTAACGGGCGACGGCATCGAGAGCTGGGAACGCGCCTCGAAGCAGGAGGTGGCTCGCCGGCTGGCGGAGCGGATCGCGGACGCGCTCGCTTAAATCGCGACGAGCGATCCAGGGATGCCGGGAACATCGACCCGGAAGGAGAAGAGGTTCCCCGCCTGAGGCTGCCGCTCGAGCTCTTCCGGCTTCAGGAGCTGGCGAGCGGT
>NZ_DASVUE010000076.1:0-15501 GCF_036387215.1 Allosphingosinicella sp. | reverse complement strand
CCACGCCGCGCACGCGGCCGACACCCTCCGCTCCTATGCCGGAGCGCTCAGCGCCGCCGCCGACTAGCCTCGCTTACTGTTGCACGAAAGACTCACCCCCGGTCCCGATTTGGGACGGGCGGGAACAGCAGCGACTCCGCCTGCGTTTTATCCCTGAATTTTCAGAGGGTTTGGCCATGGCCGACGCTGCCTACAGCTTGTTCTTCGTCGCGGTCCTGTTGGGCGGCGCATCCTTCATGCAGGTGACGGTGCAGCGCGAATGGCGCCGCATCCGCGCCGCGCTCCACGGCGAGCGCTTCGAGGAGGTCGACCTTTCGGCCACCGCCGGAAGCGTCCGCATCTGGGAGCGCCCGCAGCCGATCCTCGAGCCGGTCACGATCAGCATCTGCCGCCTCTGAGGCTTCCGCTCCGGCGGCGCTTCAGCTGAGGCTCCTCGACAGCCAGCCGATCGGGCCGCCGGCGAGCACGCACAGGCCTATCGCGTGCCACCAGCGCCGGCGGACGAAGATCAGCGAGACCATCACCGCCAGCACGATGAATTCCTCGGCCGAGCGGCCCAGCGCGGCCCGGATGCCCAGCTGCGGCGCCGTCACGACGAAATCGGTCGCGACCAGCCAGGCAAGGGCGGCGGCGAACAGCGTCCAGATATAGCCGCCATTGTCGTGATAATAGGCTTTGAGGTCGATCCCCTCGGGCGGCAGCGAGTCCGGAAGCACCGCGGAGGCCAGCAGGAACAGCAGCACGAGCTCCACCAGCATCGGCAGGAACGCTCCGATCGTCATCGATTTCGCCGTCGGCTGAGCGATCGTCCACCACATCTGGACGATCGTCAGGAGCACCAGGAAGGCCACCGCCAAAGCCGCCCAGTCCCACCGCACCTTCGCCCGCGCCCGGAGCAGCCGGTGCAGGCTGACGAGGATGTCCGTCACGCCGAGGCCGATCACGATCGAGACGAATACGAGCACGTTTCCCATGGCCCTACCGCTCCTCCCCTTTGCCGTCGATCTGGAGCGCGTCGCTTTCCGCTTCCTCGAGCTCCCCGAACCGCCCCTCGAGAGCGGCGCGCAGCCGCCCGACGTCCACCGCCCGCTCCCACCGCGCGACGACGATCGTCGCGACCGCATTGCCGATGAAGTTGGTGAGCGACCGGCATTCGCTCATGAACCGGTCGACGCCCAGGATCAGAGCCATCCCCGCCACCGGCACGGTGGGAAGCACCGACAGGGTCGCCGCGAGCACGATGAACCCCGATCCAGTCACACCCGCAGCGCCCTTCGAGCTCAGGATCGCAACCGCCATCAGCAGCAGCTGGTCGCCGAGGGTGAGCGGGGTGTTCGTCGCCTGCGCGATGAACAAAGCGGCGAGCGACATGTAGATGTTGGTGCCGTCGAGGTTGAAGCTGTATCCGGTCGGGACCACCAGCCCCACGATCGGCTTCGGGCAACCCGCCCGCTCCAATTTTTCCATGAGCAGCGGCATCGCGCTTTCAGAACTGGACGTGCCCAGGACGAGCAGAAGCTCCTCCTTCAGGTACCGGATCAAAGCGAAGATCGAGAAGCCCGCCGCCCGCGCCACCAGCCCGAGCACCACCAGCACGAACAGCAGCGACGTCGCGTAGAAGGTCGCCACCAGCGCCGCCAAATTGGCGAGCGTCCCGATCCCGTAGGCCCCGATCGTATAGGCCATCGCCCCGAACGCCCCGATCGGCGCCGCATACATCAGCATGTGGACGATCCGGAACACGAGAGCGGTCAGGACCCGAAACGTCCCAAGCACCCGCTCGCCGCGCTCGCCAAGCAGCGCCAGCGCGATCCCGGTCAGGATCGCGACGAACAGAACCTGCAGGATCTGGCCCGAGGTGAAGGCGCTGAAGAAGGTGTCGGGGATGATGGCGAGCAGGAAGCCGGTGATCGTCTGCTCGTGCGCCTTCGACACGTACGAGGCGACCGCCCCCTGGTCGAGCGCCGCCGGATCGACGTTCAGCCCCTCCCCCGGCCGCACCAGGTTTGCGACCAGCAGCCCCACCGCCAGCGCGAGCGTCGAGAAGGTGAGGAAATAGGCCATCGCCTTGGCGCCCACCCGCCCGAACGCCTTCAGGTCCGACATTCCGGCGATGCCCGTCGTCACGGTGAGGAAGATCACCGGCGTGATGATCATCTTGACGAGCTTGATGAACGCATCGCCCACCGGCTTCAGCGACGCGCCCAACGCAGGCGCCGCCCAGCCCGTCAGCACGCCGAGCGCGATCCCCACCAGCACCTGGAAGTAGAGCGTCCTCCAGAACGGCCGCTTCGCCATGATGTCCCCCGTCGCCGCAGCTTCGGCTCATCCATAGCGCGCCGCGCCCGGGCCGTCTGCCCGGACGTCGACCATCTCCGCGGCTCCGGTCGGCCTAGGTGGCGACCTGCTTCTGCGCCCGGACGCCGGCGAAGATCGCCCGCATCTCGCGCCTGAGGCCGAGCCCGACGAGATGCTCCTGGACGGCCGAATAGCCTTCGCGCTTCAGCCGCTTTTCAAGCTCGGAGATGCTCCGGCACTGGCCGGTCCGGCCGAGCTCGTACGCGCGTTCGATGATGTTGCCCATGGATCTCCGGCCTGTCGCTCAGGTCTGCGGCGCATCGCCGATGCCCACCAGCCACGGCCAGTCGGAGCGGCGTCCCCGCGAGCTCACGCCGGCCGCGATCGAGCGGCGGATCGCCGCCCGCGCCTTCTGGGCGACGCGCCTCCGGATGGTTTCAGGGTCCTGGCCGGCGAAGCTCTGCCTGAAGCAGAAATCGCCGAACCTTTGCGCGAGGGAATGATGCTTTGCCATGCACCAAGAATGCGCGCCGCCGCTAAGCGGTTGCGCCCATTGATCTATATTATGCATTTTCCGGTTGGCGGAGCCGCTCTCAAAGCAGCCGCACCCGCGGCTCCGCCCGCGCCGGCCCGAGCATCAGCTCGGTCATCGCCCACACCATCGCATCGGCGCGGTCGGGGCTTCGGCCCGGCCCCTGATAGTCGCCCGCCCATCTGAGCCCGGCAAGCTCGTCCTCGAGCGCCGGAAACCGCCCCGCCAGCTTCGCCTTTCCGCTCTCGAACAGGGCCGAGACCGGCGCCGCCCTTGCCACCTTCCCTTCGCTGGCGTGGACGAGCTTCAACCTCACCGCCAGCCCCGCCCCCTTCAGCACCGCCTCCACCATCGCCCCGCCATTGTTCGCCTCCGCGACCACCTTCGTCGCACCGTGCCGCTCCGCCGCCGCCGCGACCTTGCGCGCCCATCCTTCGGGCGAAAGCCCGCCTTCGCTATCATCGCCAAGCACACAGGCGATGCCGTCCCGCCCCATCCCGCACGCGACGATGCCGCACGTCCCGCCCGCCGAAGCCGGCGGATCGACGCCGATCACGACCGCCCCGCCGAGCTCCCGCGCCGGCGGAAGGCACCGGCTCGCCGCCAGCAGCTCCCGCGAAAACAGCGCCCCTTCCAGATCCTCGATCAGCTCCCCGTCCAGCTCCTGCCGCCCAAGCCGCGTGCCCCGGTGCTGCCGCTCCATCGCGCTCACGAAGGCGCCCGGCAGATGCGGGTTCTTGCCCGTCGAGCCGCCGGTCCTCACCACGCCCTCTTCGCCCAGGATCGCAACCAGCGCCTTGAGCGGCCGCGGAGTGGTCGTCACCAGCGCCCGCGGCCGCTCCCCGCAGCGAAGCCCGAGCTGCAAATTGGTCCAGCTCTCCTCCGGCTTCTCCCATTTCGCGAGCTCGTCGCACCAGGCGATATGATGCTGCGGCCCGCGCAGGGCGTCCGGGTGCGCGCCCGAATAGACGAACGCCTCGGCCCCGCTCGCGAAGCGGAGGCGCCTCAGGCTCGGCTCCCAGCGCATCCGGCTCCGCTCCCCCGCCCGAGCCGCCGCGAGCAGCCCCGACGGACCCTCGATCATCACTCGCCGGGCCTCGTCCGCCGTCGCCGCAACCAAAGCGATCGCAGCGCCCGGATGCTCGCGCGCGAACTGGCCCACCCATTCCGCCCCCGCCCGGGTCTTGCCGAAGCCGCGCCCGGCGAGCATCACCCACACCCGCCAGTCGCCCCCGGGCTCCTCCTGCCCCGCGTGCGACCAGGCCGGCCAGTCGCCGGCGAACCGGAGCAAGCCCCCGTCGCCCAGCGCGCGCACGATCCGCTCGATCTCCGCGTCGGGCAGCACCAGCAGCTCTTCCAGCGCTTCCTGCCCCGGCTTCACGCCTCCGCCTCCCCGCCGCCGCCTTCCCGGTGCCGCTTGATCGCCGCGATCCGCCGCAGCACCTCGTCGCGCACCTCTTCGATGCTGGGCTCCTCAATC
The DNA here is from genome assembly GCF_036387215.1 of Allosphingosinicella sp. Taxonomy (GTDB): domain Bacteria; phylum Pseudomonadota; class Alphaproteobacteria; order Sphingomonadales; family Sphingomonadaceae; genus Allosphingosinicella. Next base: position 11,191 of record NZ_DASVUE010000076.1, on the reverse strand, counting down.
GCCTTCGCCGCTCCCGCCCCCTTGGCCGAGGGATTGAGCTTCAGGAAGGCGATCGCCTCCGCCACCGTCACCCGCGGCCGCGTGTCGTCCTCGTCCGCCGCCGCCGGATCGAAGGTGGCAATCCCGGCGCTCAGCACCATCGATTCGAGGTCCGCCCTGGCCTGGCGGATCGCCGCCTGCGCCGCCTCGGCAAAGCCGGGATAATTGTTCAGCCGGTTATGGATCGCGGTCGTCGAAAAGCCCGCCGCCCGCGCCGCCCGCCGGATGCACCCGGTCTCGCCGAGGCTTGCGAGGAACGCCCGCTCCGCCTTCGCCGACCACCGCCCCTTCCCCGCCTTCACCAGCTGCGCCCCGCTCCGCTTCGAGATGCGAACGACCAGCTCCTCCCCGGGACGGGGAGGGGGACCAGCCGTAGGCTGGTGGAGGGGGCCCTTCGCCCGCACCGGCGCGCTCTTCCTCTTCGCCAAAGCCCGCTCCCACTGCCCGGCAAACCTCTTGTCCTTCAGCCGGTGATTGTACGGCGTCCCATGATCCACCCCCGCCTCCCGCGCCGACGCCCGCGCATTCCCCGTCCGCCTCAGCGCACGCAAAAAAGGCGCCCGCCAGAGCGGCGCCGCCTTCGACTTCTTCGCCATGTAAGATCCCCGCCCGCCGCGCCTCAGACGCGCGACTCCAGCTTGGAATGTAAGTGCCAGATCAGCGTCACGCTGTCAAGCGAATTTACCGATGCGGTTCTATCCCCGCCGCACGAGCACCACTCCGGCGATCACCAGCAGCGCGCCTCCGGCCCGGGCAAGGCTCACCGGCTCCCGCGGCAGCCCGAGCGCTCCGATATGGTCGAGCCACAGCGCCATCGCCACCTGCCCCGCAATCCCGATCGTGATCAGCGAGGCGAGGCCGATGCGCGGCGCAGCGAAGGCCGCGACCCCGACATAGACGGCGCCGTAAACCCCGCCGATCCAGGCATACCAGGGCAGCGCCCCGAAGGCCGAAGGCGCCGGCCGGTTCCCGCTCGCCAGCCACACGCCGAGCAAGGTCGCCGTACCGACCGCGAACGAGATCAAAGCCGCAAGCACCGGCGACCCGCCCGCCTTCGCCAGCATCACATTGGTCGGCGCCTGCAAAGCGATCATCCCGCCCGCCAGCAGCACCAGCAGCATCGGCAGCAAAATCCCCGGGTTCATCGGCTCACCCTCTTCCAAGCTTCAGCACCCGCCCCGCCTAGCCGCCGTTGAAGTGCGCGCAAGGCCTCGCCGCCCTCTGGTGCGGCAGCCACCGCCTCTCCTGACGGCCGTTGCTTGACGTGCGGCGCGACTTGGCGTTTCCTTGCGTGGCTTAGCGGGAGGGGGAAGATGCGCGACTTCGTCTTGGGCATGCTTCTGGCAGTGGCGGCGCCCGCGCAAGGCGGACCGGCGATCGACCGGCCCGGCATGGACACTTCGATCAGGCCGGGCGACGATTTCTGGTCGTTCGCCAATGGCGGCTGGGACAAGGCGACTCCAATCCCGGCCGACAAGCACACTTATGGCGGCGCCTGGATCCTCGACGACGTGATGGAGAGCCGCGTGCGCGCCATTGCCGAGAGCGGCGGCACCAGTCCGGCCGAGCGGCAGGTGCGGGACTATTATCGCGCCTACCTCGACATGGGCGCGCGCAGCAATGCGGGCGCTTCGCCGCTGAAGCCCGGCCTTGCGAGGATCGCGGCGGCTCGCTCGGCAGCAGATCTCGTGCGGCTGTTCGAGGACCGGGCGATGCCCTCTCCTCTCTCCTTCTACGTCGCGCCGAACCCAAAGGATCCGGTCCACTACGCCCTCTTCCTCAGCCAGGGGACGCTCGGCCTGCCGGACCGTGAATATTATCTTTCCGCCGACGCCAAGATGGCCGGGTACCGGACGGCCTACCGCGCCTACCTCGTCCGCCTTTCCAAGCTTGCCGGGCTTCCCGAGGGCGAGGCGCGCGCCGACCGCATCATCGCCCTCGAGACGGCGATCGCTCGGGTATTCTGGGAACGCGTGCGGCTGCGCGACCAGAAGCAGACGATCAATCCGATGACGGTGGCAGAGCTCGACAAGCTTGCGCCCGCCTTCGGCTTTCCCGCCTTCCTTCGGCGCATGGGCGCCGGTTCGCCCTCGACCGTGATCGTCAATCCGCCGACTGCCATCGCTGCGCTCGATCGCCTCCTGCGCGATCAGCCGCTCGCGGCCTGGAAGGACTGGATGACGCTCCGCCGCATCGATGAGGCCGCGCCCTATCTCAGCGAGAGCTTCGACCGCGCCAATTTCGACTTCCGGCAGCGCACCCTCCGCGGCATCGAGCAGCCGCCGCCGATGTGGCAGCGCGCGGTGCGCCTTCTGAACGATGGCCTCGGCGACACGGTCGGTCAGCTCTACGTCGCGCGCCACCTCCCACCGGCGGCGCGCGCCAAGGCCGAGCAGCTGGTGGCGGACATCGTCGCTTCGTTCGAGGAGCGGCTGAAGGCCAACAGCTGGATGGACGAGCCGACCCGGGCCGCCGCCCTCGCCAAGCTTGCCGGCCTCGGCAGGGAGGTGGGCGCACCCAAGAAGTATATCGATTATTCTCCCGTTCGGATCAGCCCCTCCGATCCGCTCGGCAACAAGGATCGTCTCGAACGCTTCTACTGGGCGTGGGATGCGGCCCGGATCGGCAAGCCGGTGACCACCGATTATTGGTTCGCCCCTCCGCAGATGGTGAACGCCTATTATAGCTCCTACGAGAACCGGATGCGGATCCTCGCCGGGTTCCTGCAGCCGCCTTACTTCGATCCGGAAGGAGACCCGGCCGCCAATTACGCCGGCATCGGCGGGATCATCGGCCATGAGATCGGCCACGCGTTCGACGATCAGGGTCGCCGCTTCGACCAGCGCGGCGAGATGCGCGACTGGTGGACCGAGGCGGCGGCCAAGGCCTTCGAAGCGCGCACTGCAAGGCTGGTGGAGCAATATGGGAGCTACGAGGCGGTGCCGGGGGTCAAGCTCAACGGCAAGCTGACGCTGGGCGAGAATATCGGCGATCTCGGCGGCCTTGAAATGGCCTATGCCGCCTGGCGCCGCTACGTCGCCCGGAACGGCGAGCCGCCGGTGATCGACGGCATGACCGGAGACCAGCGCTTCTTCGTCTATTTCGCCCAGGCCTGGCGCGAGAAGAGCAGGCCCGATCGGCTGCGGCAGATCGTCGTCGTCGATCCCCACAGCCCCGGCAAGTACCGCGCCAACGGCTCCGTTCGCAACGTCGACGCATGGTACCGGGCGTTCGGCGCGAAACCCGGCGACCGTCTCTATCTGCCGCCTGAGGAGCGCGTCCACATCTGGTGACGAGATCCTGACGCTTCCGATCCGCACCTGCCGCCGGCTTTCGCCGGCCACGCCTCGGTGATGAGCCTCCCCGCCACGAATGAACTCATCGGCGCCCAAGACGCGATCTGGCGCGACATGATCTCGAAGATCACTGCCGTGAAGGCGGCCCCAGGCGACGCTGGGCCCAAGCCCTGATCAGGAGCGCCCGGCTCCCAACAAAATGATATCGCTCCCGCTCCGGCGCCGGATTCGCCGCCGGACGGGAGATCGGAGATGTTCGAGGTGGTCGCCGTCGGCCGGCCGGGGTGGTTCAACGTCACAGTGACCCTCAGGGCGGTGGCAAAGATGAGCCACGAAGAGCGCAGGCTGCGCCACCACCACCTCAAGATTTCCATCGTCGAGACGTGGCGCATCGAGATCGAACAGGGGGAGAGCTTCCAGATCCGGCTTCCAAAGGAGGTCAGCCCGAAACCCGGCGACCGGCTCCAGCTGGCCGCGGTGCTGAACGAGGCGCCACTTCGCCGCAAATGGCGGAAAGTCTCTTCCTTCTGATCCGGCCGCCGTCAACGCACCCCGCCGCGAGCTGGCGAGAGCGGGTCATCGCGGTTCGTAGAAGCAGGCGCGGCCTTTCCGGGGTTCGAACACGATCGAATATTCCTTGAGGATGCCCGCGCCCATCACGAAGGGAACTTCCCAGGAATTATCCGTATAATAATGCCTGTATGGCAACGACTTCGACCGATCTCCCAGCGAAAGCGAAGCCTCCCGGTAAAAATAGGCGGCGAGGGCCCATTTCCCGAACGAATTATGCTGTAGATCCAGCCTCGGGAACAACTTGGTGGGCGACTGCGGCGCCGAAGCGGTAGCCATCAGGGCCGCAGCCATACCGGTATCGAAATATACCTTCTGTTGAGCACCGTCGATTTCCAGAAGCAGGTGGATGCTTTCAACCGGCGAGCTGGTCGTATTACCCGAATAGCCTATGACCAACGGCACACATGCTATCGCATCTTCCGGCGCGTAGCTGACGTCGAACTCAAGGCCCGTGCGCGAGAAGAGCACGTTGCCCTTACTGAATATGAAATCGTTCCCGATTATGGGGTAAGGCACGTCGCCGGCGAATACGCTGCCCTCGAAGGCTATCCCTCCGATCTTCGAAGGCCGCATTCGGCGCACGGGGAGCCGGCTTTCCCCAAGAGGGGTGGAAATCCTCTGGCTCCCTTCTGCCTCTCCGAGAGTACTCCAGTCTTTCGGGAAGACGGACCTCGAGGTTCCGCTGTCGATCAATGCAGCGGCCCGGCCGTCGACCGAAGCCCAAAGCATGCCCTTCTTGAAAAGGAACGCAGAGCTATCGGCCGGTAAGGCAGGCGCCCTGCGGCCATAAATCATGGCAGCTGCGACGATCGCCGCAGCTGCCACCAGAAATATCAGCGCAATCAACTTCAAGACCTTCATATTCCAGGCGCACTCAGAACCAGCTTGAAATCCACTCGCCCACGCTATTCAACAAGGAAACAACCTCTCGCCTGCGCTTGATTGGCAGTCCGCAATCTCCGGCGGTGAGCTCAATGTCGAGCGTCGCGCCCTCGTCGAGGCGGCGGATGACGAGATCGGCGTTCATCCCCTTAATCTCGCCCGTGATCGCACGGAGCGGCTCCCCAGCGTCAGCTGCTGAACCGCCTGTTCGCTGCGGTCAATACGGTAAACCACCGGCATTGAAGAGCTGAAGCACCCTCCATTAGCCTGGGGCTGAGGGGGAATTGGAAAGCCGTGAATTCCAACAGATAACAATCACTGTCGGCGGCAGTCGCCCCATCTGCGGCTGCCGCCGGCTCTATTCCGCCGAAAAGGGGCCTCCGGATGATCCTTTATATGCTCTTGGCCGCAGTCGATGTTCCGAAGGTCGTTCCGCAGCCGCAGACGTCGTCACCACCGGTGTTAAGGGCGCCCGTCGAGACGCCTCAAGCTCTTGTCCGTATAAGGAGCGTGGCGCAGTCCCTTGCGCGGGAGGCAGGCCTCAGCACGGAGGGAGCTGCCATTTTGGAACGCCACCTGGCCCAGGGCCTGATCGAAGAAATCCGAACCTTTTCAGCCGATCCTGACAGGCGTGCAGAAGATGAGCTTTGGCAGGTTCTGTCCCGGCCCGGCGACAATAGAGCCGCCGCTGAACCTTTGGCGCAGAGGGTACGGTCCTTCGATCAACGGAGGGATGCGGCGCGGCATAAGCGGCTGGCTGCACTGTTCGCCTCCCTCCCGGATAGAGACCGCATCCGCCTGGCGGACTACCGCCGGCGGCACCCCCGCCTCTTCGCGTCCTTTTTCTAACTCGGATCACTCCGATGTATCCCGGCGCATCTGAATAGCCGCAGCGAGCGGGAACAGGAATTCGTGCAGCACGCCTTCGATCCGCATCGAGGTGACCGCAGCGCCCTGGAGCGAGGACAGAAGCACGCGGCGCAGCGAGTTGCCGAGCGTCAGCCGAAACCGCGCTCGAGCGGCTCGGCGACGAAGGTTAAGCAGCTGCAGCAGTTCGCTTGAGACCTGGAAACTCCAAGATAAGATGGTAGCACCTGAAGGTGTTGGGGTACGCCTTCCCCGGTGGAACAGTGCGGCTGTGCGCGGAAACGCGGTTGGGGCGGCCTTCGAAGGTGGGCACGGCCTCAAGAGCGCACCCGAGGCTTCGGACTATGTGTTGGAGAGCGTTCTCAGCCGTGCCACTCAGAAGGTAGCCGATCATGGCACCCGAATTCGCGAAGGGGGCATATCTGCAAGTTAGAAACTCCTGACGCACGTCACGGACGTAGGCAGCGAGGGAGCGGGGGGTCTCCAATACCTTGGCTTCCAGCGGCCACATTATCCGTTCTTCCGCCCGTAAGATGAAAGCGAGATCATATTCGGGCGGTTGGGCCGGCGAGGGCGCCTTGGTCTCACGCTCGAACGGACCGTGCTGGAGATAGAAGGGCTCATCACCTGTCATGGCGTCCTTCATCCGCGGCTCCAGCAATTGGGTAATACTTCGCTCCAGGTCGGCTGTGTCGATATGCGGCTGCTCGCGTCGTAATGAGTCATAGCCTGCCCAAATGAGCCCAAGGAAGGTCTCCTCAGGCCGCTCCATCCAACCGCGCGCCAGAGCAATGAACGCAGGATCGCAGGGAGATCGCGCCGTCACGGCTATTACGGCCGACCGACGGACGCTTCGGCGTCTTGCCAGCTGAACAAGTCCGCGGCGACTTCATCTGCGTCGTTGAGAGCCGCCGTTCGCGTCCAGTATCGCACACGGTCGGGCTTCACGATGTAAATCACGGCCTGCCCGCTGGACCCGTCGTAGATGCGCAACGTCTCCTCATTATAAAGCAGTGCGGTCCCCCCGTTGGATGGCCTGCTTGCCCGACTGAGCCTATCGATCTCCAAAAGCAGCGCCGCCTGATCCATGGCACGGCACCGGAGTGACACCTCCCCCGATTTCGTTAGCTCGAAGGCGACAACACGGTGGGCCATTGCGCGTGAAGACGGGGGCTGGAAGATCGTCGCGGCGATTCCTTTTCGCGGCCCAAAACCCGCGCGCAGGACCCGCGCGAAATACTCACAATACTGGGAGAGAATCGGTTCCGAACCATCGGCGCTGCCGTCGAGGGTGGACTGCCGGCCGGGAGACCGGTGGTCTCCCTGGAAATCGGCAAGCGTGTAAGTGATCAGATCGTCGATGAGCACGCGCTCGGCATCCTTGAGCGCGAACCCGTCCATGATGGCGTCGTCAAGGGCGGCCGGTTCAATCGTTTCCAGAGGCGGCAGTTCCTCTTCGGGCAGCGGGACGTCGAGGAGTTGGTGGACAAGGACGGCGGGCCTGTAGGCGGCGAGCCTCCCACTGGTCAGTTTCAGGAAATATGTCGCGACTTTGCTGTTGTAGACGGCGCACGCCTTGTTGAGCAGCGATCGGTCGCCGTGAACGCTGACATAGCTCGCCGAGCAGATCACGCCCGAGCGATCCTTGGATCGAACGAGCCGCGCCTGAAAGCCTTTGGCGCCTTGCTGCCACCCCTGTTTGAGGAGCAATTGCGGCAATTCGAACGCTCGCAGATCGCTCGATTCCCGCGAGTGGATTTTTATGGCGCCCGCCAGCGGCAAGCTTGAAGCATCGATGTAGAACGGCTTGTCCTGGGGGAACTCCTTCTCCTGAAAAAGCCGTCGATCGGCGAGCCGCACGTCGAGTTTCTGCTGATCGCCCGCGCGTATCCCCTGTCGCTTGATGACCTTACCTTCGTCGGCCGCACGATTGAGGGTTGGCTGCCTGCGCAACCTCTCCAGTAGCACTCGATCTCGGCGCGAACCCCACATGAGGGTCGACCAAACGGACGGGCTCCTGCGCGCCTCGTCCACTGTCACAGAGTTGCGGTCTCCGTGTTCGATTGCGATCACGAATTCGTCGAGCGGACGGAGAGTTTTCGGACTTACATAAGCGATGATGGCGTCGGAGGCCGCTGGCTCCGGGTTCATGATTACTACGCAGGTGGGCGCGATTGAGGTCTTCGTCGTGTGCGACTTGCGCCGGAATACCTCGAAACGTAGCGCGGACAAATTGTAGATCGCTTCTATGCCATATCTAGACAAGAGTTCGCCTTGCGCCGCCCGCGCCTTCGGAGCCGAGTTGAACAGCATGGCATTCGCCGACTGGATCATGGCGAGACGGCCACACTTTCGAAGGAGGCTGCCTCCCTTCGCCAAGAAGAGCGTACCTATGTCCTTATTGGCGATGGTCCAGCACGGTTTTTGCGAGTGCGCCCAATCCACGGCGGCCGGCGTGACGACATTATCCCCCCAAGGCGCGTTGCCGATGATGAGGTCGTAGCGACTGCCGTTGACCCGCGAGCTGAAGCTCGGCGAACCTTCGGCGAAAAAGTCGGAGCAAATCAACCGCCGACCCCGCATCGCTGGAAAAACGACCTTCGTCCAATAGTGGCGCGGCTCAATCTCGTCGCACATCGCGAGGTAGAGGCTGAAGCAGGCGACTCGGACCGCATGGCGATCGATGTCCACGCCGAAAAGGTTCTTCTCGAGCATCCTGCGCAGCGTCTCTGCCTTGACCAAGGCACCTGGGTGAGCCCGCTTCCAGCGGTGGATGAGCCGTTGAAAGGCTTTGACGAGAAAAATCCCCGAGCCGCAGGATGGGTCGAGCACGCTCAGATCCCATTCGACACCGTTCCACGGCAGGACGCGGTCCAGCACGAAGTCGACGAGGTGCGGCGGCGTATAGAACACCCCGTCCTTCGCAGCCCGGTCTGCCACGAAGGTCTCATAGATGCTGCTGATGAATTCGAGCGGGATCACGTCGAACGAATAATGCTGCCACAACCACCCCTGACCGGTGCCTAGGTCGAGATCGCCCCTGACGAAATCCGCGAGGAGGCACAGGTGCTCAGGCCGCACCACCTCCCGTTCCCGCGCCCAGCCCGCTGCGCGGTCCTCCGGCAAGTCCCCTTTTGCCGGAAACAGATCGCCATTGAACTTGGTATTGAGCCAGTCGAAGAGCCGGTAGGTATCTTCGTAACTTCCCAGGATCTCCGCCAGACTGGTGAATGGCCGGGACAAGACCTGTTCAGCGTACAACCGCTTCAGCTGGTTGGGATTGAGGGCCGCCGTCCCGTCCGCGTCGCGGCGGTCGAACAGGAATTGGACGAAGATGACGCGCGCGAGCAGGTCGTGACAGATGTCGTCATCTGTCATTCCCGCCCGCATCAGCTCCTCCCTGAGACTGCGCAGGTTGCGAAGCAGGGTCTGGTCGGCGCGGCCGTCGCGCCTGAATCGCTCTTCCCGCTCGACGAAGAAATGGCCTGAGACCAGGTTGATCCAGTGAAGGGCGTTGACCAGCCCGTTCTCCAGCACCAGCCGCGGATCCCCGCGCAGATCCCTCGCGGGAATTTCGTGCACCACGAAACCAGTGACAGGTCGATTATCGTCTGGCGGTTCGCAGCAGGTCCAGACACGCAGTAGGCCGGGTTCAACAGTGATCAAGGTCGGACTACGCGAAAAATTCCATGCCAGCTTGTGGAGCTCCCGCAGCACATGCTGCTCTGGTGACGCGGAGAACTCGACGACGACCCCTAGAGCCGGCTCAGTCCCCTGACCCGCGGGATCACCGAGCAAAACGCCAACGATAGGATCGCCCACGTTAAGCAGCCGCAAGGCACGGCCGATCTTCTCGCGCACGAGTTCGGCCATGACCGCCGCACCGGCTCCTGGGGGTTCGCGTATGTCTGCGGGCGCTGGCCAGCCAAGAACCGCTGCGACCTCATCTAACATGAGCGGCGCCGAGTCGCTCATGACTCGAGATCCAGCACCTCTTGAGGGTCTCCTCCAAAGCGGCCGGTCCGGGCTCGGCCGCGCGGCTTCTTTCTCACGGGATTAACACGGTCGAGAGTGGCCCCATAATCAATGCCGTGCCGCCACAACTCGCCGATGAGGACGGCGATCAGCGCGAGGTGGTCCGGCACCTCACCCTTCTGGGCATAATTCGACACTGAGTTTGGGTTCCTGCCAACGATCTGGGCAAAGGCACGCACAGTGAGATCGCTTCCGTGGAGCTCGGTCAGAAAGTCGGAATATCTCATTGCCACATCATTGCACAGAATTTAATGTGCAAACCACAGGAAAAGCTGTGAAACAGCGCCCCCAAGCTCTAACTGTTAGGATCCGCGCTCCAGTTGCATTGGCGTCACCCAATCGGCTGGCCAGCAATGCCCCGCATTGCCTGCTGATATTCGGATCAATCTGTGCCCGCCGAAGAGGCCGGTGGCAGTCTTCGGGTGCCCCCCAAGGCAAAAAGGGGCCGCCGCAGCGACCCCTTTCGAAAACCAGTGCCGTCGATTTCCCGCCCCCGTCGAAGCTGAAGCTTCGCCGGGCGGTGATTGCGCCGGATCAGTCCCCCCGGACTGATCCTATGCAATCACCCCATCATCTCCTGTTCGAGCTTCTTGGCCATTTCCTCGATATTCTCGGGCGGCCAGCCGGGGATGTCCATGCCGAGACGAAGGCCCATGCTCGAGAGCACTTCCTTGATCTCGTTCAGCGACTTGCGGCCGAAGTTCGGCGTGCGGAGCATCTCGGCCTCCGTCTTCCCGACGAGGTCGCCGATGTAGATGATGTTGTCGTTCTTGAGGCAGTTGGCGCTGCGCACCGACAGTTCCAGCTCGTCCACCTTCTTCAAAAGGTAGCGGTTCAGCTGGTTGGCGTCGGCCTCGGTGTCGACGCTCGGCGCCGCGGCCATTCCGGCCATGGTCGGGACGGTCACCATGCCCTCGTCGAAGTGGACGAAGAGCTGCAGCTGGTCCTGGAGGATGCGCGCGGCATAAGCCAATGCGTCGTCCGGAGTGATCGTGCCGTCGGTCTCGACGGTCAGAGTCAGCTTGTCATAATCGAGCTCCTGGCCGACGCGGGTGTTCTCGACCTTGTAGCTGACCTGGCGCACGGGTGAGTAGAGCGCGTCCACCGGCACGAGGCCGATCGGAGCGTCGACCGGGCGGTTGTTGGCGGCGGGGACGTAGCCTTTGCCGACTTCGGCGGTGAGCTCCATGTTGAGCGTCGCACCCTCGTCGAGGTGACAGATGACGAGATCGGGGTTCATCACCTCGATGTCGCCCGTGGTCGCGATCTGGCCGGCGGTGACTTCGCCGGGGCCGGTGGCGCTGAGCGCCAGACGCTTGGGCTGGTCGCCTTCCATTCGGAGGGCGATCTGCTTCACATTCAAGACGATGTCGGTCACGTCTTCGCGGACGCCGGCGAGCGACGAGAATTCGTGCAGCACGCCTTCGATCCGCATCGAGGTGACCGCGGCGCCCTGGAGCGAGGACAGAAGCACGCGGCGCAGCGAGTTGCCGAGCGTC